>DAIUKO010000242.1:2972-11776 GCA_036848175.1 Vicinamibacterales bacterium | reverse complement strand
TCGAAGATGATGTCGGTCGGATCGAAGCCGGCCCGTTCGGTGAGCAGCGCGTAGGCGCGCTGACAGATCGCGACCTTGCGTTCGATCGTGTCGGCCTGGCCTTTCTCGTCGAACGCCATCACCACCACCCCGGCGCCGTAGCGGCGAACGATCGCCGCCTTCGCCAGGAAATCGTCCTCGCCCTCTTTCAGGCTGATCGAGTTGACGACCGCCTTTCCCTGGACGCACTTGAGGCCGGCGAGGATGACCGACCATTTCGAGCTGTCGATCATGATCGGCAGCCGCGCGATCTCCGGCTCGGTCGCGATGTAGTTCAGGAACTCGGTCATCGCGCCCTCGGAATCGAGCATCCCCTCGTCCATGTTGACGTCGAGCAGATTCGCGCCGCCGCGCACCTGATCGAGCGCCACCTGAGCGGCCTCGGCGTAGTTCGCGGCGCGAATCAGCCGCGCGAAGCGCGCCGAGCCGGTGACGTTGGTGCGCTCGCCGATCATCTGGAAGTTGGACTCGGGGCGGATGGTCAGCGGCTCGAGGCCGGCGAACCGCGTATAGCTCTCCACCACAGAGGATCGGTGTCCTCCGTGGTGGAGAGGGTGCGGGCGCGGCGCCACGCCCTCGATCGCTCTTCGGATCGCCGCGATGTGCTCCGGCGTCGTCCCGCAGCACCCGCCGACCATGTTCACGAACCCGCTCGTCGCGAACTCGCCGAGATACGCGCCCGTGTCCTGCGGCTGCTCGTCGTACTGGCCGAACGCGTTCGGGAGGCCGGCGTTCGGGTAGCAGCTGATATAGCAGTCGGCGAGGCGCGCGAGCTCCGCGAGGTACGGCCGCATATCGCGCGCCCCCAGCGCGCAGTTCAAGCCGACGCTGAACGGCTGCGCGTGGGCGATGGATACCCAGAAGGCGTCGATCGTCTGGCCGGAGAGTGTGCGCCCACTGCGGTCGGTGACGGTTACCGAGATCATCAGCGGTGGGCGGGCCTCGAGATCCCGACGGGATTCGGGATTTGAGATTCGGGATTCGCAGAGCTCTTCGATCGCGACGATGGCTGCCTTGGCATTCAGCGTGTCGAAGATCGTTTCGAGCAGCAGCAGATCGCAGCCACCGTCGAGAAGACCGCGCGCCTGCTCCTTGAACGCCTCCTTGATCTGATCGAACGTCGCGCTTCGGAACGCCGGATTGTTCACGTCCGGCGATATCGACAGCGTCTTGTTCATCGGACCGATCGCGCCGGCGACGAACCGGGGCTTGTCCGGCGTCCGCGCGTTCCAATCGTCGGCGGCGGCGCGCGCGAGCTTCGCCGCCTCGACGTTCAGCTCGTACGCGAACGCTTCGAGTCCGTAGTCGGCCTGCACGATCGCGGTGCTGTTGAAGGTATTGGTTTCGATGATGTCGGCGCCGGCCGCGAGGTACTGATGGTGGATGTCCGAGATGACGTCGGGCCGCGTCAGGACCAGCACGTCGAGGTCGCCCTTGAGATCGTGGCCGTGATGCCTGAACCGCTCGCCGCGAAAATCCGCCTCGGTGAGCTGACGACGCTGAATCATCGTCCCCATCGCGCCATCGAGGACGAGAATGCGCTCGGCCAGCAGCCGACTAAGCCTCTTCTTCGTGTCTTCGTATCTTCGTGGCTGCATGTTTTTTCGTTCCCGTCGCGATGAGCACGGTGAAAGGATCGCCGCTCTTCCTGGCGCCGACGCCGACCTTCACGTCCGCCAGGCCCGACCCGATCAGCAGGCGCTTCAACTCGTCGTCATCGAATCCGAGGCGGCGATCGCCGAGCTTCGAACGGACCCACTCCTCATGATGCAAGCGCAGGTCGAGGACGAGGACGCGGCCGCCTGGCGCCGTGACACGCACCGCTTCGGCGACCGCCCGCGCCGGATGCTGCGCGTGATGGAGCGCCTGCGACAGCATGGCGACGTCCACCGATCCGTCCTTGAGCGGCAGCTTCTCGAGCTCGCCCTTCTTCCAGATGACGTTCGATACGCGGCGGCGCCGGGCGAGCGCGCGGGCACGTTCCAGGACGGCATCCGACCGGTCGACGGCGATCACGCGCGACGCCCAACGCGCCGCTTCGATCGTCAGGTACCCTTCGCCGCAGCCGAGATCGGCGACCTTGAGGGCGGGCATGAGCAATCCCAGCGCGCGCGACCACGCCGCCCAGCTCCGGCCCGGCACGAGCTGGCGGGCGTCGCGGGTGTCGGGACCGGTGTGGCTCTCGAAATTCTCCTTGCGCAACCGCAGCACTTCCTGCAGCCGCGCGTCGTCGGCGCGCACCGCCGCATCGTCGGCCGCTTCGTCGAACTGCGCGCGCAGAACCGGCGACAGGACGTGTCCGCCGTCGTCCTGCAGAGACGCGGCCAGACGGTAGTAGCTGAAACCGCCGTCGCGCTCCTCGACGACGAGGCGCGCGTCCTTGAGCAGGCCGAGATGGCGCGAAACGCCCGATTGTGCGAGTCCGAGGACGCCGGTCAGCTCGGTCACGTTGAGGCGTTCGCGCGCGAGGACGCGCAGGAGACGGAGCCGCGCCTCGTCGCCGAGCAGCCGATAGAGCGCAGACGCCTGCCTCACATCTATAAATCTACATTCATTGATGGAATGTTGCAATGCTATCCTGCCGCGCCGGCTGACGCCGGGACCAGCGCCGTGAAACAATGACCGATCTCGCCGCCGAAGCGCGGTATCTGCACGCCGCGCTGTTTGCTCAGGAGGTGGATCCGGCGATCGTCGAGCGATACGTCGATGCGCATCGCCGGCTCTTCGCCGGCGAGCCGCCGTCACCGCTCGTCGCGACCATCATCGAACGGCGGCTCGATGCCGAGGCGATCGAGTACGCGCTCCGCCGCCGGAAAGCCGGCCGCGAGCTGACGCGGAAGTTTCAAATCCTCTGCTATCTCGCCGAGGCGCGTGCCGCCTATCAGCACGAGTTCTTCAACAGGAAGGAGCGGCGCGGCGGTGCGATCCTCGCGCTCGTCGCCGCGGCGATGCGCAGTGCCTGGAAGCTCGTCAAGGGAGAAGCGCTCGCCCGGCGCCATGGACTCCTTTGACGCGATCGTCGTCGGCTCGGGCCCGGCAGCCACTTTTGCCGCGGTCGGGCTGAGCGGACGCCGTGTGTTGATGCTCGACGTCGGCTTCGATGCGCCTCGAGACCCGCATCTGCGCGGCAATCTCTACGACCTGAAGCAGACGCAGGACGATTTGTTCGAACCGCTGATCGGCCAGCAGTTCGAAAGCCTGCACAACCTGCATCAGCCGGCGATCAGCTTGAAGCTGAAGTCGCCTTACATGTCGTACATCGCACGCGACGCCCGGCGCCTGACGCCGATCGTCGGCGATCCGTTCGGCGGCGTCGTCAGCCTGGCGCGCGGCGGCCTCGCCAACGCGTGGGGTGCCGGCGTGTTCCGCTACACGGACCGCGACCTCGCCGGTTTTCCGATCACCGCCGCCGATCTCGCGCCGGCCTTCGACGAGGTCACCGCGCGAATGGGCGTGAGCGGCGTGAACGGCGACGATCTGGAACAGTACTTCGAACGCGACGATCGCCTTCAGCCACCGATCCGGCTGTCGTCGATCTTCGACGACATGCTTCATCGCTACGAGCGGGCGAAGGAGAACTTCCGGAAGGCGCGCGTGGCGATCGGACGGTCGCGGCTCGCAGTCATCACCGAGCCGCGTGACGGGCGATCGCCGTACGCGTACGAGAACCTCGAGTTCTTCCGGCCGCACGATCCTGGCATCTACACGCCCGCCTACACCGTCAACGAGCTGATCGCATCCGGCGCCATCGAGTACCGCGATCGCCGGCTCGTCCTTCGTTACGTCGAGCGCGACGAGGTGGTCGAAGTGGAGGCGCGAAACCTCGACTCGGGAGCGATCGAAGTATCACGGGCCCGGATGCTGTGTCTCGCCGCCGGCGCGCTGAACACGACCCGCATCGTGCTCGCCTCGAACGGCGACTACGAGACGCGACTCCCACTGCTCGACAACCCGATGGCGTGCATCCCGCTGCTCGATCTCTCGCGAATCGGCGGCGCGCTCCAGACCCGCGATACATCGCTTGCGCAACTGAATCTCGTCGCCGAGGAGGAAGGCGGACGGCTCGCGCAAGGCTCGATGTACGGGACGACCGGACCGCTGCGGTCGGACTTTCTCTTCGAGCTGCCGCTGTCGGCGCGCGGAAATCGGGTGTGGGCCAAATACGTCGCGCCGGCGACGGCGTTTCTGATGCTCTTCTACTCGCGCGATCCCGACCCCTGGAGCAGTGTGCAGCTGCGGGCGTCAGGAGAGCTCGACGTGCGCCTCGCGCCCGAACCACCGCATGCGCTCGAAGCGGTGTTGATTCGCCTGTTCCGCCGCATCGGCTTCGTCAGTCACGGCGCGATGATTCAACGTCCGCCGATGGGATCGGCGCTGCACTTCGCCGGCACGCTTCCAATGAGCGTGCAGCCGCGGCGTTATCACACCGACCGCGACGGCCGCCTCGCCGGCACGACACGCGTGCACATCGTCGACGGCGCGTGTCTGCCGAGGCTGCCGGCAAAAAATGCGACGCTGACGATCATGGCCAATGCACTCCGGATCGGCCGGCACCTCGCCGCCACGCTCGCGTGACCATCTTCATCACGGCGATTGGCGGTTTTCTCGGATCGGCGCTCGCCGCCAGGTTCGTCGCGCGCGGTCATCAGGTCAAAGGTTCGATCCGGCGCCGCGCATCAGCCGACGCCGTCCGGCTCGTACTCGGAGAGCTGTTCGATCCCAACGTCTTCTCGGGCTGCGACGTCGTGATCCACGCGGCGCACGACTTCGCGCCGGGGGCCTACGAAACCAACGTTCGTGGAACAATCGCATGGGCCGAAGCGGCTGCGCGCGGCGGGGCGACGAGGCAGCTGTTCATCAGCTCGCCCTCGGCGCAGCCGGGATCGCCGTCGGAGTACGGACGGGTGAAGTACACACTCGAGCGCTGGTTCCTCGACGTCGGCCATCTCGTCGTGCGTCCTGGACTCGTCGTCGGACCCGGCGGTCTCTTCGGACGCCAGCGCGCGGCGCTGCTCCGCACGCCGCTGGTGCCCCTCATCGGCGGCGGCCATCAACCGACGTTGGTGATCGCCCTCGATCACTTCGTCGATGCCGTGACGCGAATCGTCGAAAGCGGGTCGCCGCCGGAGGCTTCGCTCTACTATGACGATCGTCCACCGATGCGCGCCTTCGTGAAGGCGGTCAAGCGCGCCGCTGGACAACGCGCGATCATCGTGTCGATTCCGGCGCGGGCGGCGATCGCGCTCACGCGCCTCGCACGAGCGCTTCGGCTGCCGATCCCCGTCGCGCCGGAACAGATCCGCACGCTGCTGCACACGCCGTTCGAACCGCCGCGAAGCGATCTGGCGCGCGTGCTCCCCGAACGTGTTGCCGAGTTTTCACTCGCCTATGCGCTTGCCGCGATCGACGATCGGTCGGTAGGATCGTAGCCACATTCATCGCATGGCCCGTTTTGGTCCTGCGCTCACCGCGCTCGCTCTCTTCGCGCTGCTCCTCGTCGCGTACGCGAATCATTTCCAGAACGGTTTTCATTTCGACGACATTCACGCGATCGTCGACAACACGGCGGTGCGGAGCGTCCGCAACATTCCGCGCTACTTCGCCGACGCGACGACGTTCAGCATGCTGCCGCTGAACCAGTCGTACCGGCCGGTGCTGCAGACGACGCTCGCGATTGACTATCGGCTGGCCGGCGGCTACGAACCCGCGATGTTCCAGGCCTCCACGTTCGTCTGGTTCGTCGGACAGCTCGCGCTGATGTACGGACTGTTCCTCGCGATCGCCGGCCGCGTGTCGGACGACATGTCCGCCAACCGATGGACCGCGCTCGTCGCGACCGCCGTTTATGGACTTCACCCGCTCTGCGCCGAGACAGTGAACTACGTCATCCAGCGAGGCGAAATCCTCTCGGCCATCGGCGTCGTCGGAACTCTCTTGCTGTACGCCCGTGTTCCGCGATGGCGACGGTTCGGCGTGTACCTCGTGCCGCTGGTCTTCGGCGCACTCGCCAAACCACCTGCGCTGATCGCTCCGCTTCTGCTCGGCATCTACGTCTGGCTCTTCGAGATCGACGATCCGCCAAGTCGACGGGCGGCACGCAGCCGATGGCCCACTGTTCTGAAAGCAATGGCGCCGTCTCTCGTGGTCGCCGTCCTGCTCGGCGCGTGGATCCAATCGAGGATTCCCTCGACGTACACCTCGGGCGCCGCATCGCCGCTGCGGTATCGGTTGACGCAGCCGTTCGTGGCACTGCGCTACGTCGTCCTGTTGATCGCCCCGCTGGACTTGAGCGCCGACAACGATTGGCCGTTGGTGTCGGGCCTCGACGACCCGCTCGTGTGGTACGGGCTCGTCTTCATCGCGGCTTTCGTCTGGCTGGCTGTCCGCACGTCGCAACGAGAGGAGACCAGGCCGATCGCCTTCGGGTTGTGGTGGTTTCTCCTGACGCTCTTGCCGACGTCGGCAACGCCTCTGGCAGAAGTGGCGAACGATCATCGGCCCTTCCTGCCGTTCATCGGGCTTGTGTTCGCAGCGGCGTGGTCGGTGCGCCTCTGGTGGACGCGCGCGGCGACCGAACCGCGCGCGCGAATTCTTGCGACGTCGGCAATCGCGGCCGTCTTGATCGCCAGTGCTGTCGGCGTTCACGCGCGCAATGAAGTGTGGCGCAGCGAGGAGACCCTCTGGCAGGACGTCACGCTGAAGAGTCCGACCAACGGCCGCGGGTTGATGAACTACGGGCTCACGCGAATGGAGGCCGGCGATTATACAGGGGCGATCTCGTATTTCGAGCGTGCGCTCGTCTACGTGCCGGCGTACTTCCTCGCGCACACGAATCTCGCCATCGCCTACGGCGGCGTCGGACGATCCGACGACGCGGAGCGCGAGTTCAGGGAAGCGATTGGGCTCGCGCCCGACGATTCGCGCGCACATTATTACTACGGTCGGTGGCTGCGATCCGTCGGACGGGCGAACGAGGCGGTCGTCGAGCTACAGCGCGCGGCCGCGCTCAACCCGCTCGATAGCCTGGCGCAGCAGGAACTCGCACGCGCCCTCACGGACCAACGGGGCACGCCCGAGCGTTTCATGGCGCTGTCGCTCGCCGCGTTTCAGTCCAAGCAGTTTCGCGAATGCATTACGTTCGCGCAGGAAGCGCTGAAGCTTCGGCCGGACTATGCCGAGGCGTACAACAACGTCGCCGCCGGCCACATTGCGCTCGGCGAATGGGATGAAGCCATCACGGCTGCGCAGCGGGCGGTGCAGCTCAACCCGAATTTCGCGCTCGCGCGCGGCAACCTCAACTACGCGCTGGCTCAGAAGAATTCCAAAGCGCCGCGATGACAGGCACTCTTGCGCTCGTCATGCCGGCGTTCCGGCCGCCGCCGGTGTTTCCCGACGTCATCAAGGGCATCACGTCGCTGGATCCCGACGGTCTCATCCACTCGATCATCATCGTCGACGATGGCAGCGGCCCGGCATTTGCCGATCGGTTTTCGGCAGCGGCACGCTTCCCACGAGTCACAATCGTGCGCCGCGACGCAAACGGCGGCCAGGGTGCGGCACTAAAAACAGGCATTGCATATGCACTCGAGCACGCGCCGGATCTGGCTGGAGTGATCACGGCGGACGCGGACGGTCAGCATGCGCCGCTGGACGTCGTGACGATTGCTCACGCGTTCGCCCGCCAACCTGATGCCGTCGTCCTTGGCGTTCGGGCGTTCGGGAGCGACGTGCCGCTCCGCAGCCGCCTCGGCAACGTGCTGACCAAACGCCTTGCGGCCTGGTTGGGTGGATTGAGAGTCGCGGACACACAGACCGGTTTACGCGGATGGCCCCGGCATGCATGCGAACGCAATCTGCGGAATCCCGCGACTGGCTTCGAGTACAACCTCTCGACGCTGCTTGCTGCCGCGGCGGCCGGCGACACGATCGTCGAGCGGCCAATCCAGACGATCTACGAGCCGGGAAATCCGTCGAGTCATTTCCGCCCGATCCAGGATTCGATCCGCATCTATCGCGTTCTGCTGCGCCACGCCGCTCGCCGTCTCCTTGGTCGTTCAAGCATCTAGGCGGACTGTGCAATCTCGAGTCATTTAGTTCATGGCACTAAGGGGCCATTTATACGACAGGAACGCGCGTGTTAGACTCGTCGCCTCCAACAATTGATACGCCTTTCGACAAAGGGATCATGATGAAGTTCTCTTGCACCGGGTGTGTCGGCGCTCAGGTCATCGCGACCATTGCGTGCGTCGTCTGCCTGGCCGTTTCGACACCAGCCGCTGGTCAGAGCCAGAACAATCGGGGCCAGAACCAGGATCAGCGGAACGATAAGGATAGGGACAACGATCGCGACGACCGCGACCGTCGCGGTCCGACCGGACCGACGGGTCCGACAGGGGCGCCGGGCCTACGTGGGTTGACGGGCGCCACAGGCCCGACTGGCGCAACAGGCGAACCGGGACCGACTGGTGCGATAGGTCCAATCGGTCCGACAGGCGCGATGGGCCCTGCAGGAGCGACTGGAGCGACGGGCGCGGCGGGACCAACCGGAGTGATGGGTCCGTCGGGACCGGCGGGTGCGACTGGTGCGGCTGGTTCGACGGGCGCGACAGGCCCTGCTGGTCCGAGTGGTGCGGTGGGTGAGACGGGTCCGGCGGGTCCAACTGGTGCAATAGGACCGATAGGCGCGACTGGCGCCGCTGGTCCAACAGGAGCGACTGGCGCCGCTGGTCCAACAGGAGCGACTGGCGCCGCTGGTCCAACGGGAG
>DAIUKO010000242.1:0-2872 GCA_036848175.1 Vicinamibacterales bacterium | reverse complement strand
GCGACTGGCGCCGCTGGTCCAACAGGAGCGACTGGCGCCGCTGGTCCAACGGGAGCGACTGGTGCCGTTGGTCCAACGGGAGCGACGGGTGCGGTTGGCCCGACGGGTGCGACCGGTGAAACCGGTGCGGTCGGACCGACCGGCGCGACCGGAGCGAGTGGCGAGACGGGCGCCGCGGGCGCGACGGGCGCGACTGGACCAATGGGTCCGACGGGTGCGGTCGGACCGACGGGTCCGACGACCGATACGTTTGAAATCACGCTGCCGATTCACCAGATTTTCAGCATCGTCGCGCCGGGCACCTACAACTTGTTCTTCAACACGGCGAAGCTATCGGGATCGGGTATTCACACCGACGCAAACATCAACTTCGACGTGCGGTTCAACAGCAGTGCGGCGCCCTCGACAGTCGTCACTATCGGTAGTGGCGTGAACGTGAACCGCCTGATCACGGCTGCAACGTGTCAGAACGACTTCACCACGTCGATCTCGGTGCCCCAGGGTGCATCACCGGGCACGTTGACGATCAGCGGTTGGATGCGGGTCACGATTCAAGGGCATCAGCCCAGCACGATCGACCGGGGATTCGTGTTCGTTTCGGCCGCCGGAGCCACGGACTGTGGCACCGACTCCGGCCGCAGTTATTGGCGCGGCCAATAGCGGATCACTCTTCGAGTCGTTTCGGCCAGTCGTCTTTGAGTAAACGTGAGAGCGAGCGGTCGGCGAGCAGCCGGCCGCTCGTTTGGCATTTCGCGCAGTAGTTGCACTCGTTCTCCGCGTAGACAATCCGCTGCACCGGCGATCCGCAGACCGGACACGGCTGCTTGAATCGCCCGTGGACCGCCATCTCGTCGCGAAACGCGGTCACCTTCTCGGGGAATCCGCCCTTCACGTCCTTCCGCAGCAGATCGATCCACCTGCGCAGCGTCGCGCGTGTCGCCTCGTAGAGGCGCAGGAACTCTTCGTCGCCGAGCGATCGCGTGAGCTTGAGCGGCGAGAGCCTGGCGGCGTGCAGGATCTCGTCCGAGTACGCATTGCCGATACCGCTGAAAAGATGCGGATCGGTGAGCGCGCGTTTCAGCGTGTGGTTCTCGCGCGTCAGCGCCTCATGAAACTGTTCGAGCGACGCGTCGAGCGGCTCGACGCCGCCGGGATCGAGCGCCTCGAGCGCCGCCTCGCCGCGCACCAGTTGAATCGACGCGCGCTTCTTCGAGCTCGCCTCGGTGAAGAACAGCGTGCCTGCCGGAAACTCGAACGACGCGAGGATCAGCTTCGTCCCGATGCCGAGTTTCTGTTCCGGCTCGCGCCATCGCAGCCGGCCGGCGATCATCAGGTGAATGACGAGAAAGAGATCCTGATCGAATTCGAGCACGATGCGCTTGCCGACGCGCCGCAGGCCGCGAACCACTTGACCGTTGATCGAATCGATCGGCGGATCGACGGAGCGGAGAACGAAGGGGCTGAGGAGATTGAGGCGTTTGAGAGGCTGTCCGACGATGTGGCGGGTCAGGGCCTCGATGTAGACAACGACGTCAGGGAGTTCCGGCAAAGACTAACGCAGTAACCAACGACCAACGACCACTACTGTTTCAGCCACTCCACGATCTGCTCGCGCGTCCAGTGATGATCGTCGTTGAGATGCAGGATGATGGCGTTGAGCGGCAGGCGCTTGTTGCAGCCGACCGGACACTTGCGCCGAACGTTTTCGAGGCAGTCGAACAAGCGATCGAGCCGCGGTCGGATGGAGTGCGCCTCTTCGGGATCGCGCGGCAGCGCGTACGCGCCTTCGTACGCCGCGCCGAGCGCACACGAGCCGCCCTGCTCCGAGAAATATTCACCGAAGGCCTGACTCGGTCGCCGCCTGGCGCCGGCCGCAATCGCTTCGGCGAGCTCGAGCTGATCTTCGCGCGGCACTTGATGCATCGTGCTCCTCCCGCGGTTCGTCTTGTGGCATTCTACGCTCACCGGTGCGCGAGCGCATCTGTTCGGAACCGGGCAGGCGTGTCGTGGCCCGAGACATGCACCCGTGACCGAGTTGCTATCGCGGCCGAAACTGCGGCCGGGGCGTCCAAATGCTCATGCGGCTGACGGCTCTAGCGTTTACGGCGATTCTGGTCGCCGTGCCCTCGATGGCGCAGCCGTCCTCGTCCACTCAATCGCCGTCCCCAGTCAAGGACGACAAAGATAAGAAATCAGAAGCCGGCCTGCCCGTGTCGTTGGACAAGATCAAGAAAGAGCTCGAACAGCCGCCCGCGCCGACCCTGCGGGGTCTCAACGAGACGCCGATGTTCAAGCTCGAAATTCACGAGAAACCGAGAATTTCGCTCGATGAGTTGATCAAGAGCCTGGACTTCAAAGCGGGCCCGGTACCGGCCGGCGGCATGTACGCCGCCGAGGTGCAGCGGCAGGCGTTTCCGGCGACCAACAATCCACTGTCGCAGCCGTATGCCCCATTCAATCAGGGTGAGTTGCTGACCGTCCTGATCGAGAACCTCGTCGGCAAGTACCTCGCTGGTAAGGCGTCGAATGCCATCACGAGCTCGATGCGCGAACACGCGATGACCGCCGCTCGCGAAGAGGTGCAGCAGGCCGTGATTGAGTACTGCGCGGCGCAGCCGAATCGCGGCGCCGGCATTCAGATCTGCGACAAGCCGGTTCAGTAACCCAGCCTCGATACAGGCTGATCGATATCACCTCCGCGCGGCGTGACGATTGCACTTTTGGTCCGCTGTTATGCGGTCCATCATGGTCACATCCTGCCTCGCATTCGCCTTCCAGTTCAGCCTGGCGCCGGGCTTCTAAGCGGGTCGACTTGCCAGTCTGCGCGTCGACGTGTATCCTTTCATCCGGTTACACGGATGAATGGTCGCGC
>DAIUKO010000241.1:0-11844 GCA_036848175.1 Vicinamibacterales bacterium | reverse complement strand
TAGCGGCAGTCGATGCCGTTGCCGGCGACGTGGCGCTCGTGGCTGAACTGGATCGGCTGCTCGCGCGCGACGTGGACGTCGGTCATCCACGGCGACCGGCTCACTTCGCCGAAGACGAGCAGCAGGCCGCCGATGAAGAAGACCGCGCCGAAGATGCTGACCCGCGCGATCGTGTTTGCGCTGCGGTGAAAGATCTGCGACATCAGACGAGACGAACGGATCGCGAGCTTACCCTGTTTTCACGCGCGGGCGCAAAGACGGGGCGCCCGCGCGGCGCCGCTTTTTTCGCCTACGGCTGACCTTCGCTGGTACTTTTCACATCTTTCTTTTCGTCGTTGCCAGCCGCCGGCGCTTTCTCCGGTGTGTAGGCGCGCCTGGTCGCGTACTTCTCGAACCACGCGATCTCGGTATTCAGCTTGAACAGCTGGTGCCGGAGCTCCGCCCAGCCGTGCGGCTCGCGCGGCGCGATGTACAAGTGCGTCGGAACGTCGTGGCTCTTCAGCGCGCGGTACATCTCGATCGATTGCGGCATCGGCACGCGCGGGTCGCGCTCGCCGACGAAGAACAGCGTCGGCGTCTTCACGTTGGCGACGTCCTTGAGCGGTGAGTTCGCCCAGTAGACCTCGAACGGCGCGTTCTTCTCCCACGGCGTGCCGCCGAACCACGGCGTGCGGAACGAGCGGATGTCGCTCTGCGCGTACATCGAGATCCAGTTCGCCGCGCCGGCGCCGGCCGACGCCGCCTTGAAACGATCGGTGAAGGTGATGATCTTGTTCGTCATGTGGCCGCCGCCGCTCCAGCCCATCTTCACCATGCGATCCGGATCGGCGATGCCGCGCCGGATCACTTCGTCGACGCCGGTCATCACGTCGAGGTGCGCGTTCTGGAAGTAGTGGCCGACCATGTCGCGCAGGAAGGCGTCGCCGTAGCCGGTGCTGCCGCGATAGTTCGGCTGCAGCGACGCATAGCCCTTGCCCGCCAGTACCTGGAACTCGTAGCTGACCGATCCGAGGCTGTACTTGTCGGCCGCCTGCGGCCCGCCGTGCGTCATCACCGCGAGCGGGTATTTCTGGCCGGGCTGATAGTCCACCGGATAGGTGAGGATGCCTTCGACGGTCGTGCCGTCGGCGCCCTTCCACTGGATCGCTTCCTGACGTCCCAGTTTGAAATCGCGTGCGATGTAGTCGAACACGTGCGTGACGCGCTGAGGTGCGCTGTCGGTCGCACGCATCGTCCAGATTTCGCCGCCGGAGGTGGAGTCGCTGATGGTGAAGACGAGTCGATCGCCTTCGCGCGACGCCGCGCCGCCGGCGTTGTGCTTGCCGTTGGTCAGCTGGCGCGGCTTGCCGCCGGTGGCGGGGACGGCGAAGAGCTCACCGTGAACGCCGAGGTTCGCGACGAAGAAGATCGTCTTGCCATCCGCCGACCAGAACGCGTGGTCGACGTCGTACGGTTCGTTCTCACCGACGATGGCCCGCGCGGCGCCGCCGCCGACCGGGACGACGAACAGCCGTCCGTTGTAGTAGGTGTCGAACTTCGCGTTCGCCTGTGACAGAAACAGCACCAGCGATCCGTCCGGCGACAGCGATGCGTCGGTTTCCTGCACGCTGTTCTTCGTCACCTGCAGCGGCGACGATCCGTCGGCGCTCATCACCCAGACTTCACTGTCCGCGCCCGATCCGAGCAGCGGCGTCGGCGCGCGGTGGAACACGATCTTCTTCCCATCGTCCGCGAGCTCGTACGACGTGATCGAGTAGTCGCCGTTCGTCAGACGAGTCTCGTACTGTGAGGAGACGATCACTCGCCACAGGTGCGTGTGCTTGTAGTTCTCGTCGTACGAATAGACGTCGTCCTTGTTCTTGTCCTGGGCCTTTTCTTCGGCGCTCTTTGGTTCGGGCGCCTTGAAGTACAGCGCCGCGCCGTCGGGCGCCCACGCGAGCTCCGAGACGGCGCTCGCGTGCGAGGTCAGACGCCGTGCTTCGCCGCCGTCGGCCGGCAGCAGATAGATCTGCGCGAACTCATCGTCGCCGCGCTTTGCCGTGAACGCGATCGTCTTGCCGTCGGGGGACCATCGCGGATCGTTCTCGCCATCCGGTCCGTTGGTCAACTGGATCGGGACGTCGGTGGCGCCGCCGCCGACGCGCGCACGCCAGACGTGTGAGATGCGCTTGCCGCTCTTCCAGTCGGCGTCAGCTCTGGTGTAGACAACGGCGCTGCCGTCCGGCGACAGGTGCGGGTCCGCGAGCCGCGGGATCGACAGGAGATCCACGATGCTCATCGGACGCGGCGACTGCGCTGCGAGCGGCGCGCTTATGAAGACAAGGATGAGGATCAGGCGGGTCAGTCGGGAATGCAGCATCACACCCTCCAGACGTTCACCAGCGAACGGACGACCACGACCGAAAACAAAAAGACGAATTACGTGCCATCAATGACCGATTACGCCTGCGGGTATACCACAGTCTCGCGTGTTCGACGTGATATAAAGGCGCCAATCTTTCACATCTGCCGCGGCACTTATCGTCCGGTTTTTCTTCACTTTCTCCTGGAGGTCACGATGGTGCGCAGACGTCTGATCCTGTCACTCGCGCTCGTGCTGCTGACCGCTGTCACGTCCGCAGCGCAGACCGGCGCCGGAAGTCTTCGCGGCTACGTCCGGGACGAGCAGGGCGGCGCGCTGCCCGGCGTCACGGTGTCGGCGCGCGGTGAAGCGCTGATCCAGCCCGTCTCGTCGGTGACCGACGCCGAAGGCTATTACCGGTTGATCAACCTGCCGCCCGGCACGTTCGAAGTGACCGCGGATCTGACCGGCTTCGCGTCGTTCAAGCGACAGGACATCCTCCTGCGCGCCGGCGCGAACTTCCAGGTCGACATCGTCATGAGGCTTGCATCGCTGTCGGAGAGCATCACGGTGTCGGGCGACTCGCCGATGCTCGAGGTGAGCAATCCGAGCAACGTTCTCAACATCAGCGGCGAATTCCAGCGCGACATGCCGATCCAGGCGCGGCGCAACTGGAGCGACTTCCTGGAGATCACGCCGGGCGTGCACTCGCGTCCGTTCGACGACGGCAGCGGCCGCATGGTGTACTTCGGCCACAGCACCGAGCACTTCGCGCACGTCGTTCAACTCGAAGGCGCTATCGCATCGAACTACCAGGACGCGCAAATCACCTACGTCGCCATGGGGGCGGACATGGTCAGCGACACGCAGGTGAAGACCGGCGGCGTCGACGCCTCCGCGCCGATGGGCGTCGGCCTCAACATCAACGTGATCACGAAGAGCGGCGGCAACACGTTCAAAGGCTCCGCCGCCTATGCGTATCAGCCAAACAGCTGGAACGGCAACAACGTCAACAACTGCTCGTCGAGCGCGTCCTGCAAGCCGGCGACCTCGACCGCCGTTGGCACGCCGACCACAGCGATCGTCCGGCAGTTCGACGCAGGCATCGGCGGACCGATCAGGCGCGACAAGATCTGGTTCTTCGGCGCGCTGCGGCGGGCGGATCTCGAAGCGGGCATCAGCAGAACCGCCGTCGAGGTGCAGCGCCTCAACGATCTGGCGCCCGGCGCGGAGCTGTTCAACAACAACACGAAGAGCACGCAGCCGTACGGCAAAGTGACGATGCAGACGGGGAAGCATCAGATCGCGGCGTTCTTCCAGGGCGATCGGTTGAAGGCCACCGGCGATCGTGAATATCACTACAGCCGCACGAACGTGTACTCGACCGGCGGCGGCTTGTACGGCGGCAAGGTGACGTCGGTGTGGGGCGACAAGATGACGACGACGCTGCTCGCCTCGTACAACAACAAGGGAGGTTCGGACGCGAGCACCTTCGCGGATTTTGTCGGCTCCGGCCCGACGATCACGGTCCATCGCGCGGCGACGCTGACCGGCGGACGGCTTGTCGGCAGCGGCCGGCTGGTCTCCGGCGGGAACTTCGACGACGGGACCGGCGGCGCCGGACAGGCCTCGTACGCGTATCTGCCGTCGTCGCAAATCACGCTGCGCGGCGACCTCACCTATTTCAAGGACGGCCTGGCGGGCTCGCACGAGTTCATGACCGGATTCTTCGGCGCGCCGCGCAGCACCTACGATACGACGACGTTCTATCTCAACGACGGGTTCATTCTCGAAGAGCGGCGCCAGATCGATCCGAACGATCCGTCGAAGGGTACGATTCCGTTTCACCGCCGCTATGCATCACCGCTTCAGTTGACGTCGCGCATGGCGCGGGACCGTAACTATGCCGTGTACGTGCAGGACAACTGGAAGCCGACGCCGCGGCTGACGGCGAACATCGGGCTGCGCACCGACTGGGTGCGCCGTTACGACAAGATTTTCGATGTCGTCAGGGAGGACGCGCACATCCTGCAGCCGCGTCTCGGCTTCTCGTATCTGGTGACGAAGGACGCGAAGAACGTGCTGCGCGGCAGCTACGTTCGCCTCGGCGAGCAGATGATGGGACGCGACGCGGTGACGCTGTTCGGCGCCGGCGGCGCGGTCGGTATCGTCGACACCTACGACAACGATGCGAACGGGACCTTCGAGACGAGCATCCCGACGCCGGCGCGGACCGGATCGCTGGCAGCATCGGAGTTCGATCCCGATCTGCATCAGCCGTATCTCGATGAAGGGATCGTTGGCTACCGGATGCAGCTGCCGTATTCAATCGGTATCGACGTCGCCGGCATTCACCGCGTCTACCAAGACAACTACGCGCGCATCGACATCAACGGCTTCTATCCGAGTGGTCCGAACCAGCCGTTCGGCGGCTTCGGGAGGGTCGATCCGAACCGGGGCATCGTCTTTCAGCAGACCAACAATTCGTGGAGCCGCCTGAACTACACCGCGCTCGAGATCACGGCGACGAAGAACCTGTCGCACGGCCTCCAGTTCATGGCGGGGATCAATCGCCAGTGGCAGCACATGAGCGGTGACTGGAACCCGACCGACCCGGCGCGCTTCATTCAGCCGAGCGCATTCGCCAACGACAAGCTGCTGTACATGCCGCGCGGGAACAACGAAGAGAACAGCCTGCCGATCGCGACGGGCACGACCGTTCACACCTACGGCCCGACGTGGCAGAAGTATCGGTTGAACTTCGGCGGCACATACTATGCGCGGTATGGCGTCGTGCTCGCGGCGAGCTACACCATCGAGGCTGGCCCGTGGACTGGACCCGTCGTGACGCAGATTCCCGTCGGCGATCCGCAACTCGCGGTCTTCGGACCGGCGACCGTCACTTTGGCGAACGGCACGACGCAGTCGAATCCGCTGTCGACGCGCATGCGCTTCGCGTTCCCGACGCGCGGCGACGGTCAGGTGATGGCGCCGGCGCAGAAGACGCTCGGCCTCAAGATCGGGAAGAAGTTGAACCTGAACCGTACCAACAGCGTGGAGCTCGCGGCGAACCTCTTCAATCTGCTCAACGCCGGCGACTACACGCAGTACAACTACAATGGCGCGAACGAGCAGTTCAACCCGAACTACCTGGGCATGCGCAATCAGCAGCCGGCGCGCGCGCTGCAGGTGACGGCGGTCTATCGGTTCTAGCGCGGGTCGGGATTCGGGGTTTGGGATTCGGGATTTGATCGCGTGGAGCATCAAATCCCGAATCCCGAATCCCAAATCCCGCCGGGTGAGTGAGGTAGCTATGCGCGTGCGTGTTCTAGGTCTGGTGGCTCTCTTGTTCGCCGCACCGGCCGCGCGCGCGGCGACCTATCCGACACCGGTGGAAGGCGACTTCGCGATCAAGGACTTCAAGTTCGCCACCGGCGAGACGCTGCCGTCGCTGAACATTCACTATCGGACGATCGGCACACCCAGGCGCGATGCCTCCGGCGGCGTCCGCAACGCCGTGCTCATCCTTCACGGCACGGGCGGCACCGGCGGCGGATTCCTGAATCAAACGTTCGGCGGCGAGCTATTCGGCGCGGGCCAGCTGCTCGACGCCACCCGATACTTCATCGTCCTGCCCGACGGTGTCGGCCACGGCAAGTCGAGCAAGCCGAGCGACTCGCTGCGCGCGCGCTTCCCGAAATACACCTACGACGACATGGTCCGCGCGCAGCACGCGCTGCTGACCGACGGATTGAAGGTCGATCACCTGCGTCTCGTGATGGGGACGTCGATGGGCGCGATGCACTGCTGGGTGTGGGGCGAGATGTATCCCGACTTCGTCGACGGGCTCGTGCCGCTCGCGAGCGCGCCGACTCAGATCGCCGGCCGCAATCGCATCATGCGCAAGATGATCATGGACAGCATCACGAAGGATCCGGCCTGGAAGAACGGCGAGTACACAACCGAACCGCACGACGGCCTGGTCGGCGCCATCAATCTGCTGATGATGATGACCAGCAGCCCTCTGCAGTGGCACAAAACCGCGCCAAGCCGCGACGCCGCGGACAAGTGGTACGAGGATCAGATCAAATCGCGCCTCGCATCGACCGATGCGAACGACATGCTGTATCAGTACAACGCGTCGCGTGACTACGATCCGTCGCCGAACCTCGAGAAGATCACCGCTGCCGTCCTTGCGATCAATTCCGCGGACGACGTCGTCAACCCGCCGGAGCTGGGGTTGATGGAGAAGCTGATGCCGCGCGTGAAGCGCGGCCGCTACGTTCTGATCCCGACGAGCGACAAAACGCGCGGCCACGGCACGCACTCGCTGCCAACTGTCTGGGGGAGTCACCTCGCCGACTTCCTGCGTGAGCTGACGCCTCCGTCGCAATAGCGCGCGACGGCGATTTCATGATCACGAACCGGTGCCGCCGTTCTCGCCTGCGGTGAAGACGACCGAGGGCGTCCTGTTGATGGCCGTCGCCGACCTGGTGCAAATGAAGTTGACGAGCTTTCGCTTGCGGGGTAGGGTGCATCTGCAGGATCTGGATTCGGTCGGCCTGATCACCCCCCAAGTCGACGCCGGATTGCCGCCTGCACTTCGCGATCGCCTTCGCGATCTGCGGACTCAAGATTAGCGGCGCATCTCTTCGGATTACTAGGGCCGCTCCGTTGTCGCGGCCCGACACTCGCGGTCGGAGGCTCGTTGTGGTTGCTACTCCTTCAGTTGATACGGTCCGCTAAGTGAGCGATCGTAAATACCGCCAGCGTGGATACCAGGACGAAGGGCGGCCGCGCGGGCCGCAGGGTCCGAAGCCGCCGCGTCCGCCGCAGGAGCGCGCGCCGGGCCGTCAGCTGCAGGACGAGCGCGGGCCCAAGACGCCCAATCTCATGGGCGCGCACGAAGTTTTCCGCTGCACCCGCTGCGGCAATCTGCTCGCAGTGTCGGTCGCCTTCGATGCGCGCTGCTCGCGCTGCGGCGTCGATCTCCACGCGTGCATTCACTGCGTCTCCTTCGACACGAGCGTGCGCTGGGAGTGCACGCAGCACGACAAGCTGCCGGCGCGCGTCGCGCCGAAGGACGAGCGGAATACGTGCACGCTGTTCACGCCGCGCACCACCGTCGAGCGTCAGACCGGCACGCCTGCGGCGACGAGCGACTCATCCAGTCCGAATAGTGCGCGCCGCGCGTTCGACGATCTCTTCAAGTGAGCTGAGTCGGGATGTGGGACTCGGGTTTTGGGATGTGAACCTCCGCGCATCCCTGTCGATCAAATCCCGAATCCCAAATCCCGAATCCCCGACATGCGATAATCGCTGGATGTCGTTAATCTCGCCGGCTGATCAGGACAAGCTTCGCGAAGCGTTCAACGAGATGAAGTCCAACGTGCGGCTGCTGTTCTTCACGCAGACGCTCGGATGCGAGACCTGTCTGCAGACGCGGCAGATTCTCGACGAGCTGCCGCCGCTCTCCAGCAAGATCTCGATCGAGGAAGTGAATCTGGTGCTCGAGGGCGACAAAGCGAAGCAGTACGGCGTCGATCGCGTGCCGGCGATTGCGGTGCTCGGTGAACATCAGGATTCCCGGGTCAGATTTCTGGGGACGCCCGCCGGCTACGAGTTCATCTCGCTGATCCAGGCCGTGCTGCTCGTCGGCGGCCGGCCGCCGGGCCTGACCGAAGCGAACCGCAAGCGTCTCGCGGCGGTGAACACGCCGCTGACGCTGCAGGTCTTCACCACACCGACGTGACCGCACTGCCCGCGGGCGGTCAGCCTCGCGCACGAGATGGCGTTCGTCAGCCCGAACATCACCGCTTTCGCGGTGGAAGCGACCGAGTTCCCCGATCTGGCGCGGAAATATCAGGTGAGCGGCGTACCGAAGACGGTCGTCGCTGGCAATGGCGTCCAGGTGGAGATCTTGGGCGCGCTGCCGCAGGACGCGTTCGTCGATCAGGCCTTGTCGATGCTCTCAGCGGCGCCGAGCGAGCCAGAACCCCAGACCAAAGGCTGACCACGCGACAAACGCGATCCACTCCGCGCGCGAGAAGCTGCCGGGCACGCCCGGGACGATCTTCATCAGCACGATCGCCACGGCAACCAGACATCCCGTCACCGCCATCGTGCCTGATTCGTGCGCGTGGTCGTCGCGGCGCCGGCGCGCGAGGTAGGCGGCGCACGCCGACAGCCAGCCGACGCCGACCGCCAGCGATCCAACCTCGGTGACGGGGACGAGAATCGCGTCGCCGAACATCGCGGCGGCGGCGGTGAGCGCCGCCATCAGCGAGATCGCCACCGTCGGCGTGCCGTGGACCGCATGGACGCGGCCGAGCGAGGGATGCACGAGGTTGCGACGGCCGATTGCATAGAACATGCGCGTCGCGGCGACGAAGTTGCCGTTGAAGATCTTCAGCAGCGACAGGAACGCACCGAACAGAATCAGCTGCGCGATGGCGTGCGATCCGAACGTCCGCTCGAACGCCACTTCGGTGCGCACGTGGCCCGACACGATCTCCTGCCACGGGTAGACGTAGGTCACGACGGCGACGACGATGACGTAGAACATGAAGCCGGCGATGAGGGCGGCGTAGATGGCGGTCGTGAAATTCCGCGGATCGAATCCTGCCTTGGCTTCCTCCGATCCTTTCGCGACCGACTCGAAGCCGGTCATGAAGTAGGGCACGATCTGCAGGACGAGGAAGATCGAGAGCCACGGGCCCGCCGCGCCCGGCTGCGAGAACCACGGCTGCATGTTCGCGACCGATCCTTTCGCGAAGCCGAGCAGCGTGAAGATCGCGAATGTCGCCAGCAGGCCGAACGTCATCACGTCCTGAAAGACGCCGCTCGGCTTGATCCCGCGATAGTTGACGATGGCAATCAGCGCCGTCAGCACGAGGCCGACGGCGAGCCGCGGCGCGTAGATCGGGCTGCCGTCAATCGTGTAGAGGTGATAGGAGTTCAGCCCCGGGAACACGCGCGCCAGCAGGTTGCCGGTCGCGACCGCCTCCCACGGACAGACGATCGCGTAGGAGAGGATCATCGTCCAGCCGGCGCCGAAGCTGACGAGCGGCGGAAACACGCCTTCGGTGTAGGCGATCTCCGCGCCGGCGTCCTGAATGCGCTGCACGAGGCGGCCGTAGGTGTGGGCGATCGGAAAGAGGAGCAGGCCGCCGATCAGATAGCCGAGCATGCCGCCGCCGGGTCCGCCGCGCGCGAGCCAGTCGTCCATCAGGACGACCCAGCCGACGCCGATCATCGTGCCGAATCCGAACGTGAAGTACTCGATCGTGCTGAGGCCGCCGTGCAGAGCGGTCGTGCGATCGCGCGCCAGTGTCATGAGGCGCGACTATACACGATAGAATTCGCGGATGACTCACCAGCCGCGCGCGTCGTTCAAGTCGCCGCGCTTCGCGCAGCCGGCGACGTTCATGCGGCTGCCGCACGTGGAAGATCCGACCGGGCTCGACGTCGCGATCGTCGGCGTTCCCTACGACGGCGGCACCTCGTACCGGACCGGCTCGCGCTACGGTCCGCGCGAGATCCGCAATCAGTCGTCGCTGATCCGCTCGTACAACTACTTCCAGAAGGTCGCGCCGTTCGACCGATTCAACGTCGCGGACGTCGGCGACGTCGATCCGCCGCCGGTGAGCATCGAGAAGGCCTACGAGGCGATCGACGCGCGCATCGGCGCGATTGCCGACGCCGGCGCGCGGCCGATCGCCGTCGGCGGGGATCACTCGATCTCGCTGCCGATCCTCCGCGCGCTCGCCCGCCGGCACGGTCCGCTCGCGCTCGTGCAGTTCGACGCGCACATCGACACCTGGGACGAGTACTTCGGCGGCAAATACTTCCACGGCACGCCGTTCCGCCGTGCCATCGAGGAGCGCCTCATCGACGGCGCACGCTTCATCCAGGTCGGTATTCGCGGGCCGATGTACGGCGAAGACGACTTCGACTTTCACCGCGAGCACGGCATCACCATGATCGACATCGATCAGGTGAAGGATCGCGGCATCGCGTGGACAATCGACGAGATCAAGCGGGTCGTGACCGGCCCCGCGTACATGACGTTCGACATCGACGGCGTCGATCCCGCCTTCGCGCCAGGCACAGGCACCCCCGAGGTCGGCGGGCTGACGAGCCACGAGGCGCAGCGCCTGGTCCGCGGCCTCGCCGGTCTGCACCTGATCGGCGGCGACATCGTCGAAGTGTCGCCGCTCTACGACGGCCCGGGCCAGATCACCGCGGTCCTGGCGTCGAATCTGATCTTCGAGTTCCTCTGCGCGCTGGCGAGGTAACGGAGGCGGACGGAGAGAGCGGAGTTCACAAACGGAGCAACGGAGTGAACGGAGGACGAACGGAGGCAGAGCAGGCTCGTGGCATTGGCGCCAGAGCGTTTCAGGGAGCGATCACGAAGGTTCGACGCGTGGGCCGGCGAAGCCGGCCCACCAGATGGTGGGGATCGGCCGTGGATACGAGTCGCCGTTCGTATCAGAGCGACTCGTATCCACGGCCGATTCCCACCATCGGCGCCGCGCCGCGGCGCGCGTCGAACCGGCGTCTCCGTTCGTCTCCGTTCCTCCGAGCCTCCGTTTGTGAATCCGCCAGCGATAGCCGCAATCAGTAACATCTGCCGGCCACGCGCGTATCTTCTCCAGGACCGATGCTCAGCTTCCACGAGCTGTACGAGGAGCATTCACGCGACGTCTACCGGTTTGCCCTGTTCCTCTGCGGCGATCCGGCGACCGCCGAAGATCTGACGGCTGACACGTTCGTGCGGGCGTGGACGGCGCGTGGATCCATCCGCGATGCGACCGTGCGCGCCTACCTGCTGACCATCACCCGCAATCTGTGGACCGATCGCCAGCGGCGGGACTGGCGGCTCGTGCCGCTCGATGATGCGATCGCCGAGCGGACCGCGTTTCAGGCCGAGGCGGAGCACGTCATCGATCTGCGGTGGACCGAAAAGCTGCTCGCGCTGGTCGCCAACGGCGACCGCGAGGCGCTGCTGCTCTACGCGCGCGACGGGTTGTCGTACGAAGAGATCGGGCGCCGGCTCGGCATCGCCGCCGGCGCCGTGAAGTCGAGAATTTTCCGCGCGCGGCACGCGCTCATCGCGCTGCGCGCGGGCGGGCATCAGGGAGGAGCGTCATGACCGTGACACGCGACGTCATCTACGATTTGCTTCCGCTCTACTTCGCCGGACAAGTCAGCGAAGACACGAGAACGCTGGTCGCCGAATTCTTCAAGGCCGACCCCGAGTTCGGCCGGATGGCGGATCGGTTCGCCTCGTTGATGAAGGACGACCGGCAGCCGCGCGATCGAGATCGCGGCGTGCTGGCCCTCCGTCGGACCCGGCGATTCCTGCGATATCGCAATCAGCTGATCGGCCTTGCCATTGCGTACTCGCTGATGCCGTTCTCGTTCGGGTTCGGCGGCGGGCACATCACGTGGCTCATGCTCCGCGACAAGCCGCAGATGGCGTTGCTGTTTGCGCTCGGCGC
>DAIUKO010000240.1:0-11851 GCA_036848175.1 Vicinamibacterales bacterium | reverse complement strand
CGATCAATCCACATTGGCCAATTGCAGATTTCTTGACGATTGAATCCACAATAAATCCGCAATCCGCAATCCTCAATCCGCAATCCTCGCCGGGTCACTCCTGAATTTTCAGGTTCATCCGCTCCCTGATGTAGCGCTTGTTGATCTCTGCGGCTTCCTTCGGCGTCCGATTTGGATCCGGCACGCGATCGAGCTCGACGATCGCCCAGCCGTCGAAGGCGATGTCGTTCAGCGCCTTGAAGACGCCAGGCAAATCGATGCGTCCCTGCCCGAGCTCGACGAACTGGTACCCGCCTCCGTCCACCGGGCGGACGTCCTTCAGATGGACGACCTGAATCCAGTCGCGATATTTGCGGATCGCCGCCACCGGATCGCCGCCGGCCTGTTGATAGTGGGCGACGTCGAACAGCAGGCGCACGTGATGCCGATCGGCGGCGTCGATCACCGCCGCCACTTCGTCGGGCTTCTCGCCGAGGCTGTTGAGGTGATGGTGGTAGACGAGCGGCACCCCTTCGTCGGCAGTACGCTGACCGAGCTTGGTGAGCAGGCGGCCGAGACGGCGATAGTCCTCGGAGACGATTGCGCGTCCTTTCGGCCGCTCGTCGATCACCTGCACGTACTCGCCGCCGACCGACTTCACGAACTTCGCATGGCTCACGTGCGTCGCGATCTCGCTCTGCTCTTTCGCCGGATCGATCGACAGATTGCCGCTCGACAGCACGGCCATCTTCAAGTGGGAGCGATCGAGCAGGTCGCGCAGCGCGGCCGGCTTGTCACCGAACTGCGCGAAAGCCTCGGATCGCAGCTGAATGCCGCGGAAGCCGACAGCGCCGATGTCGGCGATCGCCTGCGTGACGTTTGCGCCCCACGTGATCGCGGCATAGCCGAACTTCATCGCCGTCGCCGCGCCCCAGGGCAGACACGGGACGGCCAGCGACGCCGACACCGTTTTCACGAATTCGCGGCGGGAGATCACCATGAATGCACCGTCCCATCCTGCAGCCGGTTGACCGGGAGATACGCGGGCTCGTAGGGATACTGCGCCGCCAGCGCCTCGTCGATGTCGATGCCGAGCCCCGGCGCGTCGCCGGGGTGCATCGCGCCGCGCTCGAAGGAGTAGGCGTGCGGAAACACGCGATCGGTCTCCTCGGGGTGCCGCATGTATTCCTGAATGCCGAAGTTGTGCACGTGCAAATCGAAATGCAGCGCCGCGGCCAGCGAGATCGGTCCGAGGTCGGTCGCGCCGTGCGCGCCGGTGCGAACGTGGTGCAGCTCGGCGAGCGACGCGATCCGCCGCAGGTGCGTGATCCCGCCCGCGTGCATCACCGTCGCCCGAATATAGTCGATCAGGTGCTCTTCGATCAGTTGAGCACAGTCGAAGATGGTATTGAAGACTTCGCCGACCGCGATCGGCGTGGTGGTGTGCTGCCGGATGATCCGGAACGCGCTCTGCAGCTCTGCCGGCGTCGGATCCTCGAGCCAGAACAAGCGGTGCGGCTCCAGGCTCTTCCCGAGCCGGCCCGCCTCGATCGGCGTGAGCCGGTGATGGACGTCGTGCAGCAGGTGCACCTCGAACCCGAACTCCTTCCGCAGCCGCTCGAACAACGTCGGCACGAAGTCGAGGTAGCGCTCTGTGCTCCACACGCTCTCGAGCGGACGGCCCTTCTCCGCCGGCTCGTAGTACAACTGGCCGCGGCCGACGCCGTAGGCGTGCAGCACGCCCGGAATCGCGCACTGCGCCCGAACCGCGCGATAGCCCTGGTCGATGTAGTGCGCGACCGCCTTCACGGTGTCGTCCAGGGTCTCGCCGTTGGCGTGGCCGTAGACCATCACCGAGTCGCGCGAGGCGCCGCCGAGCAGCTGATAGACCGGCGTATTGAGCGTCTTGCCGAGAATGTCCCATAGCGCCGTATCGACCGCACCAATCGCGGCCATCGTCACCGGGCCACGCCGCCAGTACGCACCTTTATATAAGTAGTGCCACGTATCCTCGATGCGGCGCGCGTCGCGGCCGATGAGCAGCGGCAGCACGTGATCTCTCAGGTAACTGACAACCGCGAGCTCGCGGCCGTTGAGCGTCGCGTCGCCGAGACCGTACACGCCGTCCTCGGTGACGAGCTTCAACGTCACGAAATTCCGGCCCGGGCTGCAGACGATGACCTTGCCGTCGACGATTCTCATGATCCTCGAAGCGATTCGGGATTCGGGATTTGCGATTCGGTGGACTGGCTCATGCCGGGTCCCGAATCCCGAGTCCCGAATCCCGAGTCCCGAGTCCCGAATCCCGAGTCCCGAGTCCCGAATCCCGAGTCCCGAATCCCGAGTCCCGAGTCCCGAATCCCGAGTTTATGTGTGCCGACCGCGGCCTTGGCAGCAAGGCGATGGCGGCTGCGCCGAGCACGGCTGCCACGACGAGCGTCGTGAACCCGATATCGTAGCTCCCACTGCGATCGCGGAGATACCCGACGAGCATCGGCGCAGTCGCCTCGGCCACGCCGTCGGCGGTCAACACAATCCCCATCACGCGGCCGAGCACGCGGACGCCGAACAGCTCCGCCGCCATCAGCGGGATGATCATGTACTCGCCGCCGAGACCGAGACCAAACACGATCGCGAACATGTACATGGTGAAGCGCGATCCGCCAGCCAGCAGCAGCGGGATGCTCGAGGCGACGAGCACGTAGATCAACAACATCACATGTTTTCGCGGTACGCGATCGGCAAGCCATCCCATGAGCAGCCGTCCCGCGATGCTCACGGCGAGGACGAGCGAGATCACCTGCGCCGCATCGGCCTGCGAGTAGCCGCGATCGAGGCTCAGGAACAGTTTGAGATGTTGATTGGACCCGCCCACCGCTGCGATCGAGCACATGCTGCCGATTGCGAGCAGATAGAACGCGGTGGAAGACAGGATTGGTCCGAGTGCCGCCCGTTCAGCATCGCCGGGCTTTCGCACCACGACGGCCGGGACCTCTTTGACGAAATACGCGAGCGGAAAGGCGATCACGACGATCAGAACGCCGAGCGCCTGCAACGATCCGCGCCATCCGAACTGCTGCGTCAACTGATTCGCCAGCAAGGGAACGAGCGCGCCGCCGATCCCGATGCCGAGATAGGCGATGCCCATCGCGCGGCCGCGCGTCTTGTCGAACCACTGCGAGAGCAGCACCTGGTTCGGGAGCGGACCGCCGCACACGTAGCCGAGCGCATTGAAGAAATAGAAGAAGTAGAACATCCAGGCCGCGGACACGGCGCCGAGGCCGATCAATGCGCCGCCCGCCATCAGGATGCCCGCCATCATCAGGCGCCGCGGCCCGAAGCGATCGACGATCCATCCGGCCGCGAACCCGAAGATCGGTCCGACGACGAGCTTGCTGAGCGCGTTGCCGGAGGTCACCATCGTCCGCGACCAGCCGAATTCGCGGACCATGAAGTCGTAGTACAGCGGCAGTCCGTAGAGCGCGAGACCGACGACCGAGAAGAGCGCGGCGAACGCGGTCGCGGTGACCTGCACGGAGGGCATGCGCCTGGCGTCCGTCATGTGAGTCTCAGCAGACGCGCCGATCGCGCCGGCATCTCGAGCGACAGCGTGCCGTCGCGGCGCCCGAGCGATTCGCCGCTCCAGAAATCGCTCACCATCGAAGACCGTTCGAGCCGGACCGATGTCGACCGCGCGGTGTCGTCCCAGTTGAAGAGGCACAGCATACGCGCATCCGGCAGACCAACGATGCCGACGCGGAGCGAGGCGTCCTCGAACGCGGCGGCGACACCGGTCGGCGGCAGCAGCTTTTTGAGCATCGCCGCGCGCGCCGGCGGAAGCGTCGTCAAATCGTCGCCCGACAGCACCATTCCACCGCTCGCGTAAATCGCGGTCGCGTGGAACTGACACTCGGCATCGGTCAGATCGGCGGCCAGGCAGATCGCGTCGGGATCGTTCCACCACAGCCGGCCGTTCTGCCAGTTGCGGCTCAGATTCTGCCGCGCAGTCGTGCTGATGCGATCCCACGCGCGCTTGATGTCGTTCGAGCTGCGCGATCCGTGAACGACGGCGATGGACGGCCAGATCGGATGATTGCAGCCGAGGATGAACGCGTCGCCGGCGCCGCGGAGAATCGCGTGCATGCCGCGGCGGTACGCCTCGATCCGGGTCGCGCGCCGATCGTGAAACTGGCCGCCATGTATCGCGCCCCAGAAATTTGCATCGAGTTTGAAGTAGGTACAGCCCCATTCCTGACGCATCGTGCGAAACACCTGAGCCAGGTGTTCCTGCGCCCCCGGGTGCGTGCCGTCGAGCGCATACCACGGTCCGCGACGCCAGCCGCCGAACGTCACGCGATCGGATCGCAGCGGCGCGCCGCTCGAATCCCTCGGGTCAGTCACGAACCACTCGCGATGCTGTTGAAAGAGCTTCGATCCTTCTTCCGCGACGAAGGGCGCGACCCAGATGGCGGGCTGGAAGCCGCGTTTGCGAATCTGATCCAGCACGGCCCGCACGTCGCCGCCGAACGCGGCGCCCGTATCGAGCCAGTCGCCCATCGCGCGTTGATAGCCGTCGTCGATCTGAATGTACTTCAGCGCCGGAATGTTCTTCGCGATGACGTCGAGGTTGTCGAGCACCTGCTGCGCCGTGACGCGCGGTCCGAAGCAGTACCACGAGCACCAGCCGGTCGGCGGGGCCGCAGATTTGAGCGGCGGATGATGCAACGCCAGCCGCGCCGCGACATCGGACAGCATGGCCGCGCGATCTGGACCGGTGATCACCGCCAGCTCCTCGAGCGTCCACGAGTCGTTGGGCGCGAGCTCCAGGCCTTCCGTATCGACGATCGCGGTGATCCGATAGGGCGGCGCCGTACCGATCTCGAGGCGGCCGCTGAACCGCTCGCACGACGTGAACCCGTACAGCCGCGTGTCTTCGCCGGGCGGTGTCAACGTCACCAGACCGTAATACGCGCGCGAACCAGCCGACGCCGGCATCTTGTAGTGTCCGGCGTCGGTGTACTGGCTGAGATCGACCGGCTGCGCCAACGTGCCGCCGGTCTGCGACAACATCTGAAACCCTTCGCCGTACAACGCCGTCTGTGGCGGCAGCGCGCTCGCGACATCGAACAACACCACGTCCTTCAACCGGACCGCCGACGATCCGCGATTCACCACACGCGATCGACAGAACGATCCGTCACACTCGCGAACGATCTCGACCGATTCCGCGGTCGTCCCATCGACGCGAACCGCGCGGCCCGGCCCGTCGACCCGTTGAGCGCCGCCTGCCAATCGACGGGGAAGAATCGCGAGCGCAGCCGCGGTCCCGAAGAATTCCCGTCGCGAGATCATCGAGCGGCTTCCTCCTTTGCCCGCAGCCGATAGTGGCGCTCGCTGGCGCCTTGCAGCCGCGAGGCGGCCAACTCGGGCGTCAGGTCGCGCTGTGGTGAACCGAGGAGCTCGAAGCCGACAATCCATTTGCGGATCGTCGCCGACCGCATCAGCGGCGGATAGACGTGCACGTGGAGATGCCAATCGCCTTCACTCTGCTGACCAATCGGCCGCTGATGGAAACCCATCGAATACGGGAACGGCGCCTCGAACAGATTGTCGTATCGCGTGAACAGCCGCCGCAGCACGTCGGCGAGCGCGGCACGTTCGGCGTCTTGCAGTTCGTGCAGCGAGCCGATATGACGGCGGCTGATCAGCAGCGTCTCGAACGGCCACACTGCCCAGAAGGGTACGATTGCGAGAAACGCATCGTTCCCGCAGACGATCCGCTCGACGAGCCGAGTCTCGAGAGCCGCGTAGGAACAGAGCAGGCATTCACCGTGCTGCGATTGGTGGCGCGTGAACGCCTCCTGCTCGCGAGCCGGTTCATTGGGGACGGTCTCTGTTGCCCAGATTTGTCCGTGCGGATGTGGATTGCTGGCGCCCATCATCGGCCCGCGATTCTCGAAGACGATCGCGTACTGCACCCACGGAATCGCGGCGAGCCGTTGGTATTCCTCGATCCATCGCTCCACGACGGCACGAAGCGCTGACAGCTCCATCCGTGCGAGCGTGAGATCGTGGCGCGGCGAGAAGCAGACCACGCGACACACACCGCGTTCGCTGCGCGTGACGAGCAGATCGTTGGCACTGGCAAACGCCGGCGTGGTCGGCATCAGCGCCGGAAAATCGTTGTCGAACGCGAACGTCGACGCGTAGAGCGGATTGCGGATGCCGCGCGCCCGCTCGTTGCCCGGACACAGGTAGCAGGCCGGATCGAACGTCAGTTCGGCATCGGACGGGGGCGGATCGACGTGCCCCTGCCACGGCCGATCGTTGCGGTGCGGCGACACGAGGACCCACTCCTGGCGCAGCGGATTGAATCGTCGATGCGGGTGATCCTTCAGCACGAGAGCAAAGCGCTCCACCACTGAGGACGCGGAGGCACATCTGTCATACGACACTTCCTCCGTGTCCTCGGTGTATTCCTCCGTGTCCTCGGTGTCTTCCTCCGTGTCCTCGGTGTCTTCCTCCGTGTCCTCCGTGTGTTCCGTGGTGGAGAGTTTCCACCGGGTGCGAGGCGCTGACACCTTCCCCCGCCGAACAGACCCAGACATCAGGCCGTCGTCCGATCTCGATCTCGTATCGACGCGCGATCTCACGCGCGGTGTCGTCGACGGCAACCGTGTCGACCAGCGCGATCGCGCAGCCGCCGAAGCCGCCGCCGGTCATCCGCGCGCCGTACACGCCGTACGACTCTCGCGCGATCGCGACCATCGCGTCGAGCTCAGCGCAGCTCACCGCGTAGTCGTCGCGCAGGCTGCGGTGCGACTCGTCCATCAGCCGGCCGAACGTCGTGAAGTCGCCATCGTTCAGGGCGCCTGCCGCCTCTTCGACGCGACTGTTCTCGGTGATGACGTGGCGGCAGCGGCGGTAAATCCGATCCGGCAACTCGCCGCGCGCATCTTCGAGCTGCGCCATCGCGGCATCGCGAAGCGCGCGCGTCTCCGGCAAGCGCCGCGCCAGGATGCGCACGCCCGCTTCACAGTCGGCACGCCGCGCGTTGTATTCCCCGCCGGCGAGCTGATGCCTGACCATCGTGTTGCAGACGAGCACGCGAAGATTCGGCGGCAGCGGCAGCCAGCGCCGCTCGAGCGTGCGGGTGTCGAGCAACAGCGCGTGCCCCTCGCGGCCGTAGCAGGCGATCATCTGGTCCATGATGCCGCACCGCGTCCCGGCGTACTCGTGTTCGGCGCGCTGACACGCCCGCGCGAGATCGCCGCGGTCGATCGTGCGCCCCGCGAGATCGACGAGCGCGCATCCGCAGGCGACCTCGAGGGCGGCCGACGAGCTCAGACCCGCGCCGATCGGCACGTCGCTCGCGATCAGGATGTCGGCGCCAGGCGCATCGAGCACCGCGGCGACGCCGCGGACGTAATCGCTCCAATGGCGGCTCTGAACGCCGGCACGACGCTCGTCGCGTTCGATCGTGATCGTCTCACCGTACTCGCGCGATCGCACGACGATCGCTCCATCGTCGCGCGGCGCCGCGGCCACCCACGTCGATCGGTCGAGCGCCATCGGCATGACGAAGCCGTCGTTGTAATCGGTGTGCTCGCCGATCAGGTTGACGCGGCCGGGTGCGCGAGAGAGTCGCGGCCGCCGGCCGAACTCGCGCTCGAACTCGCGAGCGAGATCTTCAGGCTCAACCACGGCGGCTCAACTTCGCCAGGCCGAGTATCGTGACGGCGAACGTGAGGATCACCAGGCCCCACACCAGGTTGATGTTGATGCCGAGCGATCGCCCGTAGATCGACTGGTCGCCGAACAGCCCGTAGGTCACGAGCAGCACGCCCATCGTCGCGAACATCACGCCGACCGGCACACGCACGTCAAGTCCCATCGCGCGTCCTTATATGAACAGCAGGTTCAACAACGCGGTCGCCGCCAATACGATCACACCGAGGATCGCCGGACGGCTGTACCACGGCAGCTGCTCGTCGCGCGGACGCTCGGTCAGCGAGTACACGAGGCCGACGAGCTCTCGATCGTCGCGCGGCTTCGTCATCAGGCTGGCGGCGATGGTGACGACGAAGCAGACGGTGAACGCATCAATCGCCGTCCAGAAGTTCTGTGCCATCTCGCTTGGATAGATGTGGATGGCGCCGAGCCATCCGCCCTTGACGCCCGCGGCAGCGCCAAGCGGCAGCGTGAGACCGTGATGCAGGGCGGCGGCCATCGTGCCGGTCAGCAATCCGGCAAATGCGCCGTGACCGGTTGCGCGCTTCCAGAACATGCCGAGCAGGAACGTTCCCAGCAGCGGCGCATTCACGAACGCGAACACGAGCTGCAGGACGTCCATGATGTTGTTGAACTGCGCGGCGACGTAGGCCGTGAGCACCGACGCCGCGATCCCGAACACCGTCGCCATGCGGCCCATCCACAAGTAATGTGCGTCGCTCGCCTTCGGCCGCAGGTAGGCCTGATAGATGTCGTAGGTCCACACGGTATTGAACGCCGTCACGTTGCCTGCCATCCCCGACATGAAGCTCGCCAGCAGCGCCGTCAACCCGAGGCCGAGCATGCCGGTCGGAAAATATCGCAGCAGGAGCGTCGGCACGGTCAGGTCGTAGTCGAGCTGCGGCTTGCCGTTTTCGTCGCGGACGATCTCGCTCGTGCCTTCGCGTACCTTGTACGGGATCACGCCGACCGGCACGGTCGCTCGCATGTCGCCGGCCACCTGCGCGACCATCGCCGGCGGCGTGTCGATGGGACGCACCGATAGCGCGATCAAGCCGGGCATCACGACGAGAAAGGGAAACAGCATCTTCGGAAACGCTGCGATCAGCGGCGTCCGCCGCGCCGCCGCCATCGAGTCGGCGGCCATGGCGCGCTGGACGACGAGGAAGTCGGTGCACCAGTAGCCGAACGACAGCACGAAGCCGAGCCCCATCGCGACGCCGAACGCATCGACGCCCATCGGGCTGGTCGCGGCGCTGCCGAATCCCTGCCACAAGTGCGTGAGCGGCTCGGGGACGGTGCGACTGATGCCCGACCAGCCGCCCGCGTCGCGGATGCCGAGATAGACGAGCGGCATGAAGCCGGAGACGATCAGAAAGAACTGCAGCACTTCGTTGTAGATCGCGCTCGAGAGTCCACCGAGCAGCACGTAGACGAGGACGACGAGCGCCGACGAGATGATGCAGACGTGAAAGATGTAGTCGGGCCCGAGGCCGAGCGACGCGAACGCCCGGTCGAAGATGTGCAGGATCTGCAGCAGCTTCGCCATCGCGTACATCGAGATCCCGGAGGAGAACGTCGTCATCAGCGCGAACGAGATCGCGTTGAAGGCGCGTGTCTTCTCGTCGAACCGCAGCCGCAGGTACTCGGGCACCGATCGCGCACGCGATCCGTAATAGAAGGGCATCATGAAGACGCCGAGGAAGACCATCGCCGGAATCGCGCCGATCCAGTAGAAGTGGCTCGTCGAGATGCCGTACTTCGCGCCCGACGCGCCCATGCCGATGATCTCCTGCGCGCCGAGGTTCGCGGAGATGAACGCGAGTCCGCAGACCCAGGCGGGAATGGCGCGGCCGGCCTGAAAAAACGCGGCGCTCGTCGTCGTCTTGCGCTTGAGGGCAAAGCCGACGCCCAGGACGAAGCCGAAGTAGACGAACATCAGGAGCCAGTCGAGCCACGTCAACGTCATGGTCGTTGGTCGTCGGTCATTGGTCCTTGGTCATTAGTCGTTGGTCGTTGGTCGTCGTTGGTCGTTGGTCGCGCGCGCGACCAGCGCATCGTAACGGGCGGCGCGCAAAAACCCAAGATCGATTCGAGTCGGCCTTGCGGCGGCTCACGCGCGATGTCCGGCGCCGCACGATTCGCGGACGATCAATTTCGGCGGAATGATCACGCGCTGCGGCGCGACGTGCTCTTCGGCGCTGTCGGCGTCCAGTCCTTTGAGCAGCAACTCTGCCGCGTGACGCCCTTCGTCCTTGCGCGACCACCCGATGGTCGTCAGCGGCACGCGCAGCAGATCGCCGAGCGCGATGTCGCCGACGCCGACGACTGCCACATCCTCCGGCACCCGCAGGCCCGCTTCCCAGATCGCCTTCATCGCGCCGATCGCGGCGGGATCGTTGGCGGCGAACACCGCGTCGATTTTCGGACGCAGCGTCAGCAGCCGCTTCATCGATCGGTAGCCGTCCGCTTCCATGAAGCCGCCGCGGACGATCCAGTCGTCCGACGCCTTGATGCCGCGCGCCTTCAGCGCGTCGCGCCACCCCTTCTCACGGCGCTTGGCGTGCTGGATGTTCGGGCCGCCGATGTGGGCGATGGCGCGCCGCCCGAGATCGAGGAGGTGCGACGTCGCCAGCTGACCGACGCGCTCGTCGTCGGTGAGCACACGATGGCATTTGACGCTCGGATGATCGTCGCGGTCGATCATCACCAGACCGGTGCCGTGCTTGGTCAACTGCAGCAGCAGGTCGGTATTGCCGGCGGCGGTCGCCGACGCGAGGACGACGCCATCGACCTGCCGGCCGCGCAGCATCTCGAGCTCCGAGCGCTCCTTCTGCGGATCCTCGCCGGAGCTGCACAGCAGCAGCCCGTAGCCGCGCACGCTCGCCACCGGCTCGATGCCGGCAATGACCTCGACGAAGAACGAGTGCATCAGGTCGGGAATGACGATGCCGAGCGTGTGGGTGCGGCGAAGCGTGAGGCTGCGCGCCACCGCGTTGCGCTGGTAGCCGAGCTCCTCGACCTTGGCGAGGACGCGGGATCGCGTGGCTTCACTGATGTCGGCGTGGTGGTTGAGGACCTTGGAGACGGTGGTGATCGAGACACCGAGCTCGCCCGCGATCCGCTTCATCGTGGTCTGATGCATCCGCACTCCAGGGTGGCGGCTCGCGCCTCAACCGCGCCAAGCTTTATCGCTAAAGTGCCTTGACTTTAACGGTAAAGGATAGTATCACAGCGCCGCGTGCGGTCGCCGGTCCGGCTCGCGGCTTTCAATCGCGCCCACGGTGACCCATGACCAACGACCCATGACCAGCGACCATTATCACTCTCGCGGAGATCTACAATCTTTTTCAACCAGGTCGAGGTCCAGGGCCTCGACGTCCGCCGCGCTCGTCCAGCTCCCGCTGCGGTTCAATTTCTGAGTGGTGTATGCGCCGATTGATCTTCGCTGCTCTCGCGCTCGCGACGTTCGGCACGGCCCTTCCGGCGCAAAGCCCGCCGCGCGCGCCCGATCCCGCGCGCGAGAAGCGGCTCGAATGGTTCCGCGAGGCGAAGTACGGCCTGTTCATCCACTGGGGCCTCTACGCGATCCCCGCCGGCGAGTGGCAGGGCAAGCGCAGCCTGGGACTCGGCGAATGGATCATGTTCCGCACGCCGGTTCCCGTCCGCGACTACGAGAAGCTCGCGTCGCAGTTCAATCCGGTCAAGTACAACGCCGACGAGTGGGTGAAGCTCGCCAAAGACGCGGGCATGAAGTACATCGTGATCACGTCGAAGCATCACGACGGCTTCGCCCTCTTCAAGTCGACGGCGAGCGCCTACAACGTCGTCGACGCGACGCCGTTCAAGCGCGACGTGCTGAAGGAGCTCGCCGACGCGTGCGCGCGTCAGGGCATGCGGCTCGGGTTCTATTACTCGCAGTCGCAGGATTGGCACGAGCCCAACGGCGCCGGCAACACGTGGGACTTCCAGGCGGACGAGAAGAAGGACTACGACCAGTACCTCCGCGGCAAGGCGGAGCCGCAGGTCCGCGAGCTGCTCACTGGCTACGGACCAGTGGCGCTCATCTGGTTCGATACGCCGCGCATGATGACCGGCGATCGGCCGCACCGCTTCACGCGGATCGTGCGCGAGCTGCAGC
>DAIUKO010000239.1:0-12044 GCA_036848175.1 Vicinamibacterales bacterium | reverse complement strand
CCTATGTTGGATACCAACTCATAGACGGGAGGGCGCGTCGCGGGGTTCCGCGGGAGGTCAGCGAAGCACGGGTTTGTCGAGGGAATCCCAGCCGTAGGCCGCCGCGACGCGCGCGCGGATTTCGTCGATCACCGGACGGCCGGAGTCGCTGTTGGTCATGATCGCGACGCCGTAGCCTTTCAAGCGATGCGCGATGAAATCGCACTGAAAGCCCCAGTTCGATCCGCCGTGGCCGAAGTACCACCCTTGCCCGATCTTGGTCACGCTCAGACCAACGGCGTAGTCGCCGACGCCAACAGGCGACAGCATCTCGCGGATGCTTGTTTGCGTGAGCACCTTTGACGATCGGCCGAGCGCCGCTTTCTGGATCTCGATGGCAAACTTCGCGAGATCGACCGACGTCGTCCACAAGCCAGCGGCGGCGAGCTCGGGATAGACGTGCCACTTCGTGTCCATTGCCCGGCCGCCGCCGCTGTGCGCGCGCGCCGCATGCGTGTCGCGCTCGCTCGAGAGCGGCTGCTCGTATGTGCTGTCGGTCATCCCGATCGGGCCGAGCACCAGCCGCTGCAACAGGCCTGGATACGGCTCGTGAAACGAGTCGATCATCGCCAGCTGCATCACGGTGACGCCGCCGCCCGAATACTTGAACGCCGTGAACGGCGGCCGCTCCATCAGCACCGGTCCGACGTTCGACGGCTTGCTGCCGTTCAGAATCTCGACGACGGTGGGACGCGGCGCTGAGGGGTGATAGCCGGGGAAGCCGAAGCCGTCGCCGAGTCCCGACGTGTGGCTGAGGAGCGCGCGCGGCGTGACTGGATGACCGCGCGTGAATTCGCTGTCAGGCAGTCTCCACGATTTCAGAATCGTGTTGACGTCATCGTCGAGCGAGAAGCGGCCGTCCTGCACCGCCCGCACGACCGCCATCGCGGCCACCGGCTTGCTGATCGACGCCGCCTGAAACAGCGTGTTGTTCTCGACCGCGGCGCCCGCTTCGACGTCCGCGACGCCGTAGCCTTTTGCCCAGTGAATCTCGAAGTCCTTGATGACGGCGACGCTGACGCCCGGAACACGGAACCGTTCCATCACCTGCCGCAGCGTGTAGCCGTCGAGCCCCTGCCGATTCGGGGACTGGACGTTCTCGATCCGCGCCATCATCGCGGCGGCCGACGAATCGTCGGCCGCTGGAGCGATCGCCAGCGCCGTGAAGATGCCGACGACGAAAAGACGCGTCATGCGGCGGATTCTATCGAACATTCCCGCCCGATTCGGGGTCTAAGTTCCTCATGGATGCGCTCCTCCAGGATCTCCGCTACGCGTGTCGCACGCTCCTGAAGAATCCGGGGTTCGCGGCGCTGACCGTCATCTGCCTGGCGCTTGGCGTCGGCGTCAACAGCACCATCTTCAGCGTCGTCGATACCGTCGCCATCCGGCCGCTGCCGTTCCGCGACGCGCACGAGCTCGTCTCGCTGCGCACGACGCAACAGGTCAACGGCATCGACGCCGGCGGTGCGTCGTTTCTCGATGCGCGCGACTGGCGCGAGCGGACCCACGCGTTCGCCGACATCGCGACCTTCACCGGCCGCAGCTTGACGCTGTCCGACGGCGACGAGCCGGAACGGTTTGCCGGCGCGACCGTGACCTGGAACATGTTTCCAATGCTCGGCGTGCAGCCGATTCTCGGCCGGCAGTTCCGGCCTGAAGAGGACACGCCCGGCGGCCCCCGCGTCATCCTGCTCAGCTACGGGGTCTGGCAGCGGCGCTACGGCGGCGACCCCGCGATCGTCGGCCGGACGCTCACCGTCAACGGCGACCCGCACACGGTCGTCGGCGTGATGCCGCCGAAGTTTGCATTCCCCAATCAGGTGCAGCTCTGGATTCCTCAGGCGCCGCTCGAGTACGCGAGTCCGCGATCGGTGCGCAATCTCGGCGCGTTCGGGCGAATGAAGCCGGGCGTCTCGTTCGAGGAGGCGCGGCGCGACATCGCCGCCGTCGCCGCGCAGCTCGAACGCGAACACCGAGAGGACCAGGGATGGAGCGCGAACGCGCTGCGCCTGCGCGACGACATGATTCCGCCGGAGATCACCCTGGTCGTGATGACGATGATGGGCGCCGTCAGTCTCGTACTCCTCATCTCGTGTGCCAACGTCGCGAACCTGCTGCTCGCGCGCGCGACGGTCCGGCATCGCGAGATCGCCGTGCGCTCGGCGCTCGGCGCCGGGCGCGGCCGCATCGTCCGTCAACTGCTGACGGAGAGCATCCTCATCGCGCTGGCGAGCGCGCCGCTCGGCGTCGCCGTCGCGTACGTCGGGCTGCAATGGCTCACCGCCTCGATCCCGCCGCAGAACAATCCGCCCTACTACATCGACTGGACGATGAACCCGCGCATCGTGATTTACACGGTGGTCGTCGCGACGCTCACCGGTGTCGTGTTCGGACTCGCGCCGGCGGCGCAGGCGGCACGAGCGAATCTGCAGGACGCGCTCAAGGATCGCGGCGCCGGCGCCGGCGGCAGCCGGAACCGGCTTCGCAGCGCGCTCGTCGTCGCCGAGATCGCGTTGTCGCTCGTGCTGCTCGTCGGCGCATCGCTCTTCATCCGCAGCTTCCTGAACCTTCAGGGCGCGCGTGCCGGCTTCGACACGACGACGCTGATGACACTGCGTTTTTATCTGCCCGGCGATCAGTACGAACCAGCCGATGCGATGGTCCGGCGCGTCGAGGACATCGTGCGGCGTGTGGAGGCCTTGCCGGGCGTGGTCACCGCGGCCGCGTCGAACATGGTGCCGCTCGCCTCGGGCGGTTCGAACGGACCGGTCATCCCCGAAGGCGTCGCCATCGAAGCGGGCCACGAGCCGACGACGATGTATTTCGGCGTGACGCCGCACATGCTCAAAACGTTGAACGTGCCGCTGGCCGCCGGACGCGATTTCACCGACGCGGAAGGGCAGCCGCGTTCGGGTGTGGCGATCGTCAACGGTGTCTTCGCGAAGCGGATGTGGCCGAACCTCGATGCGGCGGCGGTCGTCGGCCAGCGATTCCGTCTGCCCGGCACGAAGGAAGACACAGACAAGCCGTGGTTCACGATCGTCGGCGTCGTCGGCGACTTCCGGTTGTTCAGCGTCCGCGACGGGAAGCCGTCGCCGTACGCGTTCATCGCGTATCCGTACGATCCAGCGCGCAACACCGGTTTGTCCATCCGTGTGGCCGGCGGATCGCCGGCATCGATCACCAGCGCGGTCCGTCAGGAAATCCGCAAATCGGATCCGACGCTGCCGATCTTCAACCTGCAGACCGGCGAGGAGGCGCGATTCAATTCGTTCTGGCAGTACCGCCTGTTCGGCTGGATGTTCTCGATCTTCGGCGCCGTCGCGCTGGCGCTCGCGTCGATTGGCGTCTACGGCGTGCTGTCCTACGCAGTGTCGCAGCGCACGCAGGAAATCGGCGTGCGCATGGCGCTCGGCGCCAGCCGCGAGCGGGTCTTCCGCCTGATCGTCGCGCAGGGGGCGCGGCTCGCGGGCGTCGGCATCCTGTGCGGCGTCATTGGTGCGGTCGGCGTCACGCGCGTGGTCAAGAGCCTCCTCTACAACGTCAGCACCACCGATCCGCTCAGTTTTGTCTTGACCGGTGCGTTTCTCGCGCTCGTGGCCGTCGTCGCCGCCTGGGTTCCCGCTCGCCGAGCGACGGCGGTTGATCCTATGATTGCGCTTCGCGCCGAATAGACGACCAACGACGAACGACTGACGACCACCGTGGAAATCCACCTGATCGACGGCACGTACGAGCTGTTCCGCCACTTCTACGCGATGCCGTCCGCGCGCGATGCGGCGGGGCGCGACGTGGCGGCAGTTCGCGGCGTCGTCGCCTCCGTGCTCGGCATGATCACCGGCGGCGCCACGCACGTGGCGGTCGCCACCGATCACATCATCGAGTCGTTTCGCAACCGCCTGTGGGGCGGCTACAAGACCGGCGACGGCATCGATCCGAACCTGCTCGCGCAGTTTCCGCTGCTCGAGGAATCGCTGGCGGCGGCGGGCATCGTCGTCTGGCCGATGGTGGAATTCGAGGCGGACGATGCGCTGGCCGCCGCGGCGGCGATCGCGGCACGCGATCCGCGCGTGGACCGCGTGATCATTTGCACACCCGACAAGGACCTCGCGCAGTGCGTCCGCGGGACGCGCGTCGTGCAACTGAATCGGCGGACGCGCATCGTTCGCGACGAAGCGGGTGTGGTGGCGAAATTCGGCGTGCCGCCGCTGTCGATTCCCGACTATCTCGCGCTCGTCGGCGACGCAGCCGACGGATATCCAGGTCTGCAGGGCTGGGGCGCGAAGTCGACGGCGGCCGTGCTCGCGAAGTTCGGCCATCTCGAATCGATCCCCGAGGACTGGCGCGAGTGGCACGTCAACGCGACCAACGCGAGCGCGCTCGCGCGCACGCTGTCGCGCGAGCGCGATCGGGCGTTCCTCTTCCGCACGCTGGCGACGCTTCGGACCGACATCGAGCTTTTCGAATCGGTTGACGAGCTGCAATGGAAGGGGCCGACGCCGGTGTTCGAATCGGTCGCACAGCGCATCGATGCGCTTCCTACGGAGTAGCACCAAGACACAGAGGACACAAAGGGCACAAAGGGCACAAAGGACACGGAGAAGTTTGGGGCGGTATGATCGTGTCGTGTCCGCTCTCGCTGCCGTCGTCTTCGACTTCGACGGCGTCATCCTCGACAGCGAAACGCCTGAGTACGAATCGAACCGGCTGATCTACGAGCGCTGCGGTGCGACGCTGACGGTCGAAGAGTGGTGCAGTCAGATCGGCATCTATACCGAGGGTGAAGAACAGCGCTGGTTTCTCCGGTTGTGCGAGCGCGTCAGTCAGCCGCCGTTGACGCACCAGGAATACGACGCCGAGCGGCGAGGCCACTTTGTGAAGCTGTTGCCGCGCGAGCCTCGACAAGGCATCCGCGAGCTGCTCGAGGCGCTGCGTGACGCGGGCGTGCCGGCGGCGATCGCGACGAGCGCGCCGGCGCGATGGGTGGTCCCGGCCGCGAACCGTCTCGGCCTCGCGCCGCTGTTCCAGACGATCGTGTCGTCCGACGATGTGGCCCGGGGCAAGCCGGCGCCGGATGTCTATCTCGAGGCGACGCGGCGGCTCGGGGCGGAACCGGCGAAGTCGGTGGCGATCGAGGATTCGGGTCCCGGACTGGCGGCGGCGCGCGCGGCCGGGCTGAAGACGGTTGCGATTCCGCACTGGCTCACCGAGCGGCATGAGCTGACCGGCGCCGACTTGCGCGTCCCTCACGCCGGCGAGCTGACCGTCGCCCGATTGGCTACACTACTCGAGCCCTGAGAGCGGCACGAGGAGCCTGATCATCGTAGGGGCCGACCCATGGCTCGGCTCCCGGCTTCCAGTCAAAGAGGAGCACCGATGAGAACTCTAGCGATATCGGTTGTGGTCGCGTTGTGCGTCATCACCAACGGTGCCGCGCAGTCGGAGAAGCTGCAAGGCGTGACGTATCGATCGCCCGGCGGCACGACGCTGCGGCTGATGCTCGACGAGAGCAACGTCGGACCGGGGGTGTCGGTCGGCGAGATGATCTTCCCGCCGAACTCCGACTCCGGCGATCACCAGCACGGCGCGCTGGAAATGTTCTACGTCGTCTCGGGTGAGTACGAGCACATCGTCAATGGTACGAGCCAGGTGCTGAAGCCCGGGATGTCGGGCTACGTGAAGCCGCCCGACAAGGTGCGCCACAAGACCGGGTCGGCTGGCGCCAAGGTCGTCGTGATCTGGGTGCCCGGCGACGAGGCAAAGCGAATCGCCTCGCGCTGGACTCGCGAACCATAATGTAGACGCGTGGAGATCGAGCGGATAGTCACCGCAACGTAAACAAAGACATGCCAGACGACCGTTCTTCGGCGCCCGCGGCGCCGGTTGATTTCATTCGTGCGATTGTCGAGGACGACATCGCGTCAGGGAAGCACCACGGCCGCGTGGCCACGCGCTTTCCGCCGGAACCGAACGGCTACCTGCACATCGGGCACGCGAAATCGATCTGCCTGAACTTCGGCGTCGCGCTCGAGCACGGCGGGACATGCAATCTTCGGTTCGACGACACGAACCCGACGAAGGAGGACGTCGAGTACGTCGACGCGATCAAGGACGACGTGGAATGGCTCGGCTTCAAGTGGTCGGCGGAGCTGTACGCGTCGGATTACTTCGAGCGGCTCTATCAGTTCGCGGTCGAGTTGATCAAGGCCGGCAAGGCGTACGTGGACAGCCTCAGCGCCGACGAGATTCGCGCCTATCGCGGCACGCTCACCGAACCTGGCAGGAACAGTCCGTATCGAGATCGATCCGTGGAGGAGAACGTCGATTTGTTCGCGCGGATGCGGGCGGGCGAGTTTCCGGACGGCACGCACGTGCTGCGCGCGAAGATCGACATGGCGTCCCCCAATCTCAACATGCGCGACCCGGCGCTGTACCGAATCCGCCACGCCCACCATCACCGGACCGGCGACGTGTGGCAGATCTATCCGATGTACGACTTCGCGCACCCGCTGTCCGACGCGCTCGAGCAGATCACGCACTCGCTCTGCACGCTGGAGTTCGAGGACCATCGGCCGCTGTACGACTGGCTCGTGAACGCCGTCATTGCCGGCGACAAGCCGCGTCAGATCGAGTTCGCCCGGCTCAACCTGAACTACACCGTCATGAGCAAGCGGAAGTTCCTGCAGCTGGTGGAGCAGGGGCTCGTGTCGGGCTGGGACGATCCGCGGATGCCCACGATCACCGGGCTGCGCCGCCGCGGCTACACGCCGGAAGCGATTCGTGACTTCTGCTCGCGGATTGGCGTTGCCAAGAAGGAAAACGTCATCGACATCGCGCAGCTGGAGCACAGCATCCGCGAGGATTTGAACAAGCGCGCGCCACGGGTCATGGGCGTGCTGCGTCCACTGAAAGTGGTGTTGACGAACTATCCCGAGGGCCAGGTCGAAGAGGTCGACGTCATCAACAACCCCGAAGACGAGTCGGCTGGCACGCGCAAAGTGCCGTTCGCGCGCGAGTTGTACATCGAGCGCGAGGATTTCATGGAAGATCCTCCCAAGAAGTTCTACAGGCTGTCGCCGGGCCGGGAAGTCCGGCTCCGCTGCGCGTACTTCATGACCTGCACCGACGTCATCAAGGACGAGCGCGGAGAGATTGTCGAGCTGCGCTGCACCTACGATCCGGCGACGCGCGGCGGTGATTCACCCGACCGCCGGAAAGTCAAGGGGACGCTGCACTGGGTTTCGGCCGCGCACGCCGTTCCCGCGGAGGTGCGCCTCTACGATCGATTGTTCTCGGTTGAAGATCCGGAAATCGTGCCAGAGGGAAAAACGTTCCTCGATAACCTGAATCCGCACTCGCTCGAGGTCCTGCGGGACGCCCTCGTCGAGCCGAGCCTGGCCTCGGCATTGCCGGGCCACCGCGTCCAGTTCGAGCGTCTCGGATACTTCTGCGTCGATCCCGACTCGCGGCCGGGCGCGCTCGTGTTCAACCGCACCGTCTCACTGCGGGACACGTGGGCGAAGATCGCGCAGAAGAATTCCTGATCTCTTCACATTAAAGGTCGCAAGATTTCATCTGGCGGAAACGGCTGACTCGAGTCGGGTCGTGATTGCGTGGCTGCCGGACGGAACTCATCTTGCACCTCGGCTGCTCGTGGATCAACGAGAACGGTGGCAAGCTCTTCAATCACATCTCAGCACGGCCCGCGCGCTCGTCGATGCCGGCGATCGTGCGAAGGCCCTTGAAGCGATCGACGCGGCGCTCGCGATCGATCCTGATTTCCTTGCCGCGCATTCGCTGCGCGACTGCATCCTGGCGCCGTCGGCAGCGTTCGAACCGACGGTGCCCGTCCCGCAAGCTCAGGCTACCCCGGCGGAGGGCGACGCCGAGACCAATTCCGGAACCACTCGGACGATGGTCGCGAGCGACGGCTATGCGAAGTTCGAGGCGCGTGCGAAACGGCGCCGGGTCGATCGCCGCATCGACGCGGCCCGTGCGGCGCTCGAGCGCCGCCGGCTCAAGGATGCGGAGATGGCGCTCGACGAAATCAGCGAGCTCGATCCGAATCTTCCAGAACTTGCGGAATTGACGATGTCGCTCGATCAATTGCGAAGCGACGCGACAGCCACTCATCGCGGACCGTGGATTGCGGCGGCGGCCAGCTTTGCGGTGGTCCTCTTCGGTGCGACGTGGCTTCAGCAGTCCGATCGGTCGCTGCCCGCGATTCAGACGGCGGGCGTGGCGACACCGGTCGAAACCGCGCCGGCACCGCCAGCCGTCCAGACCGAAGTCGTCGAGGCGGCCGTTGCGCCGCCAGCAGCGCCGATTGGGACCAGTGGGAACCCAGTCGCGATTCGGGATTCGGGATTCGGGATTCGTACCGAAATGAGGACCGCTGAGCCACAGTCAGGGAGCGCCGAATCCCGAAAGCCGACTCTCGACTCCGGACCGACAAATGACGAATCTCGCGCCGCAAGTCCTAACGAGTCTCGCCCCGCAAGTCCTGACGAATCTCGCGCCGCAAGTCCTAACGAGTCTCGCCCCGCAAGTCCCGAATCCCGACCCGCAAATCCCGAATCCCGACCCGCAAATCCCGAATCCCGACCCGCAAATCCCGAACCGCAAGTCCCGAATCCCGAGGCGCGCGCCGTGAACCCGGAGCCCGTCCCGGGGCCGATCGAGTTGCTTCAGCAGCGCGCCCCAACCGCGCCGACGTCACCTCCCGCGCCGACACCGTCGATCGCCGCCGCGATCGCCACGTCGACGGCGCCGACTCCGGTGACGCTGCCGGTTTCCGCACCTGCGCCGACGCGAACGATCGATACGGTGGACGAAATCGGTCTCGTGAGGCAGACGCTCCAGCGCTACCGCGTCGCCTACGACGGTCTCGATGCACAGTCGGCACAGGCGGTCTATCCGGCCGTGAATCAAGCGGCGCTGGCGCGCGCGTTCGATGGCCTCGAGTCCCAGACGCTGACCTTCGATGCCTGCGACGTTCAGCTTCGCGGCGACGCCGCGATTGCCACCTGCCGCGGCAGCGCGCGCTACGTGCCGAAGATCGGCAGCCGCGAACCGCGCATCGAGCCGCGCACCTGGAACTTCACGCTTCGTAAAGCCGGGACCGAGTGGAAGATCGACTCCGCCCGCGCGGAACGCTGACGCATCAACGAGGAAGAAATCGCGTGGGCGGCCGCGAAGGCGGAAAGGGCCGCCCCTACATGAGAGACACCATCCCTCATTTGCCGATTGCGTAATCCAATCCGACGAACGGCGTGAACCGTGAGGTGAGGCCCGCCGTCGTCAGCGGCACGCTGACGCTGGCCGCGAGCACCCATGTGTCGCCGACATTCCACTTCACGCCGGGGACCAGCGTGATCATGTGGAGTGTGGATGTGTCAGGCGTCAGGCGGATCGTCTCGACGCCGACGAGTCGTGGATGCCGCGCTGCCACCGGCACGATGTGGCCGAAGCTGTCCCACCAGCGGCCGAGGAGCTCGCCGGTGAGAGTCAGGCGGCCGGTCGCGGCGAGCGCAAGCGCCCCGCCGTAGCTGAGCTCGCGCGCGAGACCGCCGAAGCTCATGCCGGCGTTGACGTGGGCCGAAGCGCGGCCGCGCTCGAGCGATCCGATGCCGGCGAACTTGATCGCCATCGACCCTGTGCCAAGCAGATCGTCGGGATTCCCGGTCGGCAGGCGCACGTCGACCGCTGTTGCGACGCCCTGACCCTCGGAGTCGTACAGCGTGTACTTGGTCCGTACGACGAGATCCGCGAGACCGATCGCGCGCGCGCTCGCCGTCGCCTGCGTGAAGTCGCGGCCGCGATACGTGTTCGTGCGCGAGCCGCTCAGCCTGAGCGCGACCATCGGCGCGGCGAACCCGACTTCCATGCGCTTGCCGAGGCCGACGTTGCCGTACAACGTCGCGACGTCGGCGTCGATGTTCAGTGCGAGCGCGTCGACGTCGAACGGCGTTCGCTCGTCCACGAACTGATTGGCCGTCGTGACGAGCGTGCCGTCGCGCAGGTTTGCGCCGTCGAGCGACGTGAATCGCACGTGCTGAAACGTGAACCCGAACGACGCCTGGCCCGGTCCGGCGGTCAGTGCGCGCTCGATGAAGAACGGCCCGAAGGTTTCCGTCGCGCGCTCCACGGTCCCGAGCTCCGGGTTCAGACGGTACAGGAACGCGCCAGACGACGTCGTGACCGGCAGCGTGGCGAGGTTCAGGCGCAGGGCGCGCGAGATGGTGTCGCTCGTCGCCTGCGCGGCCGTGCGATCGCGATCGATGCTGCCCGTCTGAACCGACTGGTTCGTGATGAGAAACGTCAGGACGTCGGCGACCGACTGCGCGCGCGCCTCGGCTGCCGCAGCCATCACGATGACGATCGCCAGCGTCGGTGTGAATCGCTTAGTCACGATCACTATCTACCTCGAGTCTGGTCGCGTATACGGTTCCATTCGGTTGCGTGAGTCCGTTGACCTTCACGCGGCGTCCGTCGCGCACGTCGGAGCAATTCGACTTCCTGTACTCGGTCCCTCCGTCGGCGGTGACGGTGACGCCACGGGCTGTGAACGAAACGTTCGGACACATGCCTGACGTGTTCGAGATGGTGCCGTCGAAGTCGACGCGCTGCGGAGGCGGGTTCGGCGGCGGCGCCGGAGTTGGCGACGGCGGCGGTGTCGGCCCCGGTGGCGGCGACGGCGAAGGACCCGGACCTGGCGGTTCTGGCGATGGTGACGGCGGAGCTGGCGCAGGCGGCGGTGGCGGCGGCGGCGCAGCAGATTGATTCACGGTGTAGGGCTGGCCGCCGATGTTTACGACCCCGACACGAGCCGCTCCAGCATTCGCTGCGACGTCGAGCCCGACAGTACCACTTGCATTTCCGTTTTGTCCCGATCGGATGCCAACCCACGGCACCTGACTCGACGCTGTCCACCCGCAACCAGTCAGCGTCGTGATCGTGACCGACAGCGATCCGCCTGCGAACCCGATGGTGTCGCCCGTACGGCCGAGCGAATACGTGCACGGCGCTGCCGCCTGAGTCACCGAGAGTGTTTGCGACCCGACCACGATCGATCCGGATCGCGCGGCCGGAACCGGGTTCGCCGCGACTGTGTAGGAAACCGATGCTTCACCCTGTCCGCTGCGCTCACCGGCGATCGACATCCACGCCGCCGTCGTCGCGACCGACCAGGTGCAGTCACGAGCGGCTGCGATTTTCACGGCGCCGGTGCCGCCGCTCGCGGTAAACGACTCCGGCGTGCTCGAAGCGCTGATCTGGCACTTGGCATCGGCCGTCGGGCCGGTCACCGAGGTCTGTGCGGAGTGGCAGGATGCGGTTCCTGCGGCGAGGATGATGAGAAGGGAGAGTTCACCAATCTTACACATCAGCTCGTCCTCAACGCTGCTATTCGCAAGCCGCTCGCCATAGGAAAAACTTTTCCCTCTCGGTACAATCCGGGACGTGCGTGAGCCATCAGGCACGGCGGTCAATCGGACGGCGACGCTGTCAATAGAAGCAGCGCAGCGGCTGGCGGCGCGGCTCGCGGACGAATTGGGGCGCGCGATCATCGGCCAGCAGGCGGTGGTCCAGGAAATCCTGACGGCCTTCTTCGCCGGCGGCCACTGTCTCCTGCGCGGCGTGCCCGGCCTGGCCAAGACCCTGTTGATCAAGACGCTCGCGCAGGCGGTGCACCTGAAGTTCAACCGAATCCAGTTCACGCCGGATCTGATGCCGTCGGACATCATCGGCACCGAAGTCATCGAGGAGGATCGCGGCACCGGCCACCGGCAAATCCGCTTCATCCCCGGGCCGGTGTTCGCCAACGTCATCCTTGCCGACGAGATCAACCGCACGCCGCCAAAGACGCAGGCCGCGCTGCTCGAGGCGATGCAGGAATATCAGGTGACGGTGAACGGCGTGCGCTACGAACTCGAGCGGCCGTTGTTCGTGCTCGCGACACAGAATCCGATCGAGCAGGAGGGCACGTATCCGCTGCCCGAGGC
>DAIUKO010000238.1:0-12045 GCA_036848175.1 Vicinamibacterales bacterium | reverse complement strand
CGAGGCGCCTCCGCCGGTGAACGGCGCGAAGTCCGGGTCGGCTGCAGCCGCCTCGATCGTGACGCGGCGCATCGCCTGCGACTGGGCTCCCTGCAGGATCACTCGTCCGCTGATAGTCGATCCCGGCATCGTCTGCACGGTGACATCCGGGATGTCTTCGCCGTTCATCGTCACCGCTCGCCAGCCATAGTCGTTGCCCTTCACCGCTTCGATCACGTAATCGCCGGGAGCGACGTTTGGAAACTCGAATCGTCCGTCCGGGAACGTGCGGCCGCCGACTGGATCGAGCCCAACGCCGCTGCGCCGGCTCGGTCGCATTCGCACGCCGCCCTGAAACGGTTCACCGTTCGACGCCAGAGTCGTCCCTTTGATCGCGGCCGTCCGCACGCGCACGAGCGAGAAGTCGATGTTCACGACGTCCGCCGACACGGCGACGCGGACGCGTTCGGCTTCCCATGGATTCGGCGTGCCTGGGAAATATGTGGTCGCGTAATCCGGCACATCGTCGCTGCCGACGTGTCCGACCGACGCGCTGATGATGTAGTCGCCGGGTTGGAGTCCCCAGATTCGGTAGCGTCCGCGCTCGTTCGTTCGGTGCGGCCCGATGCCGGGGACGAGCGCGAGTTGACGGCGGCCGTCGACGAACCGGACCTGCTGCACGACGACGGCGACCCCATCGAGCGGCTCGCCGTTCTCGTCCAACACGCGTCCGACGATCGCGCTGTGGCGTCTCAGAACGAAATCGACGCGCTCGCGAATGGTGCCTGGTTTCATCGTGATCGCTTCGCCAGGCTCCGAGGCGCGACGTTCACCGTACTCAGCCGTCGTGTACCCGCTCTTGCTCGCGGCCACTCGAAACGGCAATGGCCACGTGCCAGTGATCTCGTAGTGACCGTCCTGGTCTGTCGTCGCATCCCCCATCGAAGTGGACGGGCTCGGCGCCATCAAGACCCGAACGCGCGCACCGGCGATCGGCTGGCCGTCCGCGCTCACGACGCGGCCGCGAATCGTGGCGGTGGCCGTCGCCTGCGCCAGCGCGTTCTGGGAGATGAGAAGAGACAGCAGTAACGCGATCACGGGTTGGCGGGTGGTGTCAGCGCGATCGATTTTCGCTCGCCGGCCTGGAGGGTCACGCGGGTGGCGCGCGCGCGGAACTGCTCCAGATAGTCGGCATTCGCCCACTGCGCGTCATCCACATCGTCGCTGGCGAGGGCGTAGTACGTGCCAGGCAGCAAGTCGTCCACGACGAAGCGGCCGTCCTGGTTCGCCCGAACCCATCGCGCAAGCCGGCGCACGTCGCGATAGCGGCCGGGATTTTCCGGAAACACCAGCACCGGTGAATTGCCTGCCGTTCCGCTCAGTTCGGCCAGGTCGTGCGTCAGGACGATCTCGACTCCTGTGATCTGCTCGTCGGCGTTGAAATCGATCGGCGTGTCCAGAAGATCACGTCCTCCAGCCCGAATCGCCTTGGCCACCCAGCCGTGCGGCGCTGAACGGATCCGCAGCTCGCGCGTGCCGACCAGGTCCGTGAGCGCGAACGAATCGCCGGCCCGCGCCCGCGCAACCGACGGCGTGCCAAGCATTCTCGCCAGCGCCGCATCGATCGGCCACGCTTCGATGTCGATGGGAGCAGTCGGCGGCGGTCCGCCGTCGGTCACGATGCGCCCAGTGATGCGCCCGCCGCGCCGCAATTGCACCGACATGGAGATGTCGGTTGAACCGACGATGACGGGCACCGCTGCCACGCCCTGCGCGTAGACGCCGCGCGCGAAGAGCAGCCAGGCGCCGGGATCGAGGCGGTGCGCAACGTTGTCGCTGATACCGCTCGCATTGATCAGGGTCCCGGCGATCCTGTCGTCGAGACTCGCCAGCATCGACGTCGCGAGCATCGGCTTGCCATCCGCATCGACGAACGAGATTCTCAATATCGCCGGCGGCTGCTGATGCTGCGCGACCGTGAAATCAACCGACGAACGCTCCCCGCCAGCTCGCAGGTCGATGGGTTGAGCTTCCGACAGCCTCGTCACGCCCGGGTAGTAGCCACGCGAGGGCGTGCCGTCCGGCCGCTCGGCGACTGCGCGGCCGTTCACCAGCGTAAAGCGCACTTCGTTGCTGGCACCTCGACGCGCCGAGACAACAAAGCGCCCCTCAGGCAACCCACCGAGCCAGTACTCGCCGAGATCGTCGCTGGTCGTGCTGGCGATCGTCGTCGTGCTCACGCGTCCATCGGTCCGAATGATGCGCTCGGCCGACACCTGGGCGAGCTCGATCGGATCGCCAAGCTCATCGAGAATGCGGCCGGAAATCACCGCACTGCGCGGCAGACGAACCTCGGAGCTGAATGCCGGCGACTCGGCCGTGATCTCGATCCACATCGGCGGCTCGGCCGGCTTGCGCGATCCGAAGCGCGTCTGCGCATAACCGGCCTTGCGGACGAGGAGTGTGTAACGACCGAACGTCAGATTGGAAAACAGGAAGCGGCCGTTGCCATCAGTGAAGAGGCGCGGTGCCGAGGTCGGTCCACTGATCGTGACGCGCGCATTGCGCAAGGCTTCGCCGCCGTCGGCCGCGACGACGCGGCCGCCGATCGTGCCACGGCTCGCTTGTTGGGGTGGTAGTAGGTTATCGCGAGTCGAGGATTGCGCGTGGAGCGTGACCGCGCTCAGAAACACGATCCATGAGGCCGCACGCCTCATAAGTCGAAACGAGGTTAGTTCGTCAGACGGTAACCGTCAAGGCTGGCCGGCCGTGTGCGCCGATTCTGCCCGCTGGCCGCTCGCGTGAGGCGGCTCGAGAGCTCGCGAGGTTGCGCAACGCGTCCATCACAGGATGGTCATTGCGGTACTTCGTGTCGACGGACAGATCGGACGTGTGTTGAACGCGGCCGCTCCTTTCAGTTGATCTTCCGACCTGGCGCTGGGCCACTTCCATTCTTCGGCGCCACCATCTTCGTGATGCGGCCGACGCTGGTGTCGCCTGCATACAGGTTGTCCTGCTTGTCCATCACCCAGTAGCTGGCTTCGATGAACTGACCGGGTCCGATCCCCATTCCGTTTCCGATCGCACCGAGCACCCGGCCATTCCGATCGATCTTCAGGAACTGGCCGTCCTGCCCGCTTGCCATCCATGGCTGAGCGTGCGAATCGAACAAGAGCGCGCACACGAGATTTCTCATCTGCATCGTCTTGACGAACGTGCCGCCGGCCGAATAGACGACGATGCGATATTCCTCGCGATCGCCGATCCAGACGTCGCCGTTTGTCGGATCGACGGCGAGCCCGTGCGCTGAGCTGAACTTTCCCTGCCCCACGTCGTTGCCGTACCACTGATTGATGAACTTGCCGTTCTTGTCGAGATGGATGATCCGCGCGGCGCCGAGGTTGTTGGCCGGATCATCCGAGTCGGTGTCGTTCGGACTCTCGTTGGCGTGTCCTTCGCCGATATAGACGTCACCGTTCGGAGCGAAGGCGATCATCACCGGCTGCCACAGCAGCCGCTGTCCTTTCGCTTCGTTCCAATCGCCTCTGCGTCCGCGCTCGCCGATCGTCAACAGCAGCTTGCCCTGGGGACTGATTTTCATCACGGTCGCGCCGTTCGCGGCGGTGATCCAGACGTTGTCCTCGCCATCGACGGCCATTCCGTGCGCTTTGTCCTGGTAGCCGATCACCTCCGGACCCACCTGAAGGATCACCTTGTCGCTCGGATCGAACTTGAACAGCTGCGGTTTGCCGGCGTCGGCGCGCTGAAAGGCCCAGAGATTTCCCTTCGAGTCGAGCGCGACCGAAGGGACGCCGCCGAAGCCGGGAGGCAGCACGTACGGGTACGTGAACGTGTACCCCATCGTTTGTTTCCATTGCACGCGCTGCAATGACTGGCGGGCGCGGCCAAGACGGTTACCGCACAAAGGCGATCGCCTGCACGGTGGTGTCTCTCCAGCAGACGGCGCCGCGGCCGCAGCGCCTGCGCTATTCGCGCCCGTGCCGCGGCCGCCCGTGCGAGGCGGCACGGTCACGTTTCCGTTCGCGTCGACGATCGTTCGTCCCGTCGGATCCGGGAACGATGGCTGAAGAAACCAGGCGGGCGATCCTCCGACGGCCGGTCCCTCCGTCGGCGGCTGTGATTGGGAGGTTCCCAGCGTCGCGCCGAACACGCCGAAGGCCAGCGCGACGGCTCCAGCGAGATTCCGTCTCTTCATGTCAGACCTCCTGCACCACGATCGAGCACGACCTACTTGAGAAATCCGCTCGCTCGAAGCCAGTTCGCGAGCACTGTCGGCCACTCCGACAGCGCCGGATCCTGCATCGGCATCCCGGCCCCATGCGCCCCGTCCTTGAAGACGTGCATTTCCGCCGGCACACCCGCTTTGCGGAGCGCGAGGAAGTACGCAACGCTGTTCTCGACCGGCACGACGGTGTCGGCGTTGGTGTGAAACAGGAACGTCGGCGGCGTCTCCGCGCTCACTTGCGTCTCGGTCGACAGGCTGCTCGCCAATGCCGGATCGGGCTTGTCACCGAGCAGGTTCGTTTTCGATCCCTGATGCGTCCACGACTCGGTGAACGTGATCACCGGATACGCGAGAATCGCGAAATCCGGGCGGCTGCCTGCGCGCTCGATCGGATCGGAGGCGGATGGATTCCCGCGATCGAAATGCGTCGACGCCGTCGCCGCGAGGTGGCCGCCTGCTGAAAATCCCATCACGCCGATCCTTGCCGGATCGAGATGCCATTCGCCGGCGCGCGCTCGCAGCGTTCGAATCGCGCGCTGCATGTCGCCGAGCTCGATCGGATGGTGGTACTTCGGTCCGAGGCGGTACTTCAACACGAACGCCGCGATACCGAGCGTGTTGAGGTAATTGGCGGGCGCCCGCCCTTCCTTGTTCATCGATAACGCGCGATAGCTGCCGCCTGGCGCGACGATCACCGCGGTCATCGGGCCCGCAGTGTTGGGCGGCATGTAGATCGTCAGCGTCGGAATATCTTCTGCGGCGCTGCCGAGGGCGCCCGGCGCACCGTCCTGCCACAACGGAATCGTCTGCGGCTCCTGCAGGATCGGCGCAGAGCTTTGCGCGAACGCATTCGCGACGAACGCTGCGGCGGCGATCACGGCGAGCATGGGAGGCCGATTGTACGACACGGAATCGAAAGAGATCGGCGACTTCCATCCTAAAGATGTGGAATCAGCGAATGCCGGCGCCTCGATCACAACGGAGAATGGTATGCAGAACTGCAAGGACATAACGGAACGGATTACTCGGCGCGTCGCGTGCGTCATTGCTCTGGGCATGGCTTTGACCATCGCCATGCCGCAATTGGCTCACGCCGACGACCATGTCAAGGTGCCGCCAGAAATTCAGGTGCCGGGCCAGGCCAGGCTCGTGTTCGTCGGTCACGGCGTCGGCACACAGAACTACGTGTGCGTGCCATCGGCTACCGGCGTCGCCTTTACGTTGTTCACGCCGCAGGCCACGTTGTTCAACGACGACCTCGGGCAAATTACGACGCATTTCTTCAGCCCCAATCCGTTCGAGAGCGGCATCATCCGCGTGACGTGGGAGAGCTCGCAGGACACCAGCACGGTCTGGGGCCAGGTCATTGGTTCCTCGACGGATCCACGCTTCGTGACACCGGGCGCAATCCCCTGGCTGCTGGTGCAGATCGTCGGCGCCCAGGAAGGACCGACGGGCGGCACGACGCTCCTTGGCACCAGCTTCATTCAGCGGCTGAATACCGTCGGCGGCGCCGCGCCTGCGAAGGATTGCAAGGAAGCGAAGGACATCGGTACCAAGGCGTTCGTGCCTTACACCGCCGACTATTTCTTCTACCAGAACAACAAGCCGTAGAAACACAAAAGACACAAAGCACACAAAGGACACGAAGGACACAAAGAACGCGTCGGATGGATTTCTTTCTCTTCTTTGTGGTCTTTCCGTTCTTTGTGCCCTTTGTGCCCTTTGTGCCCTTTGTGCTTATTACAGTTTGTTCGGACACCCGGGGCGGCAGCGGCACGGGATGGTGCGCTCGCCGATGATCGAGTAGTCGTAGGTCAGTTCCTCGCCGCGCCGGATGTCCCTGGCGGCACGGATCCAGATCGTCCTGTCGATGACTTCCCACCAGCAGTTCGGCGTGCAGGAGTGATTGATGAACCTCGCGATGTTGCCGCCGACTGCCGCATCGCGGCTCCAGACGCGATTGACGCGGAAGACCCAGATGCAGCCCTGCTGCAGGTAGCGTTCTTCGCGCGCTTCGCACTCCTCGCCGTTGCGAATCAGCTCGCCGGCGTAATCGATGATCCGCGCGTTCTTCGGAATCGGGTCGGCGGCGAACACGCCGTAGCCGTGCACCGACGAACGCCGGCGCTCGATCCGCGGCAGCCCTGTCCGCGTCCTCACCGTGCGGCCGCCGTGCTAGTGTGAGCCGACGTCGCCATGGTTCGCGATCTACTTTACAGTCTGCGCCTGCTCCGCCGCCCGCCGGGCCTCGCGGTCGCCGCCGTGTGCACGTTCGCGCTGGCGCTCGGCGTGAACATCGCAAGACCAGCCGAAGGATGTCGTGCGACTGAGCGCCGAGCGCGGTTCGGATCGCAATCTCGTGCATCCGCTCGACGACCGACTGGCTGACGATCGCGTAGACGCCGAGCGCCGCCAGGCCCAGCGCCAGCAGGCTCAGGAGACCGCGCTACGGCAGGAGTAAGTTCGCTCCCCGTCCGCGCGCCGGCGCCGGCGGCAGCGTGCCGCCTTCGGCGAGGATTTTCATGTTCTGCAGCGCCTGGTTGAACTGCGCGGTGCGGCGCGTTCTGTCCGCCTCGCGCGCCGCGTCGTCGGCCAGCATCGAGTTGTCGAAGAACAGCGTGTAGACGATCTTCGAGGTGGTCGCCGTCACCGGCCGCGCCTCGAGCGTGCCGTGATAGAGGTTGTAGGGCCGCCCTTCTCTCACCGGCTGCGTGTAGGTGTATGACAGCTCGGTCTTGCCGACGAGGACCTCGTTCGCGACCGAGCGCACCGCGCCGAACTCGCCGTCCTTTCCTGACGTGATCGTGCAGGGAATGCGCAACCATTCGCCAATGTCGCAATACTTGCCGATCCGCTTCCAGACCTCGGCGGCGGGCTTGTTGACGGCGATTTCCATCGGAATGAAGGTGTAGGTCGGATTCGCGACCACAATGTTGCCCGTCGGAGGCGGTGCGGCCTGCGCGGGCGGAGCCGGCGTTTGTGAATGCATCGTGTTCGCGAACCCGGCGATCGTGAGTGCGCACACCGCGAATGCCTTGCCAAACTGAATTCGCATCTCTGCCTCCCGACGAATGTGTTGCGAAATCAAACGCTCGACCGCTGTGGTGGAGAGCTCAATTCTGTCAACGTTCCCGACGCGTTCGAGATGGTTTCACTTCCCGTTGTAGATGACGCGCCACGTTTTTCCTTTGATGCTCTCGGTGACGTAGATTGACCCGTCGGGCCCTTGCGCGGTGCCGTTCGGACGCGCCGCCGCCTCGCCCGGATTCATGATCGTGTCCTTGCCCTTGAAGCCGTCGGCGAAGACCTCGTACTTGCCCGACGGCTTCCCGTTGGCAAACGGCTGGAACAACACGTTGTAGCCGGCCATCGGCTGCGGCGCGCGATTCCACGATCCGTGCGACGTCATGAACACGCCGCCGCGATAATGCGCCGGCGCCATGCTGCCCGAGTAGAACATCAAATCGACCGGCGCGTAGTGCGCGGGAAACGCCGCGATCGGCGTTTCGAACTGCGCGCAGCGTCCGATCTCCTTCCCGTCGCCGCCGTATTCCGGCGCCAGGATCATCTTGTTGGTCTTGCCGTCGAAGAAGCAGTACGGCCAGCCGAAGACCGAGCCCTGCTTGACCAGCAGCAGCGGCTCGAGCGGCCGGTTCACGTTGTCGTCGACGGTGAAGTGCTCTGGATACAGCGTGTCGAGCGAGTCGCGACTGTTCATGGCGACGTAGAGATTGCCGTCGTGCCAATCGAGCGCGACCGGCTGACGCATGCCCGTGGCGTAGCGATTGGCCTTCGAGAATTTCTGTCCCGGCGTGTCCGCGCTGAATTTCCAGATGCCGCCGTGCTCTTCGAGCTGCGGACAGGGATCGACGCCCTTCGCCCCTTTCTGCCGATCCGGCTCGGCGCAGGCGTTCGACGGCAGACCGACGTTGACGTAAACGTTTCCCGCGTTGTCGAAGGCGATGTCCTTGTCGCGATGACCGCGTTGATTCTGGCCGCTCGGGAAGTCGCCGACGATGACTTCCGCCGCGCCCGACGGCTTCAGCTCGCCGGGGGCCATCTTGAAGCGTTCGATCGACGTCGGCGTCGAGTAGTACAAGTAACCGTTGCGAAGTCTGATGCCGGTTGCGCCCTGGGTTCCGAACTTCTCCTGCACGTCGATTCTGCCGTCTCCGTTGGTATCCCGCAGTCCCAGGAGGTAGCCCGGCTGCGGAGGCTGGCCCTGCGCGGCTGGACCGGTGCGCAGCGACACGAAAATGTCGCCGTTCGGCGCGACGACCAGGTTTCGCGCGGCGCCGAGATTATCCGCGATGACGCCGGCGCAGAACCCCGACGGCAGCGTCAGACCGCCGTTGTCCGCGTCGCAGGCAAAGCCCTTCTTCTGTCCCTGCATCGTCGTCGGCGCGATGAATGCACAGCCCGCGATGAGCGCCGCAATGAAAAGGTTTTTCACGGTAGCCGTCACATGAGCTCCAGCAGAACGCATAGTGTTCTCCTCACGGTGAGACTGTAGATCGAATTCACCCGCAGTTGGAGGACGTGAAAGCGCATGCGCACCGCGTGCAGGTGCCTGGAGCGACGAAATGGGCCGAGGCCGCCAGGCGGCCGTGTCGCTTGAATCGCATCGCGGAAAGCCGAATACTCTGCCGCGATGAAACGAAAAACGAACAAGCAGACATTGAGGGATCCGTTTGAGACCGTCAGGACGGTGGGACTGACGCTGCCAGATGTCGAGGCCACGACGAGGTACAACGGATCGCCGGTGCTGAAAGTCGGCGGCGCCTTCATGGCGGGACTCGCAAGTCATCCCTCTGCGGAACCAGGGACGCTCGTCGTCCGAGCCGGTTTCGAGGAACGAGAATGGCTCATCGAAGATGCCGGCGAGACCTATTACGTCACCGACTACTATCGAGGCTATCCCGTCGTGCTGGTGCGTCTGTCGCGCATCGATCGAGACGCGCTGCGCGACCTGTTGTCGATGTCACGGCGACTGACGTTGCCGAAGGCCCGGCAACCGCGCCGTCCCTGAGTCGATGTCGTCTCCAACGACGTTGCCTGTAAACATGACATGACTCTGCAGTAAGAATTGCTAACTTTTGCATTTTGGAACGTGGATACGCTGGTTGCGGAAGTACCGAACAGGGTGTCATCGGTCGTCGCGACGCGATGAAGTCATAAGGACGAGGTTATGGCACGGACGTCGCACATCGAGAGCGCGTGGCCGCGCCGATCGACATCACCATTCTGATTTGCACACGCAATCGCTATGAACTTCTTAGCGAGACGCTGGATAGTCTCGCCGCGTTATCAGTACCTCACCACTGGCAATGCGAAGTGCTCGTCGTCGACAACGGCTCGAGCGATCGGACGCGCGAAAGTGTGCTCGATCGTGCGTCCAGGTTCGCGCTCCCCCTTCGATATCTGCACGAAGCCACGCCCGGAAAATCGAGCGCGATGAACGCCGGCATCGCCGCGTCGACGGCGGAAGTCCTCGCCTGTACTGACGACGACGTCCGGGTCGGGCGCGACTGGCTCGTCGCCGCGTGCGCGCCGCTGTGCGGATCGAATCGCTTCGCCTACACCGGCGGACCGGTTCGCCCGATGTGGGACGGCCCCTGTCCCGACTGGTTTCCGCGCACTTCCTCCGACTTGTGGGGAACGATTGCGATTCTCGACTACGGGCCGGAGAGGTTCGTGTTCGAGGAACGGCGCAAGGTGCCGCTCGGCGCGAACGTCGCGATCCGCCGCGATCTCATCGAGCGCGTCGGCGGGTTCGTCCCCGCGCTCGGTCGGTCGGCGACGCGCGTGCTGCTCGGACAGGAATTGCCCGAGTTCTTCCGGCGCGCACGAGCGGCCGGCGCGTACGGCCTCTACGTCCCGCAGATGGAAGTCTTCCACCACGTTCACGCGGCTCGGCTCACGCGCTCCTATTGCCGCCGCTGGTGGTTCGGCAAAGGCGTCTCACGAGCCCGCGTCGATCGCCTCCATCCCTTGACCGAGCTCGGACTCGATCTGCGATCGACGCCGCACGTCGCGCACGTCCCGCGGTTCATGTTCGGCGATGCGTGCCGCGATCTGTGGAAGTGGACGCGCGCGGCGGTGGCGCGCCGTGCCTCCGAACGCGTGCACGTCGAGACGCGGCTCTGCTACTTCCTCGGCTACCTGTGGGAGCGCCAGCGGCACGATACGGCGCTCGCCGCGACTCCAGCGACGATTCCCCCGCGGTCATGAACATTCTGATCGACTCCGGCAGCTATCACGCCTTGAACGTCGGCGACGTCGCGATGCTCCAGGCCGGCGTCGAGCGGCTTCGTCATCTGTGGCCGCGCGCGTCGATTGCGGCGCTGACCAATGCGCCGCATGCGCTCGCATTCCACTGTCCCGGCGTCTACGCCGTGCCGCTCGTCGGACGCGTGCGATTTCTCGGCGATCAGTTCCTGGGACGTGCCGCGCGCTTCGCGCCCGGTGTGCTCCGCCATCAGCTGGAACGCTTCGAAAGGCGGTTGCGCCGCGACCGGCCCGCGACGCTGAGCAATCTGATCGCCGTGAAGCACGCGCTTGCGCGTCGTCGGGACTACGAAGCACCGCGCGCGTACGTCCGCGCGCTGCAGCGCGCCGATCTGGTGATTGCGACCGGCGCCGGTGTGTTCGCCGATCCGTTCGTCGAGAACGCGACCGGCGTGCTGGCGACGCTGGAGGACGCGCAGCGGTTGAACAAGCCAACCGCGTTGATGGGCCAGAGGATCGGGCCGCTCACCGACGACGCCTTGAAGCGGCGAATGGCGGAGGTCCTGCCGCGCGTCGATCTCATCGCGATTCGCGAGCGCCGCGAGAGCGCGCCGCTGCTGGCGTCGATCGGCGTTCCATCGGACCGCATCGCCGTTACCGGCGACGATGCGCTCGAGGTCGCGCAGCGGCGGACCCGGCCGGAGCTCGGCGATGGCGTCGGCGTGAATGTTCGCGTCGCCAGTTATGCGGAGACGAGCGCGCGCGACATCGACGCCGTCGGACTCGCGGTGAAATGTGCTGCGGGACGACTTGCTGCGTCGATCGTGGCGATCCCGATCGCGCATCATCCCGACTGTCATGACGGCGTCGCTATCCGCCGGATCCTGGCGGAAGCGGGAAACACGTCCCATCCGCTGCCTGAGCTGAACACTCCGGCCAGAGCGATCGGCGAAGTGTCGCGCTGTCGCGTCGTCGTCACTGGCAGCTATCACGCGGCCGTGTTTGCGCTCGCGCAAGGTATTCCGGCGGTGGGCATCGCGGCGACGCGGTACTCCTTGAACAAGTTCGCCGGCCTTGCCGAGCAGTTCCCGGGCGGCTGCGACACGGTCTCGCTCGACGATCGCGACGCCGCCGTCAACATCGAGCACGCTATCGTCTCGGCGTGGAAGAACGCGCCCGACCGGAGGGGCGTGCTGCTGCGAGCGGCGCTCGCGCAGATCGAGGCGGGACGCGCCGCCTATCTGCGACTGGGACTATTGGCGTCCCGTCGTCTCGGCGCCGACTGTCCGCGCGCCGCGACAAGCTCGATGACGGCGTACGCGTGAAGCAGGTACATCCTGAGCGAGCTCACCCTTCGACAAGCTCAGGGTGAGCGAGTCGAAGGGCGTCGAAGGGTCGGCCCGACGAACTCTTTAGGAAAACGGTAGCCAAAGGCAATCGAGACCGGGAAACCTTGGCTTGTTGCTTGGAGTAAATTGAACTCGTCGCTCATCGATGTAGGGGGCCGACCCATGTGCCTGCCCTGCCTGCCCTAAGCGCTCGTCCTTCGACAGGTACATCCTGAGCGAGCTCACCCTTCGACAAGCTCA
>DAIUKO010000237.1:0-12123 GCA_036848175.1 Vicinamibacterales bacterium | reverse complement strand
CTGCACGATCCCGACATCCTGCTGCTCGACGAGCCGACGGTCGGCGTCGATCCGCAGAGCCGCAACGCGATTTTCGACAACCTCGAGACGCTCAAGCGCCGCGGCAAGGCGCTGCTCTACACGACCCACTACATGGAAGAAGCCGAACGCCTCGCCGATCGCATCGTCGTCATCGATCACGGCAAGGTGATCGCCAACGACACGCTCGCCGGTCTGCAGTCGCGCGTGGCTGAAGTCGGCGGCGTGCGCGCGAATCTGGAGACGGTGTTCCTGACGCTGACCGGAAGGAGCCTGCGCGACTGATGCCCGTCCGCCAAATCGTCGCGATGGTCCGCAAGGACCTGCAGTTGTTCTTCAGCGATCGCCGCGCCGTGATCATGAGCTTCGCCGTCCCGATCGCGATCGCCTCGTTCTTCGGCTCCATCTTCTCCGGGCCGAGCCGCAACGCCGAGCCGGCGAAGATCCCGATCATCGTCGTCGATCAGGACGGCGGGACGATCTCGAAGTCGATCATCGACGGCCTGCAGCACGACAAGAACTTCAAGGTCACGACGACCGACGTGGACGCCGCGCGCGACATGGTCAGGCGCGGGCGGACCAGCGCCGCGATCGTCATCCCGAAAGGGTTCGGCGACGCCGCCGGTCTGGCGTTCTTCTCGCGAAGGGAGAAGCCGGCGCTCGACGTCGTGTTCGATCCGTCACGCAGTACCGAAGTCGCGATGGTGCGCGGCATCCTGACCCAGCACGTGATGGAATCGGTGAGCAAGGAGATGTTCGGCGGATCGCGAGGCCGGCAGCTCGTCGATGACACGTTGAACGGCCTCGACACGACGTCGATGCCCGAGGATCGCAAAAAGCTGCTGCGCGACATGCTCACCTCAGTGCAGGGCTTCTATCGCCAGGAGCCGACGCAGGCAAACGGCGACGGCACCGGAGGCTTGACGATGCCGTACACGGTGCGCGAGGAGCCGATGACAGCGGGATCGAACATCGCCTACAACGGCTACGCACACTCGTTCGCAGGTATGGGCATTCAGTTTCTGCTGTTCGCGATGGCGAACCTCGGCATCGAGGTGCTCCTCGAGCGTCAGCGCGGGCTGTGGAAACGTCTGCGCAGCGCGCCGGTGTCGCGTGTGACGCTGCTCACCGGCAAGACGCTCAGCGGCGCCATCGTCGCCCTGATGACGCTGTGGGTCTCGTTTGGCTTCGCGATGGTCGTCTTCGGCGTGCGCATTCAGGGCAGCGTGCTCGGATTCGTCGGCGTGTCGGTCGCGTGCGCCGTCATGGCCGCGACGTTCGGTCTTCTCGTCGCGGCGCTCGGCAACTCGCCGGCGACGGCGCGCGGCATCACGACGTTCGCGATCCTGATCATGGTGATGCTCGGCGGTGCGTGGGTGCCGACGTTCATCTTCCCGGCGTGGCTGCAGCAGGCGACCCTCGTCGTCCCGGCGCGCTGGGCCGTCGATGGTCTCGATGCGATGACGTGGCGCGGCATCGGTCTGAGCGGCGCCGTCGGACCAGTGCTCGCCCTGCTCGGCTTCGCGGCACTCTTCGCCGCGATCGCCGCGGCGAGGTTCAAGTGGGAAGAGGCATGACCGTATCGCGGCGCCAAATCGACACGAAGGTGTCCTTGGTGTTCGATAGCGTGGCGAATTAGTCAGCTGCTGGCGGTAACAGCCACCTGCCAACCGCGGATCGTTCGCACCCGTCCAACGGCGCATGCTCAGCCTCGCCTCCGACGTCCGCTTCGCGCTGCGTCTGCTCGTCAAGCGTCCAGGATTTGCCGCGGTGGCGATTCTCACCCTCGCCCTCGGCATCGGCGCGACGACGGCGATCTTCACCGTCGTTCACGCGATCCTGCTGAGCCCGCTGCCGTTTCCCGACGCCGATCGCCTCGCCCAGGTGCGCATCGTCGGCCGCGACCACGAAATCTTTCCGCTGCCCGACGCCGACTTCGTCGCCTGGCGCGAGCAGAACCAGACCGCGGATGCGATAGCGGTCTGGTCCGAAAATGCGGCGACGTTGACCGGCGAGGGCGGCGCGGAGCGGATTGGCGCGGCGGCCGTGACCGATCGCTTCTTCGACGTGCTCGGCGCCCGGCCGCTCGTCGGACGCGTGTTCCGCGAGGGCGACGACAACCCGGCGGCGCCGAAGACCCTCGTACTCAGTCACGCGTTCTGGATGCGCCGCTACCACGGCGATCCGGACGTCGTCGGCCGCACGCTCGCGCTCGGCGGCGTCGCGCACACCATCGTCGGTGTCATGCCGGCAAGCTTCGCCTTTCCCCACGAAACGGTCGAGGTGTGGCAGATCCTGACGATGAAGCCGCCGCCGCGCCGGGGTCCGTTCTACACGCGCGGCATCGCCCGGATGAAACCCAAGGTCACGCTCGACGAGCTGCGCGCGAATCTCGGTGCGATCACGAAAGTGCTGATGCGTCAGTACCCGGCGCCGGAGGACTGGACGCTCGACGCGATCGGGCTGCACGAGTCGCTCGTCGGCAACGTGAGGCACGTGTTGTGGGTCCTCTTCGGCGCGGTCGGCTTCCTCTTGCTGATCGCGACTGCGAACGTGGCGAATCTTCTCCTGGCGCGCGCGGCCACGCGCGAGCGCGAGATGGCGCTGCGCGGGGCGCTCGGGGCCGGCCGCGCCCGCATCGTCGGCCAACTGCTCACCGAAAGCGTCGTGCTCGCGGTCGTGTCGGGCGGACTGGGCCTCGCGATGGCGTCGTGGGGGACGCGTGCGCTCCTCGCGCTAGCCCCCGAAGGTATTCCGCGGCTCGCGGAAGTGCGTATGAATGTGCCGGTGTTCCTGTTCGCGCTCGCGTCTGCCGCGATCTGCGGCGTCGTGTTCGGTCTCGTTCCGGCGTGGCGCGCGGCGCGGACGCCGCTCGTCGAAACCCTGAAAGAGGGCGGCCGCGGCGGTCTCGGCGCGGGACACCGCCGGGTTCAGCGGGTCCTCGTCGTGGCGGAGATCGCGCTCGCGCTCGTGTTGTCGGCCGGGGCGGGATTGATGATGCGCAGTCTCGCCGAACTGCAGCGCGTCAGCCCCGGGTTCGATCCCGGTCACCTGCTCACCTTTCAGCTGTCATTGCCGCGCGCGCAGTATCCCGAGACGTCGAAGGTGCGCGCGTTCTACGACCAACTCGTCCAGCGGCTCGAAGCGTTGCCGGGCGTGCGCGCCGCCGGCCTGTCGATCAGCCTGCCGCCCAACCTGCTGCAGGTGACTGACAACTTCATGGTCGAGGGGCAAGTGCTGCCGCCCAAGCAGAGCGCCCCGGTCGCTCCGGTCGTCATGGTCAGCGATCGATTTTTCACGACGCTCGGCGTGCCGCTCGTGCGCGGCCGGGTGTTCGACGAGCGCGACGAAGAGAAGGCGACGCCTGTGGTCATCGTCAACGAGGCGCTCGCGAAGAAGTACTTCGCCGGCGTCGATCCAATCGGACGACGCTTCAAGGTCGGCGGGCCCGAGCGGCCGATCGGGCCCGACAATCCGTGGATGACTGTGGTCGGCGTCGTCGGCGACGTGAAGTACTCAGGTCTCGATGCGGCGGCTCAGCCGACGTACTATCTACCGTACCGTCAGACTGCGTGGAACGGACAGTACGTCGCCGTTCGATCGTCCATCGATCCGCGGACGCTGACGAACTCGATCCGCGCCGTCGTGGCATCGCTCGACAAGAACATTCCGGTGGCGCTCGTAAAGACGATGGACCAGCTGATGACCGAGTCGGTGGCGCCGCCGCGCTTCCGGACGGCCCTCGTCACCGTGTTTGCGATTGTCGGCCTGCTGCTGGCGGCCATCGGCATCTACGGCGTGATGGCGTACGCGGTCGCGGAACGCACGCACGAGCTCGGCGTCCGGATCGCGCTCGGCGCCGATCGCGCGTCGGTGCTGCGTCTGGTTCTCGGCGAGGCGATTGGGCTCGCCGCGATCGGCATCACCATCGGTCTCGCCGGCGCGTTCGCGACGACCCGGCTGATTCAGAGTCTGCTCTTCGGCGTGACGTCAACCGATGCGCTGACGTTCATCGCGATCAGTACGCTCCTGGCCGTCACTGCGCTCGTCGCCAGCTACGTCCCCGCCCGGCGTGCGATGCGCGTCGATCCGATGATCGCATTGCGATACGAATAGGCGCGCCTGATAAGATGGCGCGCATGAGAGAACATCTTGTGCGCGCCGCGCTCCTTGTCGCCCTTCTTGCTGTCCCCGCGATCGTTCTGACCCAGTCCGGCGGACAGGTGAACGAGCGCGCGAAGCAGCTGCACGACCGCGCCATCGTGATCGATTCGCACGACGACACGACGCAGCGGCTGGTCTCCGACAACACGTTCAAGATCGACGCGCGCAATCCGAACGGCAACATCGACATCCCGCGGATGCGCGACGGCGGGCTCGACGCGCTGTTCTTCTCGATCTGGGTGCCGAGCGAGGTCACCGGTCCGCCGGCCGTGAAGAAGGCGCTCGACCAGATCGATGCCGTCCGCGAGGCGGCGCGGCTTCATCCCAACGACCTCCTGCTCGCGACGACAGCCGCCGATATCCGGCGGGCGGCGGCGGAGCACAAGATTGCCGCGCTGATGGGGATGGAAGGCGGCCACATGATCGACGACGACATGCGGCTGTTGCGCGACTACGCCGCGCTCGGCGTGCGCTACCTGACGCTGACGCATTTCAAGAACAACAACTGGGCCGACTCTTCGACCGACAGGCCGGCGCACAACGGCCTGACCGCCTTCGGCAAGGACGTCGTCCGCGAGTTGAATCGGCTCGGCGTGATGGTCGACATCTCGCACGTCGCCGACAAGACGTTCTACGACGCCCTGGCCGTCACCACCACGCCGGTCATCGCCTCGCACTCGTCGTGTCGCGCCATCGCCAACCATCCACGCAACATGACCGACGACATGCTGCGCGCGCTCGCGAAGAATGGCGGCGTCGTGATGATCAACTACCACGCCGGGTTCCTCAGCGAGGAATTCCGGGTCGCCAGCGAAAAGAAGTCGGGGAACGTCGTCACCAAACTGAGCGCGATGTCGAAGAAGTGCGGCGGCAACGAGGCGTGCACGACGCTCGAAAGCGAGCGGATCGATCACGAAGCGATGATGAGCGGCGAGCTGCCGAAGGTGAGCTGGGAAAAGATCATCGAGCACATCGATCACGCGGTGAAGGTCGCCGGCGCCGATCACGTCGGCCTCGGCTCGGACTTCGACGGCGCGACCATGCCGCTCGGGATGGAAGACGCGTCGAAGCTGCCGAACATCACCGACGCACTGCTGAAGAAAGGATACTCGGAGGCGGACGTCGAGAAGATCCTCGGCGGCAACATCCTGCGCGTCATGGAACAGGTCGAGCGGGTGGCGCAGGGCGGCGGCAAGGCGGCTACGGCACGATGAAGCGGACGGCGGACGTGGTGATCATCGGCGGCGGCTGCATGGGCGCGAGCGTCGCCTATCACCTGTCGCGCCGCGGCGTCACCGACGTCGTCCTCATCGAGCGCGAGAAGATGCTCGCGACCGGATCCACGGGGCGCAACGCCGGCGGCGTCCGGCATCAGTTTTCAAACGCCGCGAACATCCGGCTGTCGATCGAGTCGATCAGATTCCTCGAGCGCTTCGCCGACGAAGTCGGCCATCCGATCGATTTCCATCAGGACGGCTACCTGTTTCTGCTGTCGAGTCCATCCAGCGTCGAAACCTTCCGCAGAAACGTCGCGCTGCAGCGGAGCCTTGGCGTCGACGTCGAGTGGCTCGACGCCCATGGCGCCGCGCGGCTGGCGCCAGGACTGAACGCTGAGGGCGTCGCGGCGGCGACCTTCTGTCAACGCGACGGCATTGCCGATCCGAACGGCGTGACGATGGGCTTCGCGAAAGCGGCGCAGGCGGCGGGCGTGGCAGTCGAGCGCGACACCGAGGTGACAGGTATTCGGGTGGAGTCGAACCGTATCGCGGGCGTCGAGACGACACGAGGTGCCATCGAGACGCGCATCGTCGTGAACGCTGCCGGACCGTGGGCGCGACAGATCGGGCGGATGGTACACGTCGACGTGCCGGTGGATCCGTTCCGCCGCCACATCTTCATCGCCGCGGAGGGAGCCGCCGGCGGCTGGCCGTCGACGCGGATCCTGGTCATCGATTTCGAGACGACGTTCTATTTCCATCGCGAAGGCGCGGGCCTCCTCTTCGGCATGGGAGATCCGGGCGAGACGCCCACGTTCGACCTGACGGTGCAGTGGGATTTTCTGCCGCAGGTCATCGAGGTCGCGGTCCAGCGGCTGCCGGCGCTGGCCGACGCGTCGATCGCGCATGCGTGGGCGGGTCTCTACGAGGTGACGCCCGACGCCAATCCGCTGATCGGTCCGGTCCACGAGGTCCCCGGGTTCTTCCTGATCAACGGCTTCAGCGGCCACGGCTTCCAGCATTCACCCGCCGCCGGTCGCATCCTCGCCGACGTGATCGCCGGCCGCGATCCGCAGTTCGATCTCACGCCGTTCGCCTTCGAGCGCTTTGCCGCTGGTACCGTTTCCGGAGAGCGTTACATGGTCTAGTGGAGTGTCTCCTCGGATTTACGACCGGGCCGCTCCGCTCCACCCCACCGCGCAGGCGTGCGCGGTGGGGACCCCGGCGTTGTCGCGGCCCGAAAAGGGCCGTCGAAGGCTTGTTGTGGCTAGTGCTACTTCAGCCGATACAGTCCATCACTAGGACGGGCGATGCTCAATCTCTTCGCCGTCGTGCTCGTCGACCTCGGCATCGTCGGGATGCTCGCCGGCGTCGCGTCGCTGGCGTGGCCGCTGCGCGTTGTCGGAATCAAATCCCGTGGGGTAGCGGTCGCGGTCGTGGTCGCGTCCGCAGTCGTGATGCTCGCCGGCATGTTCATGCCGGCGCCGCTCCGGCGCGCGTCCGCGTCCGAATCCGATCTCGACCGCGCCATGCCCGCCTGGCAGTTCGACGAGCGCCACGAGATTAGGGTCAACGCGCCGCCCGAGCGCATCTATCGCGCCATCAAAGACACGACCGCCGGCGATATCCTGTTCTTTCGGACACTGGTCTGGATACGCAGGTTCGGACGCGCGGGTCCCGAAAGCATCATGAACGCGCCGGAGACGCGTCCGCTGCTCGACGTCGCGACGAGCACGACGTTCACGACGCTCGCGGACACGCCGCGGGAGATCGTCGTCGGCACGATCGTCGTCGCGCCTCGCGGCGTTCGCCGTGCCCGCGGACCGACGGCCGAGGAGCTGCTCGTCGTTCAGCATCGCGACGGCTTTGCGGTCGCGACGATGAATTTCGCGATCACGCCGGCCGGCGGCGGCGCCTGTGACGTCACGACTGAGACGCGCGTGTTGGGCACCGACGCGCGCAGCGCGCGCGCCTTCGGCGCCTACTGGCGGGTCATCTATCCGGGCAGCTCGCTGATACGCTACATGTGGCTTCGCGCGATCAAACAGAAGGCAGAAGCGCCTGCCGCTGCCGGCAGGCCCGCGTGATCTGATGCTCATCAAGCTGCCAACCTGCGACGTGCGATCGTGGCACACCTCCGACGTCGAGTCGCTGGTGGCGCACGCGAACAACCGCAAGATCTGGCAGAACCTGCGCGATGCCTTCCCGCACCCCTACACCCGTCACGACGCGCGCGACTTCATCCGCGCCATCCGGCAGCGGGAGCCGGAGACGACCTTCGCGATCGCCGTCAACGGCGCCGCCGTCGGCAGCATCGGGTTCGTCATGCACAGCGACGTCGAGCGGGTGTCGGCGGAGATCGGCTACTGGCTCGGCGAAGCGCTCTGGGGGCGCGGCATCATCACCGACGCGGTACGAGGGGTCACCGAGTACGCGATCGCGAGGCACGGCCTGACGAGAATCTACGCGCTGCCGTTCGCGTGGAACACGGCGTCGTGCCGGGTGCTCGAGAAGGCGGGCTACGTGCTCGAAGCGCGGCTCCGCTGCAGCGCCATCAAGGACGGCCGACTGACCGATCAACTGCAGTACGCGTTCATCGCCGATCCGCGGCGACGCGAAATCCCAGACTGAAGCCGCGGTCCTGCGGCGCGTGCGTGTAGCGCAGGCCGCAGCGCGCGCTGTTGGCGTCGAAGTACCAACTGCCGCCGCGGATGACGCGCCTGTCGCCGGCATTCGCTCCCTGCGGGTCGATGTTGGCCGCGCCGCCGTCGGGATAGGCGCCGTACCAATCGGCAGTCCACTCCCACACGTTGCCGTGCATGTCGGAGAGTCCCCAGCGATTCGACGCGAAGGATCCGACCGGCGTCGGCCGCTGGCGGAACTCGCCGGCGGGAAACGACGCGTAGGGAAACCGGCCGTTGTAGTTGGCCTGATCGGTGGTGAGGTTCTCGCCGGTGGCGAACGGACCGGTCGTGCCGGCGCGGCACGCGTACTCCCACTCGGCTTCGGTCGGCAGTCTGAAATGCAGGCGACGGCCCTCGGACCGTCCTGCCAGTTCATTCAGCTTCGACAGGAACTGCTGAACGTCGAAGAAGGTGACGTTCTCGACGGGACACTTCGGACCGCACGCCGCGAAATGACTCGGCGACGCGTTCATCACGGTGCGCCACTCCTGGTGCGTCACTTCGTAGCGGCCGAGGAAGAACGGCCGGGTGATCTCGACGTCGTGCATCGCCTCGTCGGCGTTGCGCCCGATCTCAGACGAGCCGCTGCCCATCGTGAAGCGGCCCGCCGGCAGCTCGATGAGCGTCGTGCCTGTCACCAGCTCGGTGACCGTGCGCAGCGGAACGCGGACATCCTCTTCGGCGCTGACGTTGAAGCGGCGAAAGCGGCCGTACGACGCGACCGTGTTGACGCGGTTGCCGGTGCCGATCGTGTAGCGTTCCCGCATTTCCTGCGGCACGGCGATGGCGAAGCGCTCGTCGTAGCGGAACGCCGTCGTCACGATCGCGCGGACCGACGGCTGCTCGACCTGCAGCTCGGTCTTCAGCACGCGTCCGGTCGCGAGCTCGATCCAGAGCCGGCCGTGCGAGAACAGATCGCCGCCGGCCTCGCCGCGGATCATTGCCGGCGGCGCTTCTTCCTTGTAGTCCACGATCCAGACGCCCGGGCCGATGCTCTTGTCTTCTTTGCCGAGCGCGAAGCGAAACCGCGGTTGATAGGTGAGCTGCAGGACACCCAGCGCCAGCATCGGATTCCCGATCGTGCTGCGCATGTTGCCGAGGTTGTAGCGCGCGCCCTCTTCGCGGACGCGCTCGGCCTGCGCCATCGCGTCGGGCGACGGGTTGATGAAGAGCTTCGCGAGCCGCTGCTCGCGATCGCGAACTGGAACGCCGTCCACTTCGAGGACGTCGCGGAAGGGCACGAGGTTCTCGGTGGTCGGCGACTTGACGAGCAGGAAATCGGATCGCAGATCGCGATGGCGCGCACGCGACATCTCCGCCGCTGAGGTCTGCGCGGCCACGCCGCCGCGTCCGGCCATGGGGTTGAAGGTCGGCACCATGACGCTCGCGTCCTGGATGCAGATTTCCTCGGCGACGACGTTCTCGAACTGATCGACGAAGAAGTCGAGATACCAGGCGGCGCGCGTCAGCAGGGTTTCGAGCGAGGCGCGCTCCGCGTCGCGCGGCTGCGCCGCGTCGGAAACGGCGGCGGCGATCAGGAGTGCGACCGCGACCAGCCGATAGCCCCTGCGCATACGGATCTCGATGCACTATACTGCACGGACCTTTTCATCAGGGGTCTCTCACATGAAGCGAGTTGCGTTTCCGATCGTCGCTCTCGCCCTCATCGTCCTCTCCGCTGCGCTCACCGCACAGACGCCGCAGCGGTCCGCGCCCCAGCGTCCTGCGGCGGCTCAGGCCGGTGCCGCCTATTTCCCGGAACGCTTCGACTGGCAGCACAAGAAGCCTGAAGACGTCGGGATGGATCCGGCGCGGATCGCGGAAGCGGTCAAGGTTTCGATCGATCGCGAGAATCCGGCGCCCAAGGATCTCAACATCGCGCTGGCCACGTCGTTCGGTCGCGGCGAGCCGTTCGACACGCCGATCGGTCCGGTCAAGACGCGCGGTCCGGCCAGCGGCATCATCACGCGCCACGGCTACATCGTCGCCGAATGGGGCGAGCCGAATCGCGTCGACATGACCTTCAGCGTCACGAAGACGTTCCTGACGACGGTGATTGGACTGGCGTGGCAGAAGGGGCTGATTCGCGACGTCAACGACTACGCGCGCGACTACATGCCGCCGACGGTCGATCTCTTCGAAGCGCCGCACAACCAGAAGATCAAGTGGGACGATCTGCTGCGGCAGACGAGCGACTGGTCGGGCACGCTGTGGGGCAAGCCGGACTGGGCCGACCGTCCCGAAGGGGAGCCGAACCAGTGGGTGAACCGCCAGCTGCACGAGCCGGGCACGCACTACAAGTACAACGACGTGCGCGTGAACGTGATGGCGCTCGCGGCGCTGAACGTCTGGCGGCGTCCGCTGCCGGAGGTGCTCCGCACGGAAATCATGGAGCCGATCGGCGCCTCGTCGACGTGGCGCTGGCTCGGGTACGACAACGCGTGGGTGGACATCGACGGCCAGAAGATGCAGGCGGTCGGCGGCGGCGGCCACTGGGGCGGCGGCATGTTCATCAACGCCTACGATATGGCGCGCTTCGGCTATCTCTTCCTCCGCAACGGCCGCTGGAAGGATCGTCAGCTCGTGTCGGAGAACTGGATCAAGATGGCGCGCAAGCCGGGGCCGGCGAATGCGAACTATGGCTTCGCGAACTGGTTCCTGAACACGAACAAGAAATCGCTGCCGTCGGCGCCCGAGTCGTCGGTCTACTTCGAAGGCAACGGCTCCAACGTCATCTATATCGACTGGGAAAACGATGTCGTCGCCGTGGTCCGCTGGATCAGCGGCCAGGGCTCGTTGAATGAATTCGTCGGGAAAATACTCTCCTCGTTGAGGACGACCACCACAGCCGCGCAATAATCAGCTCGTGCCTCGTCACACTGGATACGCGTCCTTGCCGCTTCACGGCGGCAAGGCGCCCGCGTGGCTGTTCGGCCGGATGGTGCGGCTGTCGCGCGAGATCATCATCTATCTCTCATCCGAGTTCGGGACGCGCGAAGTACTCCGCCGGCTCTCGGATCCGTTCTGGTTTCAGGCTTTCGGCTGCGTTCTGGGGTTCGACTGGCACTCGAGCGGGGTGACGACGACCGTGTGCGGCGCGGTGAAGGAAGGCTTGAAGGACGTCGATCGCGAGCTCGGGTTCTTCGCGGCGGGTGGCAAAGGACGCACGTCGCGGCGCGCGCCGCACGAGATCGCCGGCTGCTGCGATCAGCTCGGTCGCGATCCACAGCCGCTCGTCTACGCGAGCCGGACCGCCGCGAAAGTGGACAGCGCCGCCGTGCAGGACGGCTATCAGCTGTATCACCACGTCTTCTTCTTCACATCGGCCGGCGAGTGGTGCGTCGTACAGCAGGGGATGAGCGACGAGACGCGGATGGCGCGGCGGTATCACTGGCTGTCTGAGCACGTCGAGAGCTTCGTCGACGAACCACACGAAGCCGTCTGCTGTGACGCGCGGAGCGACACGCTGAATCTGGTCGCGCACGAGAACGACGCCGTGCGCAGCGCGTCGGCGGAGCTGGCCGCGCAGCCGCCACGCGTCACGCTCGAGGCGCTCGCACATATCGATCGGCCACGACGAGATGAGCCGAGGATCCTCACGATGCCGCGGCGGCACGAGCTGTTTCCGGAGATGGACGTGGCGACGCCGTATCTCGAAAGGATTCTCATCAAGACCTACGCACGCGCGCCCGAGAATTTCGAATCACTTCTCGGCATCGAAGGGGTTGGACCAAAAACGCTGCGCGCGCTGGCGCTCGCCTCCGAATTGGTCCACGGCACGGCGGCGACACTGCGCGATCCAGCCCGGTTCTCGTTCGCGCACGGCGGCAAGGACGGCACGCCGTATCCGGTCGACAAGATCACCTACGACAAGACGATCGAGATCCTGAACAAGGCGATCAACCGATCGGCGATCGATCGGTCGGAGAAAGTGAAAGCGTTCAGACGGCTGGCGAATTTCGAGGGCAGCGGCGCACAATCCTGAGCACGAAACCACGAAACCACGAAACCACGAAACCACGAAACCACGAAACCACGAA
>DAIUKO010000236.1:0-12125 GCA_036848175.1 Vicinamibacterales bacterium | reverse complement strand
GCGAATGCTCCACGAACGACTGCGTGATGCTGCTCGCCAACGGCGCGAGCGGCGTCGCCATCGACGACGCGACCTACCCCGCCTTCGTCGGGGTACTGCGCGATGTGTGCCGCGAGCTCGCCCTCGGCATCGTGCGCGGCGGCGAAGGGGCGACGAAGTTGATCACGGTCACGGTCACCGGCGCCGCTACGCGATCGGACGCGCGCCGCGCCGCGAAGGCGATCGCGAACTCGCCGCTCGTCAAGACGGCGATTCACGGCGGCGATCCGAACTGGGGACGGCTGATCGCGGTCGCCGGCCGCGCCGGCGTCGAGTTTTACTTGTCGCGGGCGGCCGTCGTCATCGGATCGATCGTGCTCTTCAAGGACGGCCGTCCCCACGACGAGGCGGCGCCGGACGCCGCGTCGTATCTGACGGGGAAGAACATCGACGTGACCGTCGATCTCGGCGCCGGCCGGGCGTCGTCAACGGTGTGGACGTGTGATCTGAGTGCTGAGTACGTGCGCATCAACGCGGATTACCGAACATGACACAGGCCGCTTCGCTCACTCACCGCAAGGATTACCTGTCGGTCCTCGATTTCGACGCCGCCGATCTCGAACGCTGCCTGCGGCTCGCCGCCCAGCTCAAGTCCGAGCGCGGGCTCGGACGGCTGGCGCCGACCGCCGACGCGTTGAACGGCCGGCACGTCGCCCTGCTCTTCGACAAGCCGTCGCTGCGCACGCGCACCACATTCGAGATCGCGGTGCGCGAGCTCGGCGGCCAGATCGTCGGCCTCCAGCCTGACGTCGCGCTCGGCACGCGCGAACCGGTCGCCGATGTCGCGCGCAATCTCGAACGCTGGGTCGATGGCGTCGTCATCCGCACTTTTTCGCAGCACCTGCTGAAGGAGTTCGCCGCGGCGGCGCGAACGCTCCACGTGATCAACGCGCTGACCGACGAAGAACATCCCTGTCAGGCGATCGCCGACTTCCTGACGCTGCAGGAGCACCTCGGGAACCTGCGCGGACGCACGATCGCGTACGTCGGCGACGGCAACAACGTCGCGACGTCGCTGGCGCATGCCGCGTCGATGCTCGGCGTCCACGTTCACATCGCCAGCCCGCAGGCGTATCAGCTTCCGCACATGGTGGTCCAGCAGGCCACGAGCGTCGCGCGCCACGGCGCGCGGCTGCGGTTGTTCGCCGATGCGGCCGACGCCGTGGCGGGCGTCGATGCCGTGTACACCGACACCTGGACGTCGATGGGTCAGGAGCGAGAAGCCGACGTGCGGCGGCGAGTCTTCGCGCCCTACCAGGTGAACGAGGAGCTGATGTCGCTGGCGAAGCCCGGCGCGCTCTTCATGCATTGCCTGCCAGCGCACCGCGGCGAAGAAGTGACCGCCGACGTCTTCGAGTCCGAGGTCTCCGTCGTCTTCGATCAGGCCGAGAACCGGCTCCATGGGCAGAAGGCTCTACTGTTGATGCTCCTCGCGCCATTGGCGAGCCTCTGACGTAGAATCGATCCCCAGCAAGGAGTCCTCCTTTTATGTACGGCTTTATGTACCGCTTCAAGATTTCGACGTGGATCGCCGCCGCGTGCGCGTGCCTCGTCGTCTCGATCGCCGCGCAGGAGCCGCCCGCGCCGCAGCCGGCGCAGGGACGGGGCGGCCGCGGCGGCCAGCAGGGCGCTCCCGCGGGCGCGCCCGTGACGCCGGGTGCGCCGGCCAAACCGTACGTGCCGCTCGCCGCGAGCACACTCGCCGACCACCCTGACACGTATTACGGCGAGCTCGTCACCGTCACCGGCGCGGTCGAAGCGACGTTGTCCAAGCTGGCGTTTTCGGTCGACCAGGACAAGACCAAGAGCACGGGCAAAGACGTCATCGTGATCGCGCCGACGCTGATGGAGCCGGTGACGCCGAACACGTACGTGACGATCATTGGTGAAGTCGTCCATCTCGATCAGGCGGAGATCGGCAAGAAGGGCGCCGAGCTGACGAAAGAGTACAAGCCCGACTTCCCGCCCGATGTCGTCGCCAGGTACAAGGGACATCCGGTCGTGCTCGCCAAGTCGGTGATCACGACGGCCGGCGTCGACGTGGCAAAGCGCCCGCCGCCGCCGATGACGGCGGAAGAAGAAGCGCTGTCGAAAATCATGAAACAGATCGGTCCGGCGAACACCGCGCTGCGCGGCGCGCTCGACAAGACCGACATGGCGGTCGCAAAGGAGAACGCCAACGTCCTGAAGCAGGCGTTCGTTCAGGCCGAAGCGTTCTGGAAGCCGAAGGGCAAAGCCGAGGCGAGCAAATTCGCGGAAGAGGCGCGGAAGCTGTCTGAACAGATCGGCACCGCGATCGCATCGGGCAACTGGGACGAAGCGAAGACGCACGCCGGCACGCTCGGCCAGCAGTGCGCCGGCTGCCACGGCGCGTTCCGCGAACGCATGGACGACGGCACTTACCGCATCAAGACCAGCAGCAGCCGTTGATTTCGAGAGACGAGCCGCGAGCGCCGAGCCACCTGGCCGCGCCGTGGCTCGCTCACTACGACGCGGGCGTTCCCACGACGCTCGCGCCGTACCCCAACCGCACGCTCGTCGACTATCTCGCGGACGCCGCTCGTGAGCGCCCGAACCAGCCGGCGCTCCTCTTCAAGGGCGCGACCATCACTTACGGTCAGCTCGATCGGCTGAGCGACGCCTGCGCGAGTGCCTTGGCGGCGCTCGGCGTGAAGCGCGGCGATCGCGTGGCGCTGCTGCTCCCCAACTGCCCGCAGTTCTTCATTGCCGAATTCGGCGCCTGGAAGCTCGGGGCGATCGTGGCGCCGCTCAACCCGACCTACACCGAGCACGAGCTCGAAGGGCCGCTCACCGAGAGCGGCATCGAGACGATTGTGACGCTGTCGCGGTTCTACAACCGTGTGAAGAGCGTGCAGACGCGCACGCCGCTGCGGCGCGTCATCTCGACGAACATCAAGGAGTACTTTCCGCCGCACCTCCGCGTGCTGTTCACCTTGTTTCGCGAGAAGCGCGACGGCGATCGCATCGTCCTCGCGCCCGGCGATCACGACTTCGCGCATCTGCTCCTGGTGAATCGCGGTCGTCGGCCGCCGGAGGCTCCGCCCGCTCCGTCGGATCACGCGACGCTGCTGATGAGCGGCGGCACGACCGGCACGCCGAAGAGCGCGCTCGGCACGCACGGCGCATACGTCATCGCCGCGACGCAGATCAAGGCGTGGAACGCATCGGCGCTCAGTGGCGCCGGCGACGTGCTGTTTCTGCCGCTGCCGCTGTTCCACGTCTACGCCAACGTCGGCGTCCAGTCGCTCGCCGTCGTCCAGGCCAGTGCGATCGCCCTTGTGCCGAATCCGCGCGACCTGCACGATCTGCTGGCCACGGTTCGCAAAGTGAGGCCGACGTTCTTCTCCGGCGTGCCGACGCTCTTCAACGGACTGCTGAATCATCCCGACGTGCGGGCGGGAAAGATCGACTTCAAGTCGATCCGGCTGTGTTTCTCCGGCGCATCGGCGCTGCTCGCGGAAACCAAGAGCCGGTTCGAGTCGCTGACCGGCGCCCGGATTGTCGAAGGCTACTCGCTGACCGAGGCGATGATGGCGCTCTGTGTGAATCCGGTCAAAGGTCCGAACAAGCTCGGCTCGGTGGGGATGCCGCTGCCCGACGTCCACGTCCGAATCTACGACGTCGACACGGGGACGCGCGTTCTCGGTCGGAACGAGCTCGGCGAGATCGCGATCGCCGCGCCGCAGCTGATGGTCGGGTATTGGAACCACACCGACGAGACCGAGCACGTGTTGCGCGAGCACGCTGACGAAGCGGGCACGCGCCGCTGGCTGCACACCGGCGATCGCGGATACCTCGACGACGATGGATACGTGTTCATCGTCGATCGGATGAAGGATCTGATCAAAACCAGCGGCTATCAGGTCTGGCCGCGCGAAATCGAAGAAGTGATCGCGACGCACGTTGCGGTCGCGGAAGTCGGGGTCGCCGGCGTTCCGGATACGAAGAAGGGCGAGATGGTGAAAGCGTGGGTCGTGCTGCGCGCCGGACACACGGCGACGGAGGAGGAGCTTCGCGCCTTCTGTCGCGAGAAGCTCGCGCACTACAAAGTCCCGTCCAGGATCGAGTTCAGATCCGACCTTCCAAAGACAATGGTAGGAAAGATTCTCCGAAGGGCTCTCAAGAACGAACCGTCGCAATGAGAGCAGCGCCCGCGGCCAGTAGAAAAAGTTGGCGGAGCGCCCAAGCCATGCGTGTGGTGATCAGCAGGCTCGCTCTCATCGTCCCGCTGTTTTTCGCGGCGCCGCTGCGGGGTGACGTCGACAAATACGAGGTGTATGCGGTGCGGTTCGCGACGATCGCGAACTTCCGCGTCGCGAGCCTCGTCGCCGGCGCCGATCCGGCCCGGCGGATGGACATCGCGATGATGATTTGGGTCCTGAAGGGCATCGACGGCAGGGTCGCGATCGTCGATTCGGGATTTCATCGCGAGCAGTACTTTCGTCAGTTCGCCGTGAGGGACTACATCAAGCCGTCCGACGCCATCGCGCCGCTCGGGCTGAAACCGGAGAGCGTCACCGATTTGATCGTCTCGCACATGCACTGGGATCACGCCGGCGGCATCGACCTGTTTCCTTCGGCGCGGGTCTGGATCCAGAAAGACGAGTACGACTACTACACCGGCGACGCCTGGCAGTCTGCGAACACGCACGGTGGAATCGATCCTGACGACGTGCAGGAGATCGTCAGGCGCAACACGGCGGGCAAAGTCTCGTTCGTGCGCGGAGACGACGAGACAACAGTCTCAGGGCTGACATTCAACACCGGCGGCAAGCACACCTGGGCGTCGCAGTACGTCGGCGTCCAGACGCGGACGTCGTCTGTCGTGATTGCCTCCGACAACATGTACCTTTACGAGAATCTCGATGCGCACAAGCCGATCGCGCAGACGCTGGACGCCGTCTCGAACCTGCGCGCGCAGGATCGGATGCGCAGCCTCGCGAGCGATCCGCGGCTGGTGATTCCCGGCCACGATCCCGCGGTCCTCGACCGCTTTCCGCACGTCAGCGAACGAATCGTCCGGATTGAATGAACGCGGCGCCAGGCTTTCTCGAAAACGTCATCGGCGCGCTGAACGCCTCATCAGGCGCGTGGGCGAGCCATCGCCGGATGTCGCCGGTCGGGTCGGTCATGACGATGTTTCGGCGATCGTCGACGGCGACGGTGAGGCCGCGCAGCGCTTTCTGCGTCATGGCGCGCATGAACCACGCGTAATCGAGCGGCGACGCGGTCAGTGTGTCGGCGGTGACGCCAATGCGGAAGACGCCGTGAACCGGGACGAGATACGGACCGGGATCGGCGCCGCGCATTTCGGTCACGTCGAGAAAGGCGATCGTGCCGATTCTGGTGAGGTTGCTCTGAAAATTTCGCGTCGTGGACCGATCCGTGTACGCGATCTTGTAGGAGCGCCACTCGCCGCGCTCGATCGTCGCCTTCGATCCGTCCTCCGCGTTTTCCCACTGGCCGACGAGCGCCTCGTCGAAGACGACCGACTCCGCGTCGTAGGCAGGCTGGAGCGCAAGGATGAGGCAGCCGCTCGAGAGCGTCGCCGCCAGCAGCAACGCCGATAGCGCGATCGACCGCACGGCGGGAGTATACTCCCGCCGATCCAGGGCCTTTTCCAACCGGTCCAGTAAAGGAGTCATCTCAATGGAGCGCAAGAAAGCGTCCGATTATCCCCAGGAGCTGCTGGATCTCTTTCACGAGTACCAGCACGGCGACATTACCCGGCGCAACTTTTTCGAGCGCGCGGGCAAATTCGCAGTCGGCGGTCTGACCGTCGCCGCCATCTTCGAGGGGCTCAGACCGAACTACGCGTGGGCCCAGCAGGTGCCGAAAGACGACGCGCGGATCAAAACCAGCTACGAGACGGTGCAGTCGCCGCAGGGCAACGGCAGCATCAAGGGCTATTTCACGAGGCCGGCCAATGCCAGCGGCAAGCTGCCCGCGATCCTCGTCATCCACGAGAACCGCGGTCTCAATCCGTACATCGAAGACGTGGCGCGTCGCTTCGCCGTCGCCAACTTCATCGCGTTCGCGCCCGATGGTCTGACCTCGGTCGGCGGATTCCCGGGCAACGACGAGCAGGGGGCAGTGAAGTTCCGCGAGGTGAACGGTCCAAAGATGTTCGAGGATTTCGTCGCCGCGGCGAACTGGCTCAAATCGCGTCCCGAGTCGACCGGCAAGCTCGGCGCGGTTGGTTTCTGCTTCGGCGGCGGCGTCGTGAACAACCTCGCGGTCCGGTTGGGCGGAGATCTCGCCGCCGGCGCGCCGTTCTACGGTCGTCAGCCGGGCGCAGACGATGTGCCGAAGATCAAGGCGCCGCTGATGCTGCACTACGCCGGCAACGATCAGGGCGTGAACAGCGGCATCGAGGCGTTTGAAACTGCGCTGAAGGCGAACGGGAAGACGTACGTGAAATACATCTACGACGGCACGCAGCACGGCTTCCACAACGACACGACGCCGCGCTACGACGAGGCGGCGGCGAAGCTCGCGTGGTCGCGGACCCTCGAGCACTTCAATAAGTACGTCCGCGGAGGCTCAGGCACCGCGTAGTGCCCCAAACTCTCCACCACTGAGGACACGGTGGTGGAGAGCTATCGGCCTACGTCAGCTCCCGGTTCTTCGTCTCGGGAATCCAGATCCACGCCACTGCAGCGAGCAGGAACGCGGCTCCGGCGATCGTGAACGCGACGCCGAAGCCGCGGGTCGCCGCCACCGATCCGACGGTGTAGGGCGCCGCGGCGCTGGCGATCCGGCCGAAGTTGTAGCAGAAGCCGGCGGCGGTCGCGCGCACCGGCGTGGGATAGAGCTCCGCGACGAGCGCGCCGAGCCCGCTGAAGTAGCCGGTGCCGAAAAACGCGACGAACGGACCGAGGATCAACAGGACCGCCGGGATGCGCAGGAAGCCGTAGGTCGGCAGCAGCACGGCGGCGATGACGAGATAGAGCACGTAGGTGCGTTTGCGCCCGATCGCGTCGGCCATGAATCCGAAGGTCACGTAGCCGAACCACATCCCCACCTGCATCGCGATCACGAACCACGACATCGTCGACGACGAGAGTCCGATGCCGCCTCGCGCTGGTGAGAGGTTCAGATATCCCGGCACCCAGCCGTTGAGGCCCCACCATGCGAACAGGCAGCAGGAGTTCATCAACGCGATCGCGATCGTCACGCGGCGGATCGGCGGCTCGAACAGCGAGCCGAAGCGGCCGCGCTCGGCGGGCTTCGCGTTTTCCCAGATCCGCGGTTCCTCGACGCGACGGCGGATCCACAGCGTGAAGAGCGCCGGCACGACGCCGACGAAAAACACGCCGCGCCAGCCCCACAGCGGCATGATGAGGAGATTGACGACCGCTGCGAGGCCGTAGCCAATCGCCCACGCGCTCTGCACGAATGCGAGCGCCTTGCCGCGATGCTTTGCGGGAAACGACTCGGACACCAGCGCGGCGCCGGTCGCCCACTCACCGCCGAACCCGAGTCCGAGCAGGATGCGGATGATGGCGAGCTGCACAGCCGACTGCGCGAGGCCGCACGCCGCGGTGAAGATCGAGAAAATCAACACCGCCGCCATCAGCGCGCGCTTGCGGCCGATCCGATCGGCGATGACGCCGAACGCGATGCCGCCCGCCGCCGCCGCCAGCAGCGTGACCGAATTGAGGATTCCGGCGGCGCCGAGCGACAGCTGCAGCGTCGGATCCTCGATCAACTTCGCGAGGACGATCGCGTAGAGCATCACGTCGAAGGAATCGAGCATCCAGCCGAGCGACGCGGCGACGAACGCACGGCGCGCTCGAGCATCAGCGTCGCGCCACCAGCCGAACATCCCGCTTGGTTCGTCGGCGCTGACGAGTGGATCGCGGCGCGGTGAAACTCGAGGAGTGGCCATCAGTCGGATCCCACGGGTTTGACGACGATGCCGGCGGCTTCGAAGCCGGCACGAATTCTTGCGGCGAGATCGTCGGACCCGGGCGTGTCGCCGTGCACGCAGATCGTCTCCGCCTCGAGCGGGATCACCGAACCGTCGATGGCGACAACCGATCGATCCTTCACCATTCGGACCGCACGTGCCACCACCGCCTCGGGATCGTGGATGACGGCGCCGGGCTTGCGGCGCGAGACCAGAGAGCCGTCGGGCTCATAGGCCCGGTCGGCGAACACCTCGGTCACCGTGCGAAGACCGAGCTCGTTCCCGGCTTTCAGCATCTCCGATCCCGGCATCGCGAAAAAGATCAGCGACGTGTCGAACGCGGCGACGGCGCTCGCAATCGCCGTCGCGAGCTCGCGGTTCCTGGCCGCGACATTGAACAGCTCGCCGTGCGCCTTGACGTGCTGCATGCGCACCCCCTCGGCCCGGGCGACGCCGGCGACCGCCGCGATCTGATAGAGGCAGAAGTCCTCCGCCTCCTTCGGCGATACCGCCATCGCGCGCCGGCCGAAGCCGACGAGATCGGGATAGCCGGGATGCGCGCCGACCGCCACGCCGTGCGCCTTCGCCATCCGGATCGTCGCACGCAGCACCGACGGATCGCCGCCATGAAAGCCGGCGGCGATGTTCGCCGACGTGATCGACTTCATCAGCCCTGCATCGTGGCCGATCGTGTAGGCCCCGAACGACTCGCCCATGTCGGAATTGATGTCGATGCGGACGCCAGGCATGAACCGCCGCGATTCTAGCTCAGGGCCCGCGCCGCGCAGCCGATCGCGGGTACCCGGTACTCATCCTCGAAATTTGCGGACGTAAGTCTGCCTGAGGGCAGACTTCGCGGCATTGCCGGGCCTTTGCGCTTCCAAAACGCGATGCCTTTTTATGCGTTCGCCCTCGAAGAGTCCGTGGCCGCATTATTGCTCTTCCGTTTTCACTCAAGTCCGTTCAAAACAGCGCGCCGGTCCGGTGGGAGGGCACATGCGGGAGATACAGGTAGTGACGACGGCGGAAGTCCAGGATCTCGTCCTTCGCGCCATCGAAAACGCCAACGTGGCGAGGATGCCGGATGCGCAACTCGCGGTGGCGCCCGACGCCCCACTGTTCGGGGCGGGAAGCGCGCTCGACTCGCTGGGACTCGTGTCGCTGCTGATCGACATCGAAGACGCGCTGCACGATCACGGGATCGACGTGATGTTGAGCGATGCCCGCGCCATGTCGCAGAAGCGCAGTCCGTTTCGAAGCGTCGCCGCGCTCGTCGCGTTCATTCAGGAAACGGCGCCGTCACAGCCGTGAACGGGACCCGCCATGTTCTCATCACGGGCGCCAGTCGCGGCATTGGCGCGCACCTCGTGCGCCACTACCTGGCCCATGACAACGTCGTCATTGGCTGCGCGCGCGGCGGCGCGGCGATCACGCACAAGCGCTATACGCACATGTGCGTGGACGTCACCGACGAACAGGCGGTGCAGACGCTCCTCGGCGACATCCGGAAGCGGTTCGGCGCGTTGGACGTGCTGATCAACAACGCCGGGATCGCCAGCATGAATCCGGTGGCGTTGACGCCGTTCGAGACGGCGCGTCAGATCATGGCCACCAATTTCCTCGGCACGTTCGCGTTCACCCGCGCCGGGCTTCGCCTGCTGCGCTCGTCGACTGCCGGACGCATTGTCAACTTCACGACCGTCGCGGTTCCGCTGCGCCTCGAGGGCGAGGCGATCTACGCCGCCTCGAAGAGCGCCGTCGAAACCTTCACGCGGATCGTCGCGCGCGAAGCGGCGCCGTTCGGCGTGACGTGCAACGCCGTCGGCCCGAGCCCGGTGCACACGCAGCTGACGGACGCCGTACCCGCCGATCGGATTGATCGCCTCATTTCGAGGCAGGCGGTGCCGCGCTGGGCGGAGCCTGACGACGTCGCCAACGTCATCGATTTCTTTCTACGGCCGGAGAGCGCGATGGTCACCGGCCAAATCGTGTACTTGGGAGGCATCGGATGATCGAGTTCCTGATGGACAAGATGGAGAGCTGTCGCGGCGACCTTGCCATCGCGATGCCCGACCGCACCTACACCTACGGCGAGCTCGCCGATCGGGTGCACGAATGGCGAGCGCGCCTGGCGGGCCTCGGCTCGGGCCGCATCATCAGCGTCGAGGGCGACTACGGACCGGAGTCGATTGCCGTCTTCCTGGCCGCGACGTGGAGCGGGCACATCTCGGTGCCGCTCTCGCCCGATTCGCGAGCGCATCACGAGTCCTTCCTCGAGATCGGCCAGATTGAATTTCGCGTCCGCATCGGCGACGAGGCGACCGAGCTGGAACCGACCGGCCGCACGGCCGAGCACGAGTTGTACTCGGCGCTGCAGGAGAACGGTCATCCTGGACTCGTCCTCTTCTCCTCGGGGTCGACTGGAAAGCCGAAGGCGGCGGTGCACGACCTCAAACGTCTGCTCGCCAAGTTTCAGGTGCCGCGGCAGCGTCTGCGCACGCTCGTGTTTCTGCTGCTGGATCACATCGGCGGCGTGAACACGTTGTTCTATACGCTGGCGAACGGCGGTGCCGTGGTGCTGTCGAGAGATCGGTCGGCCTCGGCGGTGTGCGACGCGATTGAAACGCACCGCGTCGAGCTGCTGCCGACGTCGCCGACGTTCTTGAATTTGATGCTGTTGTCCGGCGAAGCGGAGCGGCGCGATCTCAGCTCGTTGAAGCTGATCACCTACGGCACTGAACCGATGCCCGCCAGCACGCTGGCCCAGGCCTGCGTCGCGTTTCCACAGGCGCGCTTCCTGCAGACATACGGGATGACGGAGCTGGGCATCCTGCGATCGCAGTCGCGCGAGTCGAACTCACTGTGGGTCCGAATCGGGGGTGAGGACTTCGAATGGAAAGTCGTCGGCGGCCGACTCTGGATTCGTGCGAAGTCGGCGATGCTCGGCTATCTCAACGCGCCGAGTCCGTTCGACGCGGAAGGGTTCTTCGATACCGGCGATCTGGTCGAGGTGGACGGTGTATGGATTCGCTTCCTCGGACGGACGACCGACGTCATCAACGTCGGCGGCAGTAAGGTCTATCCGGCGGAAGTGGAAAGCGCGCTCCTCGAAATGGAGCACGTCGCCGACGCTGTCGTCCGCGGAGAGGCACACGCGTTCACCGGCCAGATCGTCGCGGCTACCGTCCGGCTGACCCAGCCGGAACTGCCCGACGCGTTCAAAGTCCGCATGCGGCGCTTCCTCGCGCAGCGACTCGCACCGCACAAGGTTCCCGTGCGCGTGCGGATCACCGAAGACGCGACCTATTCAACGCGGTTCAAGCGGATTCGCTGATTCGGTCGTCTTCCGCTCCTCGCCCTTCGGCGGCTTTGGCGGCCGCGGGCGAGTCATGCTCAGGCTGACGCCGTTCCAGAACGGCTCGACCTTGCGCTCGACTTCGTGCTTGCCCTGCACGAGATAGTCGAGAATCGCCTTGTCCCATTGCAGGCCGGCATTCGCGACCAGCTTCAGCCAGTCGCCGCGCGCCGTTTCATCGGGCGCCTCGGTCACGCCTTCCCAGATCGTGACGTTCGGGTTGCGGGCCATGAAGTCCTGACTCTGCGGGTTCGCACGCGCGCCTTTGATCGATTTGTAGATCAACACGCCGTTGGTGAAATCGAGCTTGAAGTTCTTCTGATCGAAATCGAAGCTGTAGCGCTTGTAGCGGTCGTAGGCGCGCGCGTTGAGCGCGGCCGTACCCGGCGCCGCTTTCGCGTACTCCGTGATCATCGCGAGCAGCTTCATCTGCTCGTCCTTGTGCCGCGGATACCGCGCGTCGTCGAGCCAGGCGAAGCCCGGCATCCACCACCCGCGCATCGTCCAGTAATCGCGCGTCTCGACGGCGCGCGTGCGCACCCAGGCCGCGTACTCCGAGAAGAGCTGAACCCATTCGTGACTCGGGTAGCCGTGCGGGTTGAGAAAGATGTCGGGCAGCCACGTCCGCCAGATCTTCGGCCGGATGCCGCTCTCCGGATAAACCGGATCGGTCTCCCATTGCTGATTGGTGACGTCCACGCCGAGCGCGCCGAGATAGCCGGCGTGCAGCATGTAGGTGGGATTGATCTTCTGCAGGTCGTAGGCGAGCTGCGCGCCGTCGGCGTTCGTGATCGGATG
>DAIUKO010000235.1:7404-12138 GCA_036848175.1 Vicinamibacterales bacterium | reverse complement strand
ACTTCATCGATCGCCGCGTCGCCGACCGCGTGTGTCGCGACGCGCCAGCCGAGACGGTTGAGTTCGCGGACGACGTCGGTGTACGCCGCCTGCTTCATCGTGTTGACGCCGCGAAAGGCGCCGTGCTCGCCCCACGGCTCGGAATACGGCTCGCGCATCCAGCCGCCTTCGAAGCCTCCGTCGACGCCGAGCTTCATGCCGCCGATCCGTACCCACTCGTCGCCTTCGTCCGGTCTGATGCCCGATGCCGCGATCGCATTCCGCATCGCCTCCGCGCTGTCGGCGGGAAACCGCAGCAGCTGACTCACGCGAATCGTGAGCAGACCGCGGCTCTTCATGTCCTGCAGCAGCCGATACTGTTCGACCGACGCGCCCGGATAGCGGATGCTCGTGAGTCCCGCCGCGTTGAGCTTCCGATGCTGCTCCTGCAGCGCTTCAATCGTGAGCTTCGGAGCGGGAGGAAGCTGCACGAGCGACTTGGCGCGATCGACCAGCTCGCCGTTCAATTCGCCGTCCGGCGCGCGCGTGATCCGTCCGCCCGGCAGCTGCGCCGTGTTTTTGGTGATGTCCCATTTCTTCAGCGCCGCTGAATTGAGGATGTATTCGTGTCCGCCGCGAACGAGGACGACGGGGTTGTCCGGCGAGACGGTGTCGAGATCCTTGCGGTACGGCAGGCGATGCTCTTTCAGCTGTGCTTCGTGCCAGTCGCTGTTGCTGACGAGGACGTCGCCGGCACGGCTCGCCTTGACGCGCGCGGCGACCGCAGCGAGCACGTCGGCGATGGATCGGGCGCGCGACAGATCGACGCCAGGGCCGCCGCCGGCGTCGTGCAGATGTCCGTCGGCGAGACCCGGGATCACCGTCTGTCGATGAAGATCGATGGTCGTCGTCTTCGCGCCCGCGAGCTTCCTGATCGCCGCATCGGCGCCGACCGCGGTGAAACGGCCATCCGAGATCGCGACCGCCTGTGCGATCGAGAATCCCGCATCGACCGTCACGATATGGCCGTTGACGAGAATCGTGTCCGGCGGCGGCGCCGACTGCGCCGCCACGGCGACGGCCAACGCCGCAGCGATCGCCAATCTCATTTGGTCGCCGTGACGGCCGGCGCCCGCATCGGCGTCGTCAATGTCCCGATGCCTTCGATCTCGATCGTGACCACGTCGCCGGGTTTCAAGTACTCCGGCGGACGGCGTGCTGTTCCGACGCCGTCAGGGGTCCCGCTCGAGATCACGTCGCCCGGATACAACGTGAGAATCGACGAGAGATAGCGCACGAGGTGCGCCTCGTCCCAAATCAGATCCTTGCTGTTGCCATCCTGCTTGGTGACGCCGTTCACCTTGGTGACGATGCGCAGGTGCGTCGGATACTCGACAAACTCCTTCGGCACGATGAACGGGCCGAACGGCGCGCCGCGGTCGCGGCTCTTTCCGGCGAACCAGTTCGGTCCCTGGAACTGCGAGCTGGTCTGGCGCCCGGTGCCGCCGCGATCGCTGACGTCGAACATGATGCTGTAGCCGAACACGTAGTCGTGCGCCTTCGGTTCCGTCACGTTGAGGGCCGTCTTGCCGATGATGATGGCGAGCTCCCCTTCCCAGTCGATGTTGCGGCCCGGCGGGATGAAGAACGGTTCGCCCGGATCGATGATGCAGGACCTCGGGCTCTTGGCGAACATCACCGGATCGACTTTGTCGGGATCGATCTCGTTGGCGCCGCCGCCCGCGCCGCCGCGACCGAACATCTCGTTGGCGTGCGAGCGGTAGTTGGCGGCGGCCGCGAGCAGGTTGTACGGATACTTGATCGGCGCCTTGATCGACACCTTGTCCACGTCGAACGCGAACGGCAGGCCGTCGCTCTTCGCGTTCTTGAAGTAGTTGGCGATGCGGTAGAGCCGCGGCGAGACGCGGCTGTAGGTTTCAATCAGCTCGCGCATGTCGGCGGGCATGGCGACGACCGGCAGGCCGGATTTTTTCGCGACCTCGGCGTTCGCGCCGGCGATGTCGAAGACGCGTGCGCCGAGCACGAGGCCGACACGCGTCTTTCCCGCCGCCTCGAAGGTCGCGAGCTTGAAGGGCGTGTCGGGTTTGCTCGACACGGCCGTCGCCGCGGCGGCGGGTGCGGCGCCGCGCTGCCCAGGCGCCGCGCCGCGCTGCGCGCGCACCGGCGCCACGATCGCAATCGTCAGAACGAGAAGGAACGCTCGACGCATGAGGAGGCCTCCTGACGGTTTGGTATCATACGTCCGCACGAACAGCGACCGGAACTCCCAACCCGCGTTTGAACGCGCCGCCCGATTGGGTGATCCGCGCCGTCGATCGTTTTGTCACCATTGGCGCATGACAAACGATCTTCTCTCGACATTCTCGAATCAACTCGCGGATGCGGTGGCCGCCGCGTCGCCCTCCGTCGTCCAGGTGCAGGGCCGGCGCCGTCCGGCGAGCGGACTCGTGTACGCTGACGGAGTGGTCTTGACGACTGTCCGTGCACTCGGCCGCGAAGACGGCCTGCACGTTCGCCGCGATGACGGCCAGACCTTCGACGCCCAGCTCGCCGGATGGGATCCGACGACGAGCCTTGCCGTGCTGCGGGTCGCCGGCCTCGGCGCCGCACCGATCGCGCCGTCCCGGTCGTCGGCGCGCGTCGGCCATCTCGCGCTCGCGGTCGCGCGATCGTGGAGTAACGCGGTCACGGCCAGCGCCGGCATCGTCTCGGTGATCGGTGGACCGCTGCCGACCGGACGTCGTCGGGCGATCGATCAGGTGATTCGAACGAGCGCGCCGATGCACGACGGCTTTGCCGGCGGTGCGTTCCTCGACACAGGCGGCGGCCTCATCGGCGTCGCAACGGCGGCGGCAATCCGCGGTCTGGGCGTGATCATTCCGGCATCGATCGCGTGGAAAACGGCCGCGACGCTCCTCGAGCACGGTCAACTCAAGCGCGGCTACCTCGGCATCGCGGGGCAGCCGGTCAAACTCCCGGAGAATCAGCTGGGCGCTGAAGGCCGCGAGGAAGCGCTGCTCGTCGTTGGCGTCACGCCCGGCAGTCCGGCCGCCTCGGCCGGCATGCTCGTTGGAGACGTGATGCTCGAGTTCGACGGTCAGCCGGTGGAGTCGCCGGAAGATCTCCTCGATCTGCTCGTCGGCGATCGCGTCGGCCGTCAGGTCGCGCTGCGCGCGCTGCGCGGCGGCGCCGTGACGGATCTGAAGGTGACCGTGGGCGAGCGGCCCGCACACTGATGCGCGTCGTGCTCGTCGGCTCGCCGTCGGAGCGCGCGCGACTGCGCGCCAGTCTCGACGGATCGATCGACGTCGTGGCGGAATTCGCATCGCTGCCGGCGGCCGAGCGATCGGATGTCGATGCCGACGCCGTCATGATTGCCGGGAGCCGCGAGCGCCCGACCGCGCCGCGTGACGATCTCGACGACGAGGACACGCGCTTCGAAGAGCCGCTGACGCCGCGCGAGATTCAGGTGCTCGAGCTCCTCGCCGAAGGGCTGCCGAACAAGGCGATCGCCGACCGGCTGCACATCAGCGATCAGACCGTGAAGTTTCACGTCTCGTCGATCTCGGGCAAGCTCGGCGCCGCCAATCGCACCGACGCCGTCCGCCGGGCCGTGCGCCGCGGGCTGATCACGCTCTGATCGCGCGATGGCGGCTTTCAGGGCCGCCGGGGGCGACGTGCGCTACGACCGACGAGATTCCGCCGGAATGATCGTCAGCTGCCGCCGCTCGCCGCGACGGAGGATCATCAGCGGCGCCGCGATGCCGATCCGATCCTCGGTGAGTCGCCGATGGAGATCATCGATGCCGGTGACGGGCTCTCCGGCGAACGCCAGAATAATGTCGCCGTCGCGAACGCCTGCCGTCATCGCCGGACTGTTCGGCTCCACCGACATCACGGCCACGCCCGATGACACGGCGAGCTGGTTGGCGCGCGCCAGCGCACGCGGAACCGGCACGTTCTGTCCGGCAACGCCGATGTAGCTCCTGCGGATGCGGCCGTCGCGCAGCAGCCGCGACACGACGAACCGCGCCGTATTGCTCGCGATCGCGAAGCACAATCCCTGCGCCGGCAGAATCGTCGCCGTGTTGATGCCAATGACTTCTCCGCGCGTCGTCACCAGCGGCCCGCCGGAGTTGCCGGGATTCAACGCCGCGTCGGTCTGGATGATGTCGTCCATCAGACGGCCGGACTGCGATCGCAGCGATCGACCGAGCGCGCTGACCACACCCGCGGTCACGGAATGATGGAATCCGTACGGGTTGCCGATCGCGATGGCGATCTGGCCGACGCGTACGCCCCGCGAATCGCCGAGGCTGGCCCACGGGAGAGAGGCGCCGGCAGCCACAGTCGCGCGGACGACGGCGAGATCGGTGTCGGGATCGCTGCCGACCACGTCGGCGCGAAACGATCGGCCGTCGGCCAGCGTCATCGTCAGACGCGACGCGCGATGGACGACGTGGCTGTTGGTGAGGACGAGGCCGTCAGGCGTGAAGACGACGCCCGACCCGCCGCCCCGCTCGGCGTCGATCTTCACGACAGCGGGGCCGACGGCATCGACCGCATGAATGACCGCGCGCGAATAGGCGTCGAGCAGGTCGTCGTCGTTTGGAAGTGGTTGAGCGCTCACAAATCGATCGTAGACCTGGGATCGGCCGCAAACACTACCTGAAAAGGTAGTATTGCGGATTGAGGATTGCGGATTGCGGATTTATTGGCGATTGCTCGACAGTG
>DAIUKO010000235.1:0-7304 GCA_036848175.1 Vicinamibacterales bacterium | reverse complement strand
TCCCAATCATCAATCGCCAATCATCAATCAATCCGCAATCAACCAATCGCCAATCCTCAATAAATCCGCAATCCGCAATCCTCAATCCGCAATCACTGGATCCAAGCCATCCCGTCAGGTCCGGTTCCCGTCGAGATCTTATTGATGACCTGCCACGTCCTCAGATCGATGACCGCAACGTGGTTGTCGCCGTTCACGGCGACGTAGGCGCGCCCGCCGGTCGGCGGAATCAGAATGCCTTCGGGCATCTTTCCGAGCGGTAGCCGCTTGGCTTCCTTGCGCGTGGCTGTGTCGACGACCACGAGATCGCCGGCCTCGAGATCGGAGAGAAGCGCGAACTTACCGTCCGGCGTCAGGTGAATGCGATTCGATCGCCTGGTGCCGAGGTCGAGGGTCTGCGTCACTTTCTTCGACGCGACGTCGATGACCGACACGCCGCCGTCGGCGGAGTGCGCGCTCCAGATGGTTTTGCCGTCCGGCGAGAGCTCGATGCCTTCAGGTCCCTTGCCGACGGCAATCAGGGTCTGCGTCCATTTGCCGTCGGCGCCCTGCTGAATCGCCGAGACGTTGTTCGAGCCGATGTTCGACGTGAAGATCGTGCGGGCATCTTTGGTCGGCAGCACCATGTGCGTGCCGTTCTGCCCGGTCTCGAATTCCCAATCGATCTTGTCCGTCGCCGGATCGTAGCGCGCGATCTTCTTGTTCGCCTCCGCTGTGAAGTACAGCTTCCCGTTCACGAACGCGAGCCCGTGCGGCCGGCTGAGCGGCGACACGTCGATGCGACGCAGCTCCTTTTTGGCGGCGACGTCGATCATCGAGATCGTGCGACCGGGCGCCGGCCCCGTGCCGTAGTTGCTGGCGAACGCCCATTTGCCGTCCGGCGAGGCGACCAGCTCGTGCGGTCCTTGTCCCACCGGGACCGTCCCGAGGATTTTGCCGGCCGCCGGATCGATGATCACCAAAGTGGCGTCCTCCTTGTTGAGGACGAGCAGGCGCGGCGATTGCGCGTCGAGGAGTGCGAGTGCGCCAATCGCGATGAGAGCCGCGACACAAAGAGCGCGTGAGCGATGCATAGAGGCGAGTATAAACCGCAGGTAGTACGCACGCGGGAGGAGGCGCCGCTCACCCGGAACTCTTCGTAGGGGCCGACCCATGTGTCGGCCCACGGACGGCTCACCCACGAATCGCGCGAAGCGTGTCCGGATACGTCGACGGATCGATGCGCGCGTCGATCAGGCTGGGGCCGCGCTGATCGAGTGCCTGCCGCAGCGCCTTCCCGAGCTCGGCTTCGTTGGTCGCAACGTGCGCTGGCATTCCAAACCCCTCGGCCACCGACGACCACGCGACATCGCCCAGCGTCACTCCTGCCGATGCGTACTGCCGTTGACGCTGCTTCACGTCGATCAAGCTCAGCGATCGGTCGTTGAACACGAGGGTGACGATCCGCAGCCGCTCGCGAACTGCCGTCAACAGTTCGCCGACGCACATCAGCAGTCCGCCGTCACCGGTCAGCGCCACGACCGGAACATGGCGATCGATCGACGCGGCGCCGATGGCCGCAGGCAGCGCGAACCCCATCGTCGACAGTCCGTTGGAGATCAGCATCCGGTCCGGCTCGCTCACCGGCCACAGCATTGTCGCCGGCAGCATGTGCGCGCCGGCATCCACGGTGACGCGCGCGCGGCGCGACGCCGCATCCGCGGCGAGTTGCACGACGCGATGCGCCGAGAGATTCGCCGCGGGCGGACAGACGGCCGTGCGCTGTGCCGCGACCATCCGACCGACCGCGTCCAGGTCCCAGTTCGACTGAGCGAATGCGCGATCGACCTCGTCGAGCGCAGTGGCGAGATCGCCGACCAGTTGCGACGCAAACGGCACGTGACGCGCTTCGACCGGCCACGGCCCGCAGTACACGATCGGCTGCGTCAATCTCCACGGACGCGGCAGTAATTCGACCGGATCGAAACCGACGCCAATCAAGAGATCGGCTTCACCGGCAACCTGTTGTTCGATCGCACCGTTGGTGAAGACGCCGGCAAAGTGCGGGTCATCATCGGCGATCACGCCTTTGCCCTTGTAGGTGACCATGGCCGGCAACGCGCGCCGGGCACAGAACGATCGGATTGCCGCGACATCGGCCGGGCGGCGGGCGCCGACGCCGGCGATGAGCAACGGCTTGCGCGCGCGAGCGATCGCGGCCTGAGCCGCCTGCCATGGCCCGACGACCAGAAACCCTCCGCCGTCAGTTGAGATCGACCTCTCGATCCTGGCGGCCGCCGCCCACGGCTGCGCCGTCACGTCGGACGGACATTCGACGTGCACCGGCCCCGGCGGCGGGGCGATCGCGCACGCGATCGCCTGGTCGATCAACGCGCCGGCCTCGTCGGGCGCGATCGTCGCCGACCATTTCGTCACCGGCGCGAGGAGCTCGTGGTGATCGAGCCGCTGATGCGCGAAGCCATCGCCTCCGGCTGCGGGATAACTGTCGGTGAGGACGAGGAGCGCGGCGCGATCGAGACGCGCGCACGCGACACCATTGACCACCGACGCGACGCCCGGACCGATGGTCGTCAGGCAGGCGCCGGGACGACCGGAAATCTCCGCCTGCGCGATTGCCGCGATTGCGCCGGCCACCTCCGTCGCCGTCAGGATGAACGGCAGACCGATGGAGCGTGCGGCGTCGATCAGATCCAGATTGCTGCCGCCGCCCGGCACGCCGAACAGCGCGGCGACGCCGGCATCGCGAAGCCGCGTGACGATTAGATCGGCGACAGAAGCCATGACGTCATCTGCGCCGCAATCTTACCAATCCGGAAATGGCATGAATGGGAGGACGCGCCTGCGACTACGATACGTCACCATGACGAAATTCGGCCGCTCGATGCTCGAACACTGGATGCTCGATCCCGATTGCACCTACCTCAATCACGGCACCGTCGGCGCGACGCCGCGCCGCGTGCTCCAGAAACAGCAGGCGCTCCGCGACGAGATGGAACGCCATCCGTCACGATTCATGCTGCGCGAGCTGAACCTGCACCATCCGGCGCCATGGCGCGATGTGTCGCGGCTGCGCGAAGCCAGCGATCAGGTGGCGGCGTTCGTGGGCGCGCGCGGCGACGATCTCGTGTTCGTCCCCAACGTCACGACAGGTCTGAACGTGGTACTGCAGTCACTCCCGCTCAGGCCGTCCGACGAAGTCGTGATCACCGACCTCGCCTACGGCGCGATCCGCCTGGCGGCCGCCGCCGTGTGCGAGAGGAGCGGCGCGACGCTGCGGACCGTGTCGATCGAGTATCCGATCCGCGACGCCGGCGATGTCGTGGAATCGATCGTGAACGGGATCACGGCGCAGACCAGGCTCGTCGTGATCGATCACATCGCGGCGCAGACCGCGCTCGTCCTGCCGGTTGCGGCGATCGCGGCCGAATGCCGCGCCCGAGGCGTTCCCGTCGTCGTCGACGGCGCACACGTCCCGGGCGCGTTGCCGCTCGACATCCCGTCGCTCGGCGTCGACTGGTACGCGGCCAACCTGCACAAGTGGGCGCACGCGCCGCGCGGATGCGGGATTCTGTGGGCCGCCGCGGACCGGCAGAGCGATCTGCATTTCCCGATCGTGTCGTGGGGGCACAACCACGGCTTCCGCGACGAGTTCGAGCGCACGGCGACGACGGATCCGACCAGCTATCTGGCGGCGCCCGAAGGCATCGCGATGCTGCGCGAGTGGGGCTTCGAGGCGTGTCTGACCTACATGCACGGCCTCGCGCGGGAAGCCGCCGCGCTCCTGACGGAACGCTGGAACACGACGTTCGGGGTCGCGGACGAGATGACGGCGGCGATGGTGACGGTGCCGCTGCCGGAACATGCGGGCTCGAGCGAGGCTGACGCGGAGCAGATGCGGCTGGCGCTGCTCGTCGACGATCGCATCGAGGTGGCGCTGCACGCCTGGCGCGGCCGCCTCTGGACGCGCATCTCGGCGCAGATCTACAACGACCGCGCCGACATCGAGCGGCTCGCGGAGGCCGTCGCGCGCCGCACCATCGGACAGAGGATCGCCGCGTTGTCCTGATTTCGCCGCGCGTTCAGTATGATGACCGCGTGCCCGCGACGACCGAGCTGCATCAGGACCTGCGACACGCGGTCCGCGATCTCTGCAAGGCCTTTCCCGACAGCTACTGGCGCGACCTCGACGCGAGGCGCGCCTATCCCGACGCGTTCGTCAAAGCGCTGACCAACGCCGGCTACCTGGCGGCGCTGATTCCCGAGGAGTACGGTGGATCGGGGCTCGGCGTCGCCGAGGCGTCGGTGATCCTCGAAGAAGTCAATCGCAGCGGCGGGAACGCCGGCGCGTGCCACGCCCAGATGTACACGATGGGCACGCTGCTGCGGCACGGCTCGCCGGCGCAGAAGCGCGCGTTCCTGCCCAAGATCGCCACCGGCGAGCTGCGGCTGCAGGCATTCGGCGTCACCGAGCCGACGACCGGATCGGACACGACGCAGCTGAAGACGATGGCGACGCGGAAGGGCGCACACTACGTCGTCCGTGGGCAGAAAGTGTGGATCTCGCGCGCCGAGCACTCGGATCTGCTGCTCCTCGTCGTCCGCACGACGCCGATCGATCAAGTGAAGAAGCGCACCGACGGCTTGTCGATTCTGCTCGTCGACTTGCGGAGCTCCGTCGGCCGCGGGCTGACGATCCGTCCGATTCGCACGATGATGAATCATGCGACGACGGAGCTGTTCTTCGACGATCTCGAGGTGCCGGGCGATGCGCTGGTCGGCGAGGAAGGCAAGGGCTTCCGGTATCTGATCGACGGCCTGAACGCCGAGCGGATCCTCATCGCCGCCGAGTGCATCGGCGACGGCCGCTGGTTCGTCGATCGCGCCGCGCGCTACGCGAACGAGCGCGTCGTCTTCAATCGTCCGATCGGCCAGAACCAGGGCGTGCAGTTTCCGATCGCGCGCGCGCACGTGAACGTCGAGGCCGCCGATTTGATGCGCTTCAAGGCGGCGGCGCTCTTCGATCGCGGCGAACCGTGCGGCGCGGAAGCCAACATGGCGAAGCTGCTCGCTGCCGATGCGTCGTGGGAGGCCGCCAACGTCGCGGTGCAGACCTACGGCGGATTCGGGTTCGCCGAGGACTACGACATCGAGCGCAAGTTCCGCGAGACGCGCTTGTATCAGGTTGCGCCGATCTCGACGAACCTGATCCTTGCCTACGTCGCCGAGCACGTGCTCGGCCTCCCGCGGTCGTATTGAGGATGCGCCCGCTCGAACAGATCACCGTCGTCTCGCTCGAGCAGGCTGTCGCCGCGCCGTTCGCGACGCGGCAGCTCGCCGATCTTGGCGCACGCGTGATCAAGATCGAACGGCCGGATGGCGGCGACTTCGCGCGCGCGTACGACACGACCGTCAAAGGCTTGTCCAGCTACTTCGTCTGGTTGAACCGTTCCAAGGAATCGCTGACGCTCGACATCAAGAAGCCTGGCGGCGCCGACGTGCTGGCCCGCCTGCTCGAGCGTGCGGACGTCTTCGTCCAGAATCTCGCGCCCGGTGCCGCGGATCGCCTCGGTACGACGCCCGCTGATCTGTGCGCTCGTTATCCTCGCCTGATCGTGTGCAATGTCTCCGGGTACGGACCCTCGGGTCCGTACGCCTCGAAGAAGGCGTACGACCTGCTCGTGCAGAGCGAAGTTGGACTGATCTCGATCACCGGGACGCCTGAACATCCGGCGAAAGCCGGGATCTCGGTCGCCGACATCGCCGCCGGGATGTACGCGTACTCGGGAATCCTCACCGCGCTCTTGACGCGGACGGCAACCGGACGCGGCGCCGCGCTCGACGTCTCGCTGTTCGACGCGCTCGGCGAGTGGATGCAGCACGCCGCGTACTACACCGCCTACGGTGGATCGGCGCCTCGCCGCAGCGGCGCCGATCACGCGTCGATCGCGCCGTACGGACCGATCCGCGCCGCCGACGGCGACGAGGTGTACCTCGGCGTGCAGAACGCGCGCGAGTGGACGAGCCTGTGCGCCAACGTGCTGCGGCGGCCCGAGCTCGCCGACGACGAGCGATTTGCGACCAACCCGGCGCGCGTGCGCAATCGCGACGCGCTGCGCCAGACGATGGAGTCAGCGCTGGCCGGTCTGTCGGCCGAGCAGCTCATCGATCGGCTCGAATCGGCGCGCATCGCCTACGCGCGAATGAATTCGATCGAGAAATACCTCGCCCATCCGCAGCTCGCCGGCCGCAGGCGCGAGATCGGATCGCCCGCGGGAGCGCTGTCGGCCGTGTTGCCGCCGCTGCGCATCAGCGGCGTCGAGCCGGTGATGGGCGACGTGCCGGCGCTCGGCCAGCACACCGACGCGATCCTCGGCGAGCTCGGCGTCGATCGCGGCACGATCGCGCGATGGCGCGCGGAAGGAGTCGTGTGAATGGCGGTGAAGGAAGGATGGAAGGGCCGCGTCTTCGAAGACTTCACGATCGGCGACGTCTACGAGCATCCGATGGGACGAACGCTCCTCGACGCCGACAACGTCTGGTTTTCGTGTCTGACGATGAACACCAACCCGATTCACGTCGACGCGGAATACGCGAGCCGGACCGAGTTCGGCAAGCCGCTGATGAACTCGTGCTTCACGCTGGCGCTCGTGACCGGTCTGTCGGTGATCGACCTCACCCAGAACGCCGTCGCGAACCTCGGGTGGGACGAGGTCCGTCTGCCGCATCCCGCGTTCGAAGGCGACACGATCTACGCGCGCAGCGAAGTGCTCGAAACCCGAGAGTCGAAGTCGCGGCCGAATGCCGGCATCGTGCGCGTGAAGACGACGGGCGTGAACCAGGACGGCACGCCCGTGATCGAATTCACGCGTACGTTCATGGTCTGGAAGAGGGGACACGTGCCGGCGCGCCGCAGCTGAAATTCGCCGCCTCGTCGATGCTGCCGGATCCTTTGTACTTCGCGACCTCGGGATACGGGCAGAGCGGGCGGGTGCGGACGGCTTTGCCGTCGACCAATCGCGACGCGGCAATCGACTTCGGCGCCGTGCCTTTCTCCACCCATTCGATGAGCGGCGTCAACGCGTCGAAGGTGCTCGTGCCAATGCCGCCGCCGCAGTGGAACATGCCGGGGACCATGAAGAGGCGGTAGAAGTCTGTCGTCGATGGTCCGACGGTCCGCAGCACGCTCTCGTAGTAGTTGACGCCCATCATCGGGTTCAGCGCCGGATCGGCCCAGCCGAAATAGCCGACGATCTTGCCGCCGCGCGCCTTGAACCGCGAGAGATCGGGATCGGTCGCGTCGAGGA
>DAIUKO010000234.1:0-12173 GCA_036848175.1 Vicinamibacterales bacterium | reverse complement strand
AAGTCTTGGTTCACTGTCACGCTGCATCACGTGCTGCGCACGAAACCGCGAAACCGCGAAACCGCGAAACGACGAAACCGCGAAAATCGCTCTTCTCGGACACGCGTTCGACGCGCCGGCCTGCGAAGCGGGCCGGCCCGAACGGTCGACACGGACGGCGGACGTAACCGCGTTCGACTTCTGGCGGTCACGTCCGTCGTCCGTGTCGACCGTTCGAGCGCCGCTCCGCGGCGCGCGTCGAACTCCACCACACGATCAGCGACTCGCGCCTTTCCGGCCTTCGTGCCTTCGTGCCTTCGTGGCCAGCTTTTGCTCCGTCGTTTCGTGGTTTCCCGTTTCGTGGTTTCGTGGTTTCGTGGTTCCCTGTTTCGCGGTTTCGTGGTTCCGTGTTTCGCGGTTTCGTGGTTCCTGTTTCGTGGTTTCGCCTTCGTGGTTTCGCCTACCCATCGTCCCCGAACGCCGCCATGGTCGTCGCCGGCTCGAGGAGGACTGCCGCCAGGGCGATGCCGAGCGCGAGGCTGATCGCGAAGACCGACGGCAGCGCCTTCAAATGCGAGACGAGGATTGCGTCGACGAAGAGCACCGACGCGAACAGCAGATCGAGCATCAGCGTCGCGCGGCGCGTGCGCCGTCGTTCCGCCGCCAGATGCGCGCGGTTGATCCGCTCGGTGAAGACCAGGTGGCCGCGCAGCACGCAGCCGACCGTGCAGCCGGCGCCGAGCGCGAGGAACAGCGACACCGTGACCGGCGTCTCGTTCCATTCCTTGATCTGCCACGCCAGCACGGCGCCGGCGAGATAGAGGAACGACACGGCGACTTGATGCACCGCCCACCAGGTCGCGTGCGGACTGACCGGCGGAGACATCGCGCTCACCGCGTCGAGCGCGGCCGCCAGCTCGGATGCGGTCGCGTAACGCTCCGCCGGTGATTTTCGCAGACAGCGTCCAATCACGTCGGCGAGCCCGGGCGAGAGATCCGGACAGCGGTTCGCGATCGGCCGCGCGTCGCTGTCCAGCACACGGGCGACGATCGCCAGCGGCGTCGACCCTTCGAACGGATGCACGCCGCAGGCGTACTCGTAGACGACGACGCCGAGCGCGAAGACATCGGCGCGCGCGTCGACGGCACTGCCGTTGATCTGCTCCGGCGCCATATACGCCGGCGTGCCGAGCATCACCCCGGGCTGCGTGGCGACGGCGTGCAGCGTCTCGACTGCACCGAGCGAAGTCGCGGGACGATCGAACCGCGCCAGGCCGAAGTCGAGAATCTTCAGACGGCCGTCGTTCGCCCGCATGATGTTTTCGGGTTTCAGATCGCGGTGCACGACGCCGCTCTTGTGCGCGCTGGCCAGTGCGGCGGCAAGCTCGCCCGCAGTCCGCGCCACCTCGGACGCCGTCGGCCGGCGGCCCGACGCGATCTCGTCGCGCAGCGTGTGGCCGTCCACGAACTCGGTCGCGATGTAGAGATGGCCGTCGATCTCCTCGAGCGCGTAGACGGTGCAGATGCCCGGATGGGTGAGCCGCGCCGCCGACCGCGCCTCGCGGCGCAGCCGTTCGCGGTGACTCGCATCGCGCAGAAGATGCGGCGCCAGCGCTTTCAGCGCGACGGTACGTCCGAGCCGTTCGTCGCGCGCGAGGTAGACGCGTCCCATGCCGCCGCGTCCGAGCTCGCGGATAATCGTGTACGGACCGATCGTCGTGTCCGCACTGAGCGGCTCGTCGAGAAACAGATCCGGTTCGGCGTCGACGATCGGCTGCGAGAGAAAGGCGCCGGCGCGGGAGTGATGGTCGAAGAGCGAGAGGACCTCGTCGCGGACCACCGGATCGTCCGCGGCCTCGCGCGCGATCCACGACTCGAGCCCAGACGGATCGCGATCGATTGCCGCCTCGAACAGGTCGCGGACGCGCCGTTGTTGTTCGGGCGTCATGCGGGCGGCGTGCTCAACTCGCGAAAGAGCCACGCGCGCGCCAGCGACCATCGGCGTTTCAGCGTCGCCGGCGACATGCCCAGCGCATCAGCGGCTTCTTCGATGCTGAGGCCGGCAAAGTATCGCAGCTCGATGATGCGCGCCTGCTCGGCGTCGAGCTTCTCCAGCCGCTCGAGCGCCTCGTCGAGCGCCGGCAGCATCATGTCCTGATGGCCGGCCACGGCCAGCGCATCGGTCAGCGTCACGCGATCGAGTCCGGCCCACCGTTTCTGCGCGCCCCGCGCCCGCGCCCGCTCGACCAGAATCTGCCGCATCGATCGCGCGGCAATGCCGACGAAGTGGCGCTTGTCGTGCCACGGCGTGCCCGCGCCCGCCAGCCGGAGGTAGGCCTCGTGCACGAGCCCCGTCGCCTGCAGCGTCTGGCCCGGCCGCTCGCGCCGCATGTACGCCGCCGCAAGCCGGCGCAGCTCCTGATACACCTGCGGCGTCAGCGCGTCGATGTCGACGGAATCCACGGCCAACATGGTAAGCGAATAATCACACCAGCCATTCACCTGGACGCAGAGCGAGCAGACGATAGCGATTGCGGACCGCCACGACGCGCTCGAAATACTCCGGCTTGGGAAACTCCTTGCGCAGCAGCCGATCGCGGAGACGCCGCAGCTCGTAGCGATACAAATCGCTGACGTAGCCGTGCACGAGCTCCGGCGGCGTCCGCTCGTTCGGCTGCACGCCGTGCTCCCACAACTCGTCGAGGATGTCGCCGCGATAGTGGTAGCTAGGCGCCAAGCGCGCTCTTCACGGCGTCGAGGGTCGCGTCGAGTTTGAGAATGTGCCGCGGCCGCTCGAGCGCGTCGGCGAGCGGCTTCGGCTTCTCGATCGCTCGGCCGATGATCGGCTCGACGATCTCGGCGAACTTCGCGGGGTGCGCAGTCGCAAGAAAAACCCCGACCCGCCCATCCCGCCTATACAGCCCGTCCTGCCCCACCAGCCCCCGATACGCGATCGCCGAATGCGGATCGAGCAGATACCCGCGCGTGTCGTACACGCGGCGAATCGTCTCGCGAACCTCGTCGTCGGTGTGGCGAGTGCCGCTGATGTCGCGCCGCATGGCATCGAGATCGCCGTCGTAGAGCCACGACATGCGCTCGAAGTTGCTCGGGCTGCCGACGTCCATCGCGTTGGCCAGCGTCCGCACGGACGGCCGCGGCTCGAAGCGGCCGGTCGCCAGATACGCGGGCACGACGTCGTTGACGTTGGTGGCCGCGACAAATCGCTCGACCGGCAGTCCGGCGCGCTTCGCCATCAGGCCCGCGGTGAGGTTGCCGAAGTTGCCGCTCGGCGTACAGAACGTGAGCGTCGGGATTGTCGTGTGCCAGCCGCGCGCGCTCGCGTGAAGACGCTGCGCCTCGGCCACCGCGTGAAAGTAATAGACCATCTGCGGCAGGAGCCGCCCGACATTCACCGAATTCGCCGACGTCATCGGCATCCGCCGTCGCAGATCGCGATCGCCGAACGCCTGGCGGGTGAGCCGATGGCAGTCGTCGAAGCTGCCGCTGACCGCGTAGGCGCGGACATTGCCGGCCGCCTCGTCGTTGAACATCGTCAGCTGCGCTTCCTGCGTGGGGCTGATGCGGCCGTCCGGATACAGCACGACGACGCGCGTGTAGGGGACCGCGTGAAACGCATGCGCCACCGCGCTGCCGGTATCGCCCGACGTCGCGACCAGTACCGTCAGCGGATTGTCGTCCATGTGCAGCGACGCCATCAGCCGCGCCATCACGCGCGCGCCGACGTCCTTGAACGCGAGCGTGGGGCCGTGAAACAGCTCGAGTGCGTAGAGGCGCGGCTCCACTTCGACGAGCGGGATCGGAAAATCGAGCGCGGCGGCCATGACCGCCTCGAAGACCGTCGCGTCCAGATCGCCGCGCGTGAACGGCCGCAGCGCCCGCATCGCGGCTTCGGTCAGCGTGCGGTTCTTCAGCCGCGCGAGCTCGTGCTCGTTCCACGGCTCGATCGTCTCGGGCACATAGAGCCCGCCATCCGGCGCGAGTCCCTCGAAGAGCGCCGTTTTGAACGAAACCGGCGGCGTCTGACCGCGCGTGGTGACAAACCGCATGTCTAGACGACGTGGGCGCCTTGTTGGCCGACCGGCGACACGTAGACTTCCGGCTCGCCGCCAATCGATCGCTTGACGGCGTCGGTCATCGCGGCGGCGACTCGGCGCGCGGTCGCCGCGTCCTGACAGAGCGCGAAGAGCGACGGGCCCGACCCGGACAAGCTGCAGCCGAGCGCGCCGGCGCCGGCGGCGGCTGATTTAATCGAGGCGAGGCCCGGCACGAGGGACGCGCGGCGCGGCTCCGCAATCGCGTCCTCGAGCGATCGCGAGATCAGTGCGAAATCGCTGCGGTGCAGACCGTCGACGAACGCGCCGAGATTGGCCCATTGGCGGATCGCATCGTCAAGCCGCACGGTGTCGCCGAGCAGCGCGCGCGCCCTGGCGGTCTCGATCTCGAGATGCGGATGCACCACGACCGCGGTCAGTCCATTCGGGACGGGCAGGCGAACGACATCTGGCGGATTCGCGGTGCGAACCAGGACGAGCCCGCCGTAGACCGCCGGGGCGATGTTGTCGCCGTGCGCCGATCCGGCGCCGACGCGCTCGCCTTCGAATGCGCAGGCCATCAACACCTCGGGTGTCGTGCTGGCGCCGAGAAGCGCCTGCACGGCGACGACGGCCGCGACCGCGCTCGCGGCACTGCCGCCGAGTCCGCTCGACAGTGGCAGACCTTTGCGAATCGTCAGCGCCACGCCGCGGCGGTCCCCAAGATACGTCAGCAGCGCCTGCGCCGCGACGCCGGCGGTGTTCTTCGCCGCCTCGCGCGGCAGCCGTCCAGCGTCGCCGACAATACCGTCGATCGTGACGCCGGGCGGCCCGAAGGTTGCGGTCACTTCGTCGCCCGGCGAATCGAGCGCGAAGCCGAGGACGTCGAACCCACACGCGACATTCGACACCGTCGCGGGTGCAAAGGCGGTGACGCTCATCGTCGATAGCGCTCGCGAATGGTGGGAATGAGATATTCCTGGAACGCGCGAGGGAAGTCGTAGGTCGGCGCAAATCCCCAATCGGTGCGCGCCGCCGTATCGTCGACGTCGGCCGGCCACGAATCGACGATGCCCTGGCGCTTCGCGTCGACGTGGTACTCGACGTCGGCGTCGGGGAAGGCGGCGAGGACCACGTTGCGAATCTCGGCCGCCGATCGACTGAACGCGCTGAGGTTGTACGCCGTCCGGGTGAGGCGCGCGCGCGGCGCGGCCGCGAGCGTCAACAGCGCGTCCACGCCATCCGGCATCGCCATGAAGGGGATCGTCGTATCCGGCCGCACGAAGCAGTCGTATGTCTCTCCCTTCGCGGCCGCGTGGATCATCTCAGGCGCGTAGTCCGACGTGCCGCCCGACGGGACGGTGATCGCCGAAATCAATCCAGGAAACCGCACCGACCGGAAATCGACGCGCGGGATCCGGTCCGCCGACAACTGTTTGTAATGCCGCGCGTAGTAGTCGCCGAGCTGCTCGCAGTACAGCTTGTTGCAGCCGTACATCGTTTTCGGATGCGCGAACTCGTCTTCACGGACGCGCCCGGCGCGCATCTTCGTCTCGAGATCGGGCAGACCGAAGGCGGCGATCGACGACGGATAGATGAACGTCACCGGCCGGCCGTGCGATTCGCCCTCGTGCTGCGCGAACTCCAGCAGATTGAGCGTCCCTTCGACGTTGACGTGATGCGCCGTGATCGGCGTGAACTCGGATCGCGTCGACAGCAGCGCCGCGAGATGGAACACGCGTTCGACCTCGAACTCGGCGAGGATGCGCTCGAGCAGGTTGACGTCGGTGATCGATCCGGTGAACTCGCGGGCCACGAGCTTCGCCAGCGACGCGTCGAGCGGACTGACGTCGACGGTGATGATCGGCGATCCCGAAGCCGCCAGGCGCGTGACCAGGCCGTGCCCGATTTCACCGCCGGCGCCTGTAATCAGGACGACCGGCTTACGCAACCTCGGCACCCACCATGTCGTGCGGCGCCTCGCTCTGACGCGCGGTCATCAGCATGTTGATCGCCGTGTAGACGACGACCACGATGACCAGCCATCGAACGTAGACGAGCGGCAGCGACTTGACCAGGTAGGCGGCGACGAGCACGGCGGGAACGGCGCCGACGGCGAGACCCCACGCCGCCTGTTTGTCGTAGCTCCGCGTGCGCACGAACCGCATGCTCGCGATCGGCATCAGGAACGCGCACGAGCCCATCATGATCGGGAACGCCGCCCTCGGGTTCATCCCGAGCAGGCTGACGAGCAGCATGCACGGCGCGTAGAGCCCGATGCCGAGCATCATCAGCACGCCGAGCGCGAAGTTGCCGGCGAGCCCGATCCACAATCGCGTGCCGCTCAGGCCGAGCGTGTCGCCGCCGGCGAGCGTCACGTTGAACTGTGCCATGAGGAAGAGCGCGGCAGCGGCGAGCAGCGCGAGACCCATCCCAATCTGGATCTTCCGCCGCGGCCAGCGGACGACGACGCCGACGCCGGCGAGCGAGCCGGCGACGGCCGCCACGATCATCAGCACGAGCGTGGTCGACTCGACCGGGACGATTTTGGTGTAGATGAACGCCTGCGCGATGGTCGGCAGCGTGTGGCCAACGTTGAGCGTGCCCGGCATCAGCTTGACCGGCACGAGGTTCTTCAATTTGAAGATCGACGTGGTCGTCGCGAACGAGCCGATGCCGAGTGTGTCGAAGAACGCCGTCACGGCGCCGACCAGCGCTTGAAACCAGGTCGGCTGGACGAAGCCGCCGCGGACGAGCGTGACCAGATAAATCGCGAGAACGATGCCGAGGCCGACGAAGAGCAGCGTTTTAACGTCCATGGACAAAGTCATTGGTATAGGTTTTCGACAAATCGATCGTCGCGGCTCGGACATTCTCCAGCGACTGCGCGAGCAGCCCGTGGACCGCCTTCGGTCCATCCTCGGCCATGATCCCGTCGGGCGAGAACATCGCCATCGTGTTCTTCAACGCCTCGACGTAGAGCGCGCGATCCTCGCCGCGGAAATCGGGCGGAGTGCGATCGGCGATCTCCTCGGGCGAATGCGTCTGCATCCATTCGAGCGTGCGTGTGATCGCCCGCGCGAGCTTCGCGGTCGTCTCCCGGTTCGCACGCATCCAGTCGCCGCGCGTGTACAACACCGACGCCGGATAGGTGGACGCGTCGAGCGCCTCCCTCACCCCTTCCGCGTGCCGCAGATCCGCCAGCACGCGCACGCCCGGAGCTCGCCGCTGCACGATGGTGAACGCCGGATCGCTCATCATGCCGGCGTCGACGGTGCCGCGCTCGACGGCGGCGACGGCGGTCGCGGCGCCGCCGATGCCGGTCACACTCACCGCATCGGCCTCGACGCCGTGGCGGTGGAGCAGAAACGTCAGCAGCATGTGAGATGAGGATCCGGGGGTGGTGACGCCGGCAACCTTCCCCTTCAAGTCCTCGATCTTCGTCACCGATGTTTGCGGCGACGTCACCAGCACCAGTCCCGGGTAGCGCAGGATCGTCACGAAGGAGACGAGCTCCCGGCCCTCCGCCGCCATCTGAATCGTGTGGTCGTAGAAGCCGCAGACGACGTCAGCGCTGCCGCCGACCATTGCCTGAAGCGCTTTCGAGCCGCCGGCGTGATCCTGCAGCTCGATGTCGAGACCTTCCTCCCGATAGAACCCGAGCTCGCGCGCGAGCGTCGCCGGCAGATAGATCAATTGATTCTGGCCGCCGATGGCGATGCGGACGTGTGAAGCGCCGCCGTTGGGCTTCTGCGTGCACGCCGTGCACAGAACCAACACAAGGGGCACAAAGGACACGAAGCGCACAGCCCTCTGTGCTCTTTGTGCTCTCTCACCGCTCATCGGTTTTCCACCGCAGTAACCATCGCTCGAGTCGCGTCACACCGGCGCTGACGATCACGACCACCGCACCGAGGATCGTCATGCCCGCGAAGACACCAGTCGTGTCGAACGTCCCCTCGGCCTGCGAGATCACGTAGCCGAGCCCGCGTGTCGACCCCAGATACTCTCCCACAACCGCGCCCACCATCGCGAATCCGAGGCTGGTGTGCAGGCTCGAGAAGATCCACGTGAGCGCGCTCGGCACCAGGACGTGCCGAACCAGCTGCCGCTCCGTCGCGCCGAGCATCCGCACGTTGTCGATGAGCACCTGGCTCGCGTCGCGGACGCCCTGGTAGGTGCTGAAGAACATCACGAAAAAGACCAGCGTCACTGCGAGCGCGACCTTCGACCAGATGCCGAGGCCGAACCAGAGCAGAAACAGCGGCGCCAGTACGACGCGCGGAATCGCGTTCAACATCTTGATATAGGGATCGAACACGCGCGCGACCAGCGGCGATCGCGCGAACAGGAAGCCGAGCGCGATGCCGAACGCGGCGCCGACGACGAGGCCGAGGAGCGCCTCCTCGAGCGTGACGATCAGATGCGGCCACATCGAGCCCGTGGCGATCCACGTCGCGATGCGGCGCGCGATGTCGCTAGGCCGGCTGACGAAGAACGGATCGAGCAGCTTCAGCGACACCAGGAACTGCCACAGCGCCAGCGTCGCCACGCCGACCAGAATCTGCCACGCCAGAATCGTCGTGCGGCGCTCAGACACGGCCGGAGCTCCGCTGGCTCTTGACAACTTCCTCGCGGAGAACCGCCCAGATCGTCCGGTAGAGATCCACGAACGCCGTCGTCGTGCGCAGCTCCATCAGATCGCGCGGGCGATCGAGCGTCACCGCATGGCGCGCGACGATCCGGCTCGCGGGTCCGGCCGAGAGGACCACGACCTCGTCGGCGAGCGCAATCGCCTCCTCGAGATCGTGGGTCACGAACAGGACCGTCTTTTTGTCGCTGGGGCCGGTGGGGGCTCGCCCTGCGCGCTCCGCCTTCGACGAGCTCGGGACGATGTGTCCGCCCCAGGGATTTTCCCAAAGAGCGAGCAGCTCGGTCTCCATTCGGTGCCGCGTGTGGACGTCGAGCGCGCTGAACGGTTCGTCCATCAACATCAGCCCACGATCGATGATCCAGTTCTGGGCCATCGTCACGCGTTTGCGCATGCCGCCGCTCAACTGCGCCGGGTAATGCGCGGCGAATTCGGCAAGGCCGACGCGCGCGAGCCAGCTGTCCGCCCGCGCGTGCGCGTCGGTTCGCGAGACGCCGGCCAGCGTCAGGCCGAGCGCGACGTTCTCGCGAACGTTCTTCCACGGCAGCAGCGCATCCTGCTGGAACATGTAGGTCGCGCGCCGATTGAGCCCGTCCAGATCCGCGCCGCCGGCGCGCACGCGACCCGAGGTCGGCGGCAGCAGGCCGGCCGCGACGTTGAGGAGCGTCGACTTGCCGCAGCCGCTTGGGCCGACGATCGCGACGAACGCGCCGGCGTCGACGGCGAGCGAGATGTCTTCGATCGCGCGATAGGTGCCGCCGTCGGGCATCGCGAAGTCGCGACAGACACGATCGAGTTCGAGGGCGATCATTTTTTAATTGCCTGGTCCCCACTCCACGCCTGTCGGCGCTCGGGCCGTCGCGCTCGCGCGTATCCGGAACAGAACGTCACTGGCGATCCCCCACCAGCGCGCAGATGAATTCCTGCGCAACGCGCGTGACCTCATCGGCCGTTGCGCGTTCGCTGTGCGGGCTGTGGCCGCCGTCGGCGAGGATCACGAAGTCCGTTGCCGGCGGAAGTGCGGCGCGCAGCGCGTCGAGCTCGCCCGGTTCGGTGCGGGGATCGCGTGCGCCGTGCACGACCAGCACCGGTACCCTCAGATCGCCGAGCTTCCCGCCATAGAAATCCTCCGTGGGCGACCGAGCTTCGTCGCTGATCCGCAGCCAGGTGCGCGAGTGCATCGCAACGATCTGCGGCCATCGATCGCCGTGGTCGCGCGCCATCACGGCTGCCGCGCCGCTGCCGAGCGACTGCGGATTGACGATTGCCGCCTCGAAGAACCTGCGCGACGCAGGCTTGTACCTGAAGTAATGCGCGGCTTCGACAATCGCGCCCGCAATCCGATCGGGCGACGCAAGGCCGAGCAGGAGCGCGATGATCGCGCCGTCGCTGTGACCCCAGAGTACCGGCCGCTCGATCCCGAGCGCATCGATCACGGCGCGCGTCTCCTCCATCGCACGCCGGTGGAAATCAGTGGGGAGATCGTCGAGCGGTCCCGAACCACCGTATCCCGATCGAACCGGAACAACGATCCGGCGGTGCGGGCCGAGCGCGTCGATTTGGCGATCGAACGCATAGATTTCATACCCCCAGCCGCCGTGGAGAAACACGATAGCCGGTCCGTCGCCCGAGTCGCGATACTGAATCGGGACCGGTGAACGTCCTGGCGCTAACGGCGACGCGAGAAGGTCGATGACCACGACGATCGCTTATGCTAAGTTCTGTCGCTTTAAGTTATGAAAAAAGCCATTTTCGCGCTGGCCGTCTGGCCGGCAGCCGTCGCCGCGCTGCTCGCCGTCCCGCTGACGCCGGAGCAGACGCTCGACCGCCGGTCGATCGGCGACCTCGAGTTTTCGCCCGACGGATCGCGCCTCGTCTTCACGGTGACCGACCCACCCAAGGGATCGGCGCGCCCGCGCGCGTTGTGGCTGCTGGACGTGGCGAGCGGTCGAGCCCGGCAGCTCACGTTCTCGGGCAAGAGCGACGGCTCGCCGCGGTGGTCGCCGGATGGAGCGTCGATCGCCTTCACGTCGGATCGCGACGGCGCACCGCAACTCTACCGGCTGTCGCTTCGCGGCGGCGACGCCGAGAAGCTCACCGATCGCAAGGACGCGGTCGGCGCGTTCCGCTGGTCGCCGGACGGCAGGCGGATCGCGCTGCTGATGACCGAGCCCAAGGCTGACACCGAGCAGCAGCGCGAAAAGGACAAAGACGACGGCCGCGTCGTCGACAAGGACGATCGGCATCCGCGCATCTGGATGCTCGACGTCGACACCAAGGCGCTCGCGCAGATCACGTCGGGGCGCTGGCAGATTCGCCAGATCGAATGGCTGCCCACCGGCGATCGCCTGGTCGCGATTGCGACGTCCAGACCCGACGTCGATCAGTGGACCGATCATCTCTACACCATCAAACTCGATGACGGCGCCTTCGACGAAATCGCCGCGCCGCGCGGACCGCTCGGCGGACTCGCCGTATCGCCCGATGGGGGGACGCTCGCCTACGTCGGCGCGCGCTCCGACGGCCCTGAGGCCCACGATCTGTATCTGCAGTCAATCGCCGGTGGATCACCGCAGAATCTCACGGCGGCCTCGCTCGATCGCCCAGTCTCTCAGCCGCGCTGGATCGACGGCCAGTCGGTCGCCGTCAACGTCGCGCGCGGATTCAAGAGCGCGATCGCGGTCGTCGCACGCGCCGGCAACGCGACGACGATCGATGCTCTCGAGGTGAATCCGTCCACGTTCGCGCGCGCGGCCTCGGGAACGATTGCGTTCGTCGGCGAAACGGCGACGCGCGCGCCCGAGTTGTGGTTGAGAGCGCCGGGCGGCTCGGCGCGGGCAGTCACGACTATCAACGCAAAATGGTCGTCAATGTCCGTCGCCGCGCCAGAGTTCGTCAAGTACAAGAGCGCCGACGGCGTGGACATCGAAGCGGCGTTGCTCCTGCCGCCAGATGTCGCGCGTCCCGCGAGGTTGCCCTTCGTCGTTCTCGTTCACGGTGGACCAACGGGCCGGTGGAGCGACAGCTTCGAGCCATGGGGACAGCTGCTCGCATCGCGCGGCTACGCGGTGTTGTATCCGAACGTGCGCGGATCCACCGGCTACGGCCAGCAGTTCGTCGAGTCGAACCGCGCTGACTGGGGCGGCGGCGACTTCAAGGACGTCATGGCCGGCGTCGACGCGATGATCGCGCGCGGCATCGCGGACCCCAATCGCCTCGGCATCGGCGGCTGGTCGTACGGCGGCTACATGGCGGCGTGGGCGGTGACGCAAACGACGAGGTTCAAGGCCGCGGTCTCCGGCGCGCCAGTCATCGACATGGCCAGCGAGTTCGGCACGGAGAATGGATCGGCGTACGACGAATGGTTCTACGGCACGCCGTACGAGAAGCTCGACGGCTTCATCAAATCGTCGCCGATGACCTACGTCAAGAACGTCAGGACGCCGACGCTGCTGCTGCAGGGCGAAGACGACGTGACCGATCCGATCGGA
>DAIUKO010000233.1:10414-12355 GCA_036848175.1 Vicinamibacterales bacterium | reverse complement strand
GCTCCTCGTTGGTCGACTGCAGCTCCTCGTTCATCGTCTCGAGCTCTTCGTTGGTCGACTGCAGCTCCTCGTTCGTGGTCTCCAGTTCCTCGACCGTCGATTGCAGCTCCTCGTTGGTCGTCTCGAGCTCCTCGTTGGTCGACTGCAGCTCCTCGTAAGCCGTCTCCAGATCCTGCTTCGATCGATTGAGCTGGTTCTGCAGCTCCTGGATTTTCGTGACGTCCACGTACGACACGCTGACGCCGAGAACGCGTCCGTCGTTGTCGTTGAGCGCGGTGATGTAGACGTCGAAGTAGCGCGCCTCGCGGCCGACCGCCTCCCATACCGCCTCGCGCAGCGTCACCGGCCGCCGCTGCTCGACGACCTGCGCGACGAGCGAGCGCACCTCGATTGGACGGTACGAGAGCTCGAGATCCTGAATCGGCCGCCCGAGATCGCCGGGCACGAGGCCGAACAGCACGCGCGCGCGCTCGTTGAACATGGCGAGGAGGCCGTTGGCGTCGATGGCGAACTGGGCGTGCGGGCTCGCGTCGAGCACGGCCGGATAGAGGGTGTGGTTGTTGCCGCCGTTGACCATCTCCTCGCCGCTCGCCTGGTTCATGATCGCCAGGCGCTCGCGCCAGTTGTCCTTCAGAATCTTGCGGAAAATGCGGCGGCGGAGATCGACGGGCGCGAACAGCTGCGCGTGCGTCAGCAGCATTTCAGCCTTGCCGAGGAAGAGGATGCCGTGCTCGGCCAGTGCGAAATGAAAGCGCGCGAGGATGCGGCTCTGCGCTTCGGTGTTGAAGTACATCAGCGTATTGCGGCAGACCAGCAGGCTGACGCGCGAGATCGGCGCGTCCTGAACGAGATCGTGCCGTCCGAAGATCACCGAGCGCCGCAGATCCTTGTCGAAGACGAAGCGATCCGAATCCTGGGTGAAGTATTTGTCGATCAGATTCCTGGGAACGCCGGTGAGCTGTGTCTCGGTGTAAGCGGCCGCGCGCGCCTGATTGAGCGCCTGTTCGTCGGCGTCGGTCGCGTAAATCTTGACGCGATCACGGAACCCGTCGCGGCCCAGCGCTTCGGCGAGCAGCATCGCCAGCGAGTAGGTTTCCTCGCCTGACGCACAGCCGGCGCTCCACACGCGCACCGGTTCCTCGGGACGCGCTGATACGACCTCCGGCAGCACCTTGTCGCGGACGTAGTCCCACGCTTGCTCGTCGCGAAAGAACGACGTCACGTTGATCAGGATGACGTTGAAGAGCTGCGCGAACTCCTCCGGATGCACTTCCAGATAATCGCTGTAGTCGCCGAAGCGCTCGATGTTGACGCTCTGCATCCGCTTCTGGACGCGGCGCATCAGGCTCGGACGCTTGTAGGCGCTGAAGTCGAATCCGCGGGTCCGTTTGAGATAGTCGAGCAGCGAATCGAATTCGCGGTCCTGCGCTTCACTCATGCCGCATTGACTCCGACCATATCGATCAATGCCTTTGCGATCTCGGCGAGCGGCAGCACACGATCCACGGCGCCGGTGTCGATCGCCGCCTGCGGCATCCCGCTGAACGCCGAGCTCTGAGGATCCTGTACGATCACGAAGCCACCCTGCGCCTTGACCGCCTGGACTCCTTCAGCGCCGTCGGTTCCGCTGCCCGTCAACACGACCGCGATGACCGGGCCGCAGGTGGCGGCGGCGGACTTGAACAGGCGATCGGCTGACGGCCGGACGAAATGCAGCGGCTCGGTCCGCGTCAGCACGATCCGGAGGCCCTCGTCCACTTCGAGGTGCGAGCCCGGCGGCGCGACGTACACCCGACCGGGAATCATCACGTCCATATCTTCGGCTTTCTTCACGACGAGCGGGGTGCGGCGCGCGAGAATCTCGACCATCAGACTTTCGTGCGTAGGATCGAGGTGTTGAACGATCGCGAGCGGCAGAGGAAAGCTGGAAGGCAGGTGTCC
>DAIUKO010000233.1:0-10314 GCA_036848175.1 Vicinamibacterales bacterium | reverse complement strand
GATCGGCGCGTCGAGCGGCGGCGTCTCGCCGCTCATCGAGCTCGTCCGCCATCTGCCGCCCGATCTTCCCGCTGCCATCTTCATCGTGCTGCACGTGAATCCCGACGCGCCGAGTCGGCTGGCTGCGATTCTGAATCGCGCGGGTGGGTTGCCGGCCGCGCACGCGGTGGACCAGGAGCCGATTCGCCGTGGCCGCATTTACGTCGCGCCGCCCGGATTCCAGATGTACGTACATCGTGGACATCTGTCGGTTCACCGCGGACCACACGAGAATCTCCATCGCCCGGCGATCGACCCGATGTTTCGCACCGCCGCGCATTACTATGGTTCGCGCGTGATCGGCGTCGTGTTGAGCGGCGCCCTCGACGACGGGTCTGCAGGCCTCCGCGCGGTGAAACAGGGTGGCGGTATCGCCATCGTTCAGCATCCGAGCGACGCGCGCGTCGCCGCCATGCCGTCGAACGCGATGGAGCATGTTGACGTCGATCATGCGGTCGCGGCCGCCGATCTCGCGCCGCTCCTCCTCAGTCTCGTCCAGTGCGAGGGTGAGCTCGCCCTGCGCGGCGAGGCGGCGCTCGAGACCGTGGAAGAGGCGAGTGTCGCCGACGAGGCGTGTCGATCGGACGAGCTCGGGGTCGTGTCGGCGTTCACATGCCCCGACTGTTCCGGGACATTGTGGGAAATCGACGAAGGCATAGGCGTACGCTTCCGATGTCGAGTCGGGCACGCATACTCGGAGCAGGCGATGGTCAAGGCCCAAGGCGACTCCGTCGAACGCGCGATGTGGACCGCGTTACGCGCGCTCGAAGAGCGGGTCGCGCTGCTGAACAAGCTGGCCAGCCATATGCGCGACCGCGGGCATCTCGGAGTGGCCGCCATGTTCGAGGCGCGCTCGAGGGAGACCGACCACGACGTCCGGACGCTTCACGACGTCATCATGTCGCGGGACGCTCGAACCGGTAGGACAAGAAGGCATTAGTGGGTCCGAGTTGCACCATAGCCCTTGAAGGATTAGGATCAGGGACCTCTCCTATACCCTTTTGAAGGTGACAGGGCCATGTCGACGGTTGTGCCACTCTTGACAAGCCCGCATCAAGAGCCACCGCTGACGTTGCTGGTCGATCGCGACAGCGACACGCGGCAGATGTACGCCGAATACCTGCAGTTGTCGCACTGCCGGATCGAACAGGCGGACGACGGCCGCGAAGCGTTGGCCAAGGCGATCTCACGGCATCCGGACATCATCGTCACGGAAACGCGGCTGCCCGGGATCAACGGCTTCGACCTGTGCTCACTGCTCCGCAACGACGGGCTGACCCGTGACATCCCGATCGTCGTCGTTACTGGAGATGGCTTCGACGGCGACGTGCAGCGCGCGAAACAGGCCGGCGCCGACACGGTGCTCGTCAAGCCGTGCCTTCCGCAGACGCTGCTCGTCGAGATACGTCGCTTGCTCGATCGATCGAAGGAGCTGAGAGAGCGTGCAGTGCGCGTCTGTGAGAAGGTCACAGAGCAACTCGTCCGCTCAGACGAGCTCCTGGAACGCTCCCAGTACCATCGGCGCCGCATCATGCTCAGCCGTTCGCACAACCGCCACGAGACGATCCATCCGCCACTCGAACCGCCGCCGCTCGTCTGTCCGGCGTGCGATCAGCCGCTCCACTATCAGCGCAGCGTCATCGGAGGCGTCAACGCGCGCAACTCCGAGCAGTGGGATTACTACGAGTGCCCCGCCGAGTGCGGCCAGTTTCAGTACCGGCAGCGAACACGAAAGCTTCGAAAGGTTACTCCCCCTCCGCGCTGGGCAGCCTGCTGATTCGATGACCGCGGCGCCTCTGATCGGAATGCGGACTCAAGCTTGCCCCGTCGTCCTGCTCGCCGACGGCGACGCGGACACGCGGCAGCTCTACGCGGCCCATCTGCGCGCGTCGGCGTTCGTGATCGACGAAGCGGACAACGGCGCCGAGGCATTGGCCAAAGCGATCACCGTTCAACCGAATATCGTCGTCACTGAAACACGGCTGCCGAGCATTGACGGCTACGAGCTCTGTGGTTTGCTCCGCAAGGATCCGGCAACGCGTGCGACGCCGATCGTGGTCGTCACGGGCGAGGCGTTCGAACCTGACATCCAGAGAGCGAAGAACGCCGGCGCCGACGTCGTCCTCGTCAAGCCCTGTCTGCCCCACGTCCTGTTCGCCGAGGTGCGGCGACTGCTGGAGTGGTCGTCAGCGCTGCGGGCTCGCGCGGAAGCGACGCGCGTAAAGAGCACCGAGCAGGTCGTGCGTTCCGAACGCCTCATCGAGAAGTCCAATGAGCTGCAGCGGCGAACGATGTTGAGCCGTTCGTACAGCCGCCACGACACGATCGATCCCCCGCATCAGCCACCGGCGCTCTTCTGTCCGATATGCGATCAGCCGCTTCGCTACGTCCGCAGCCACATCGGCGGCGTCAGCATCCGGCATCCGGAGCAGTGGGACTACTTGGAGTGTGGCGAGGGGTGCGGCGACTTTCAGTACCGCCAGCGGACGCGGAAGCTGCGCAAAGTGTGACAGGTGTCGGGATTCGGGATTTGGGATTTGGGATTTGATGTCCCTCATCCCGAATCCTTGCGATCGAATCCCGAGTCCCGAATCCCGAATTCCGACTGCGACAGTGACTGCGGCGGGGGATCGCTGACGATGTCCACGAACGCATCCACGAGCGCGCGGTCGCGCCAGCCCTTCGACGCTTCCGTCGACAACACATCGAACGCTTCCTCGCGCGGTCGCGCCTCCCGATACGGCCGCTCCATTGTCAGCGCATCGAAGACGTCGACGATGCTGACGATCTGCGCGAGCAGCGGGACTTCGGCGTTCTTCAGACCATCCGGGTAGCCTGAGCCGTCTAATCGTTCGTGATGCGAGCGAACGATCGGCCGCACCGTCTGCAGCGAACGAAGGCCGGCACACAGCGCGTCGCCGACGACCGGGTGCTCGCGGATCACACGATATTCGTCCGCGTCCAGCTTGCCGCCTTTCAACAGCACCGCGTCGGGCACCGCGATCTTGCCGATGTCGTGCAGGTAGCCGCCGCGTTCGAGCGCCGCGAGATCGGTGGTGTCGAGGCCGAGCTCGCGGCCGAGCGACGTCGCAAATTTCGCGAGGCGCTGGCAGTGTCCCTGCGTATTCGGGTCGCGCGCCTCGATCGTCGCGCCGAGGCCAAGGATGACCGCTTCCGCCGACTCGAGCTCGTCGGTGTAGCGTTTGAGACGCACCAGCGATCGAATGCGCGCGTGCAGCTCGCCGGCGTCGAACGGCTTGGTGACGAAGTCGTCGGCGCCGGCGTTGATGCCGTCGAGCCTGTGGCCTGGCTCGTTCTGTGCCGTGACGATGACAACCGGAGTGAAGCGCGTCAGCTTCTGCTCTTTCAGCCTGCGGCACACGTCGAAGCCGTGACCGGCCGGCGCCACCAGATCGATCAGGACGAGGTCCGGCGGATTCATCGCGCAGGCCTGGAGCGCAGCGTCGCCGCTCTGCACAACGGAGACGTGGTGGCCCTCGCGCGTGAGCAGGCGCTTGAGAAAGCGCGCGCTGAGCTCATCGTCGTCGGCGATCAATATCGTTGCGCTTGGCGTCACGCTACTCGACCACTGCAAAACACATGACTTTTGCAAAACTGGTAATGTTCTTGCTGGGCTTTCCACCTGGACGTGTTTGAACGGGGAGGGAAGAAACGATGCGAGCGTTAATAGGAGCAGTGTTTCTCGGGGTTTTCGCGACAACCGCCGCAGCGGCGGACATTTCCACGAAGGAAGCCAAGCGGATACAAGAAGCCGCCACGGTACTCAAGGAGATCCACGCGGTACCTGACAAGGACATTCCCCAGGAGCTGTGGGACAAGGCGGAATGCGTGATCGTGGTGCCGGGACTCAAGAAAGCCGCGTTCGTGGTCGGCGGCGAGTACGGCAGCGGGTTGATGAGTTGCAAACACAACGGCGCGTGGAGCGCGCCGGTGTTCATGCGCGTGGAAAAAGGAAGCTGGGGTCTGCAGATCGGCGCGCAGTCGATCGACCTCGTGATGCTCGCCATGAACAAGAGCGGCATGGAGAAACTGCTGAAGAACAAAGTATCGCTCGGCGCGGAGGCGTCGGTTGCAGCCGGCCCGGTGGGCCGCGATGCGCGGGCCGCCACCGATGCACAGATGAAGGCCGAGATTCTGTCGTACTCGCGGACGCAGGGACTCTTTGCGGGCATCAACTTGTCGGGCGGCGTCGTGCGTCCGGACGCTGACGCCAACGCGGGCCTTTACGGGGCGAACGCGTCGCCGGCCGACATCGTGATGAGCGGAACCGTGAAGCCGCCAGCCGCGACCGAACCATTCTTGAATGCGTTGCGTCGGGAGAACGTTACAACGAGTCGGTAGCTCGAGTGGTCGTTGGTCGTTCGTGGTTGGTCGTCAGCAATGACCAATCATCACTGACCAACGACCAATGACCGACGATTACCCCGCCGATCCGCGGCCACGCGTCTTTCTCTTCATCCTCCTCTTCGCCACGACTTGTTGTCCGCCTGCTGAGTGACGGACGCCCTCGGCGATTCTGCGTCAGCTTGCGATCGGCCTCTTTCTCTTCGGTCTCGTTGATCGCCGCGTCGAAACTGCCGCGGTCGTGTTCGAAACTGTCGTGCCTCGGACACTCGGCTGTTACGGTCGCGCTGGTCGGCACCGAACGTGCACCTGGTCAACGATGAACAGAGAAAGGGAGAAGGAGGAAACCTCATGCGTTTTCTGAAGACTATTTGCTGCGCGGCCGCTCTCACGGCATGTCTCGCGCCGGGCGCCCGCGCCGATGAGTGGAACAAGAAAACCATTCTGACGTTCAGCGGTCCGGTGCAAATCCCTGGTGCGACGCTCGCGGCAGGCACTTACGTCTTCAAGCTGGCCGACCTGCAGAGCAACCGGCACGTCGTCCAGGTGTTCGATAAGGACGAAAAGAAGATCTACGGAACGATCCTCGCGATTCCCGACCAGAAGCTGGAACCGAGCGACAAGCCAGTGGTGATGTTTGCCGAGCGGCCCGCAGGGACACCACAAGCTGTGAAGGCGTGGTTCTACCCTGGGGAGACGATCGGCAACGAATTCGTGTATCCGAAGAACCAGGCGGTGAAGATCGCGCGCGATACGCATCAGTCCGTGTTGTCGATGGACGAAGCCGCGGCGACTACCGACGAACAGCGCAGAGACGCGATGAAGTCGGCGAAGCTGTCGCGCGTCGACGAAAGCGGCAAGGCAACCGCGTACTCGACGGAACAGAGCGCGCAGTCCCGGCCGGCGACGACGACCGCGCCGAAGACGGCCGAGGCCGCCGCGACGGCCGACCGCGTCGATGCGAACGCTGGACAACCGGCACCGGCGCCGACGACGGCAGCCCCGACCACCGCACGGGTGACGAAACCTTCGACCGCGACGACCACGACGAGCTCTGATGCGCGGCTGAAAAACAGCAGCGGCAACGCGCGGACGGCGCAAACCACGACCGCGCAGCGGCCACCGGTCGGCACGAGCGGTCAGGCCGAACCAACCCGGAAGTCGCTGCCCCGCACGGCGAGCAACATGACGCTGTTCGCGCTCTTCAGCATCGTGACCATCGGCGGCGCAGTGGTGCTTCGTCATCTCCGCTCGCGATACGCGGAGTAAGCTCGCCCTCGATGGGCTCGATGGGCGGGATGGGCCGGACGGGCGGGATGGGCTGGATGGGAAGGAGAGAAAGGCCCAAAGTACGATCGGTCCCGCCCCTCCTGCCCCTCGTCTTCACGCTCCTCATCACCGCCGTTCACGCGCAACCGCCCACCTTTCGCACCGATTCCAGTGAGCTCGTCGTGCTGCCGGTCGTCGTCACCGACAAGCGTGGGCAGTTCGTTTCGGATGTCGAGCGCGATCGATTTGCCGTCTTCGACAACGGCCGGCGCGTCGACGTCGAGCTGTTCAGCAACGAGGACGCGCCGGTGAGCGTCGGGCTCGTCGTCGACACGAGCAGCAGCATGCGCGCAAAACTCGGCGAAGTCATCGCGGCGACGCTGAAGTTCGCCGACGCGAGTCACCCGCAGGACGAGCTGTCGGTCATTCGCTTCAACGACGACGTCCGCCATGTGGTTCCCGATCGCCGGTTCCTGCTCGCCAGCGATCGCGGCGCGCTCGAATCAGCGATGTCATCGCTGGTGCCCGAGGGTCGCACCGCGCTGTACGACGCGCTCATCGCCGGCCTCGATCAGCTCGACAGCGGCACGCGTGCACGGAAGATCCTGATTGTGATCAGCGACGGCGGCGACAATGCGAGCAACGCGACGCTCGATCATGTACTGGCACGGGCGCGCGCGTCGAACGCGACGATCTATTCGATCGGCATCTTCGATCGCGAGGATCCCGACAGAAACCCTGGCGTGCTGAAGTCCCTCGCCGAGACCACCGGCGGCCAGCGCTTCCTGCCGCGATCGGCGGGTCCGCTGATCTTGGCGTGCGAGCGGATCGCGCGCGAGATCCGGAGCGGATACACGATCGGCTATACGCCGCCGGATCGCGACGGCACCTACCATCGTGTGCGCGTCGTCGTCGAGGCGCCCGATCGGAAACTGAGCGTCCGCACCAGGCCGGGCTACTTCGCCGCCGGATCGAAAACGCAGCAGCCCTGAAGGACCGCGCGATCGATGTCCGCCATCTCCCGAATCCCCAATCGCAAATCCCGACAGGCGTGGCTGCTGCTGTGGACCGAGCGGATGCTCCTCTGCCTGGGTGCGGCGACCGCCGCGTGGTGTGCGGCGGCGTGGCTCGAGATGCAGTACACGGAACGGCTGGCCGTCCCGTCTTCGATCGCGGCGCCTGAACTGCCTGGCGACGCTGCGGCTGCCTCGCCGCGTGGTACGTCGGGACGGATGGGGATTCCTGCGGGCACGGTTGTCGCGCGGCTCGATGCGCCTGCGGTCAAACTATCGACCGCGGTGCTCGAAGGCAGCGACGATGAGACTCTGAATCGCGGCGCGGGCCATATCGAGGACACGGCGTTTCCCGGCGACGGCGGCAACATCGGCATCGCCGGTCATCGCGACACGATCTTTCGTCCGGTTCGTCGTATGCGCGTCGGTGACGAGCTGAGGCTTTCCACCGGCGATCACGTCTACCGCTATCGCATCAGCAGGATGCTGATCGTCGGTCCCGACGATGTTTACGTGCTGAACCCGACGCGCGAGCCGACGTTGACGCTCGTGACCTGCTATCCGTTTGATTTCATCGGCCACGCGCCGAAGCGGTACATCGTACAGGCTTCGCTGGTCGAGTGACCTGTCGGGACTCGGGATTTGGGATTCGGGATTTGATGCCCCGCGAGTCCCGTTCGATCAAATCCCGAATCCCGACTCCCAAATCCCGTCCTCGCGAAGCTACCTAACGTCCTGGCGAAGCTACCTACGCTGTCCCGTCCTCGTGACGACAACCGAGAAGAATCCGCTGTTGTCGCTGAGCTCGTTGTCGTTCACGCCGAGCATCAAACGTCCGTTCGCAGGCATGCGGATCGCCTGCTGATTCCCGCCGATCGGGAAGGGGGCGCTGTTCCCGACCTTGCCGATCAAACCGCCGACCGGCATCGCCGACACCGGATAGTTCGGCGACCGCGTATCGCTCTTGCCGTCGACGCCTGCGCTCTGAGTGTTGCCCTGGCCGAAGTTGACCTGACCGCTGCCCTGGAACGCGACGAGATCGCCGGCCTTCACGTCGATGCCGGTGTCGGTCCACGGCTGATTCGCTTCGACGCGAATTGCGCCGGGCGCGAGCGCCGTCTGTCCCGTGGTGCCGACGGCGGTGGTGGTGCCACGATAGCGAAACGCGGTGCGGGCGCTATCGGGATTGAGATAGATGCGGCGAACGTCGCGGAGCGGCATGCGCTGCTCCTCGTTGTTCTGATTCCGCCAGACCAGCGTGTCGCCGTTGATCATGTTCACGAACGTTCCCGCCTGGCCGTTGCCGTTGCGCATCACGAGATAGTGTCCCGACGCGGGGACCGCGGCGATTTCTTCGTTGGCCGGACGGCCGCCGACGAAATCGATCACGGCAACCTGGTCTATATGGAAGGACATATCCTTCGCGTTGTCCTGACCGAGATTGAGGTCGCCGTTGATGAGGTTTTCGTTCTGGCCGCCGTGAAAGACGACCGTTCCGCTCTTTCGCTCGCCGTCGGTGAGAATGAACGTGGCCCGTTCGGTGGCGGCGAGGGCGTACAGGCCGGCGCATGCCACAAGTGCGACGGTTGAGATGACACGCTTACCCATCGGTGCCTCCTTCTTCTGTCTGTTTCGCAAGCCGCGAACAGTGAGAGCAAGAGGCACACCAACGAAGCGTCGTTGGTTGAGCTAGAACCGGATGCCGACGCCGGCCTGCACGCGCTGCGTGTTCAGGCCTTTGACGAGCGTCTCGTCCGAGTCCGACACCTCACCCGTGTGTCCATATCGATAGGTGAGGTCGGCGAAATATCGCGACCCGAAGTTCACCATCGTGCCGAGGCCGATCACGAAGAGGAATGTGTTGTGCGATTCGCTCAGGTCGGCACCGAGCTGTACGCCGAGCGCGGGGAGTTGATCGGTCACATCGGTGCCGTTCACCGCAAACCGCACTTCCGGCTTGATGTGCGCGAAGCCGAGGCCGAGGCCGACGTACGGATGCCAGCGCCCGGTCTCCATGACGCGGTACTTCAGACCGATGTCGAAGTAGTTCATCTTGTACGCGCTGGTGGCGACGGTCCCCTGGAGGAAGTCCGCGATCTTCTGCGCGCGCGCTTCGAGATCGGAGTTCCCCACATTGCCCATGTGGCCGAACTCGATGAACGCGTCGAGCAGGTCCGAAAACCGGCCGCCGGCTTCTCCACCGAACGAGCTGTCGGACTTGTGCCCGAGCGTGGCTGCGGCCGTCGCTTCAGCGTACCAGCGCGGCTCGCTGGCGCTCTGCGCCTGCAGGCGGCTGACCCCAACCAGCGTCACGATCACGAAACACGTCACAAAACGAACGCAGCGCATCATCAAACATATCCTCCGTCGGCCACGAGATTTGTCACCCTGTGAAAACCTGTCGCGGAAAGGGCTGGGGACCTACCGCTGGGTAAGGAGAGGCGTCGAGTATAGCACCTCCGTGGTATTCTGGACACGCGAATGGCCCACGAATTTCACTCGATCGATCCTGTTGTCGAGGCGCACGCGATCGCGTGTCTCGTTCCACCACCGCTGCCAGTCGATTCGGTCGTCCCGCTGCTCGAGACGCCGTCGACCGCGTCCGCTGACGTCGAGGCGACGTCAACAGCATGGACGCGACTGTGGCAGGAAGTATGGTCGGGCGTGCAGACGCTCGTCTCAGCCGCGGTTTACGCCACGCTCATCGTGACCTTCGGTGTCCAGGTCGCTCGTGTCGACGGGCTGAGCATGGCGCCAACGCTCGAGGATCACGATCGGCTGATCGTCAACAAGCTCGTCTACGAGCTCGGCGATCCGCGGCCCGGCGACATCGTGATGCTGTACTACCCGATCAATCCCGAGAAGATGTTCGTCAAGCGGGTGATCGCGAAGGAAGGCGACACGGTGCGAATCGTCGACGGCCGCGTCTACGTGAACGACATCCCGCTTCACGACGACTACGTGCCCGCAGAGTTCCGCAGCCACGACGACTACGGCCCGCAGGTCGTCCAGCAGGGCTATTACTTCGTGATGGGCGACCACCGCAACAACAGCTCGGACAGCCGCCACTGGGGTCCCGTGCCGAAGAAGTACATCGTCGGCAAGGTGAAGGTCCGATGGTGGCCGCTTCAGGACGCCAAGATATTCTGATGTTGCTCGCGGAGCTTGTACTTCTGGATCTTCCCTGACGCGGTCATCGGAAACTCCGACACAAATCGGACGTACTTCGGTACTTTGAACTTCGCGAGTGTGTGCGCGCACCAGGCGATCAACTGTTCGCTGATCGCTTTCTCGGAGGCGGCAATCCCGGCGGCGTCCGGCTTCAGCCGGATCGCAGCAGCGACAGCTTCTCCAAAGTACGCGTCGGGAATGCCGTACACGTACGCGTCGGCGACCGCCGGGTGCTCGCGAAGGCGATCCTCGATCTCCTTCGGCGAGATGTTCTCGCCGCCGCGGATGATCAGATCCTTGATGCGCCCCGTGATCCTGAAGTATCCGTCCGGGTCCATGCTCGCTTCGTCGCCGGTGTGCAGCCAACCATCCGCGTCGATGGCGGCGCGCGTGGCCTCGGGATTGTTGTAGTAGCCCTTCATCACGTTGTAGCCGCGGCAGCACAGCTCGCCGCGCT
>DAIUKO010000232.1:0-12380 GCA_036848175.1 Vicinamibacterales bacterium | reverse complement strand
CGCGATCGCGGATCTCGCCGACCATGATGACGTCGGGGTCCTGTCGAAGGAACGCGCGCAACGCCGAGGCGAACGTCAGACCGATCTTCGCGTTGACGTGCACCTGATGGATGCGCGGCAGCTCGTACTCGACACCAGCGATGTACTCGTTGTAGTAACTCAGCTTCGTATTCGAGTCGATCAGATCGGCACTCCCGCCGAGCAGTGTGTAATGATTCGTCGTCTGTTGACCGACGGGGCGAGCGAGCACGCCGTTGGGAATCGGGCGCGCGAGCGCCGAATCGAAGTAGTCTGCTGTAATCGCCGCGTCAGCCGACAGCGCGCGCGCTGCGAGATCGTTCGGGACGCGCGCGTAGTAGCGTCCCTAGCTCCGTAGATTTTTGCGCGGCCGCTCTTCGTGAAATCCCAGGCGGCGCCGATCCGCGGCGCCCAGTTTTGCTTCAACGTGAAATCCTGGACAAGCGTGCCCGTGAGGCTTTCCTGCTCGTAGCGGACGCCTGGACGAATCGTCAGATAGTTTCCGACGAGTTGCTGCCCGCGAATCCGGCTGGGCCGGTATCTGCGGAGCGCCGACGATCCCGAGCCGTCATCGATCCGTTCACGCGGGACGAGGCCGCGCACGTCGTCGCCGTCGCTCGGCAGCGGTTCCCGGAGTGGTATCCGTGGCTGCTCTGCCGACTGCGGACCGGCATGCGCGCCGGCGAGCTGCTCGCGCTCCAGTGGGGCGACTTCAACTGGCAGCGACGGTTCGTGCAGGTGCAGCGGAACCTGGTCCGCGGCGTCTTGACGACGCCGAAGAATCATCAGCGGCGGCGCGTCGACCTCTCGCATCAGCTGACCGCCGCACTGCGCCTGTGGCGACGACAACAACGCGCTGTCTGGCTCGCGGCTGGTCGTCCGTTTCCCGACTGGGTGTTTTCGTCAGTGACGGGCACGGCGCTCGACGAATCGAACGTGCGGAAGGCACTCAACCGCATCCTCGATGGCGCGGGCGTGCATCGTCGTGGCCCGCATCAGATGCGGCACACGTTCGCGTCGCTGCTGCTACAGGAGGGCGCACCGATCACGTATGTGAGTCAGCAGCTCCGCCACCGCGATCCGTCGATCACGTTGCGCGTGTACGCGCATTGGCTACCTGACGCGTCGACCGCCACGCTCGTCAATCGGCTCGACGACGCGGTCTCGGACGGCACCCAGACGGCACCAGCGACGTCGGATGCAGAAGTTCAACGCGCGCTAAGTGATTTGAAATCAGTGGTGAGCCGGGTGGGAATCGAACCCACAACCCGCAGATTAAGAGCCGCCTCTAAAAATCGAAAACGCCAGAAATCCGAATGATTTTGCGCGACTGGTGTGCAGAACGAGGCATCGTGACGCGAATCGACGTCACTCAGGCGTCACCAGAATTTTCGTCACTTAGCGCGAAGGCTTCAGCCGAGCGATCTCGATTGGAGCGCGAAGATGCGTGCGTCTTCCGCGATCGTAGCGCGAAGGCTTTAGCCGAGCGCCCGCGCTCGCGTTCAGCGAGGTGCGAGCTCGCGTGCGTGCGTGATCTCGCGACGGCTGACCGGCCGAACCTGGGAGGCTTCCACAGTCACGACAGCCGCCGTGTGGCCATCGAGCGTGATGAACTCGACTTCATAGGCTTTTCCATCGTCATACACGTGGACCACGGTACCGACGTCGCCTTTTTCCAGCGACTCTTTTGGTACAGGCTCCGTCAAGACGACTCGGTCGAGTTCGTTGATCATCTGTCCTCACTCCCCCGAGGATAGGCCGTCACAAGACGCGGCGCGCCCGTCGAGCGTTCAACAATCCAGACGGTGCGAATGGCCCGAAAGCGGCTCTGTCCAGTGTGCGACATCAGCATGCCGTCCACAACGTATTTCTCCCCGTGTACCGATTCGAATCGCTCGACCACATCGCCGACGACGGCGATGTTTTTCAGCGCCCCGACGAGGGGCGATGGGTCAGCCCCAGAATAACCGAGCGCTTCGAAGAACTTGGATTTGCCGCCATTGTCGGGATGGGCGGCGTTAAGCAGGTAGTCGACAACCTTCCGCTGGTCGACGACGGCGAGATGAGCGTTTGGGAGCGTCATGTGCGAACCGGGTTGTCCGTGCAGAACCCGTTGAGGTCCGTGGGTTCGACACTGGCCGACGCATTGTAAAGCGGGGAGGAGACCCATGTTCGATCCGCGATGGGGAGACGACCCGCGCGATCGCGACGACGATCGCCGTGACCGAGACAAGCGCTCTCACGACGATGACGCGACCACGCTGGGGCTTGGCCGAGGACCGAGTTCGCAGGGCGGCAAGACGGATTCGGAACCGCGCGATCGCGACGATGAACGGCGGCCGGCGCATGAGCGAGAGTCGGATGGTCGCGATCCCCGGGACGTGTTCATGCGAGATCTCGAGCTGCCTCGCGGCCACGAGCGCGAGACTGTCTACGACGCGCGCCAACGGGAGTACAGGCTCCGCGGCTCGGAGACACGCACCCTCTCGACCGTCGGCGCGTTTCGTGTCATGCCGGCGTCGCAGTTGCGGGATCAGTCCGGGCGGCCGACTGACGCGCGCCGCGGGGACCTGCGGCACCTGCGCGAGCAGGGACTCATCGAGACGGTCCCGCTCCACGGCCGGCGCGACGTTGCGGTCGTGCTGAGCGGCCGCGGCCGAGACCTGCTCGAGCAACACCGGAACCATTCGTGCGCCGGCCGTCAGGAGTTCTACGCCGGCCTCAAGCGCGTGCGCGAGGTCGAACACGACTCGCAGGTCTACCAGGCGTACCTCGACGTCGCCGAGCGCCTGGCTGCCCGCGGCGGCAGCATCGAACGCGTCGTCCTCGACTACGAGCTTAAGCGTGAGTACCAGCAGTGGCTGCACGAGCGCGATGGACAGTGTGACGACTACGACGGCCATCCGGATCGCGACGACGCGGAGATCGAACGGTGGGCCCTCGAACACGATCTGCCGTACTTCGACGACCAGGTGCATTTTCCCGATTTGCGGGACGGCACCAGCGACGTCGGATGCAGAAGTTCAACGCGCGCTAAGTGATTTGAAATCAGTGGTGAGCCGGGTGGGAATCGAACCCACAACCCGCAGATTAAGAGTCTGCTGCTCTGCCAATTGAGCTACCGGCCCGAGGCGTGACGATCGGCGCAGCAGGATCGCGCCGAGACAACACGCGATCTTAACACACTCATTCGTGCGCTTCGGCCGGCCGCGACTCGCCGCGCACGCGAGAGCATCGGCTCCGCCGTTTTGCTAGAGTGCAGGCGAGGAGATCCGATGACGTGGTGGATGCGTGGGGCCGGATGCAAACGCGCGGTCGTGTGCTTGTTCCTGACGATCGCCGCGCCGCTGTGCGCGCAAGATCTGGAGCCGCGCGCTTACACCGCGTCGCCGACCGGCCTCCACTTCCTGGTCGCGGGTTGGGGCCGGTCGAGCGGTGGCGTCGTCGTCGATCCATCGCTGCCGGTCGAGGACGTCGAAGCGGTCGTCGGTTCAGCGATCGTCGGCGGCGGGACGACGTTCGGGCTCGCCGGACGAACAGCACTGTTCGTCGCCGCGCTGCCGCTCGTCCGCGCCCGGGCGTCCGGGCGCATCGGTGAAGCCACCGGATCCGTCACGCGATCCGGCCTCGCCGATCCGCGGTTCAAGCTCTCCGTCAATCTGCTCGGCGGACGCGCGCTCACGCCGACAGAATTCGCCCGCGCGCGCCGGCCGACGATTGCCGGCGTGAGCCTTTCCGTCGTGCCGCCCCTTGGTCAGTACGATCGAGCGAAGCTGATCAATCTCGGCGCGAACCGGTGGTCGTTCAAGCCGGAAGTCGGCATCTCGCATGCGATTCGCAGGTGGACGATCGACGGCTACGCCGGCGTCTGGCTGTTCACGGCCAACGACCACTTCTACACCGGCGAGTCGGTTCGCACGCAGCAGCCCGTCACCGCGCTGCAGGGACATTTGAGTTACACGGCGCGCCCACGTCTGTGGCTCGCTCTCGATGGGACGTGGTACGCGGGCGGCACGACAAGTGTCGATGGCGTGGAGAAAGCGGACCTTCAACGCAACTCCAGACTCGGCGCGACGGTCTCGCTGCCGCTGACCGCGCGGCAGTCAGTCAAGATCGCCTACAGCACCGGCGCGACGACGAGAATCGGTGGCGACTTCAATACGATCGCCGCCTCCTGGCAATTGTCGTGGATCACGCCGGAATGAGTTCACAGCGGCCGCGTCATCCGCGGAAAAGTCCGCGGAGAAGCGGAGAAGGGCATGATCGCCGTGCTCGAGGCCACGAAGTCTCGGATCGAAAAGAAGTAGTCACCTCGCCCGGCCGCCAACTGCGGCAGGCCAGCACTGCTATGGCAGCTTGATTGGCTTGGCGGCCAACGTGAACGTGACGTTGAATTCGCTCCCCTGCGTCGTCGTTCGCGCGTAGGTTTCCCACTCGTAGTTGAATTTCAGGAATCCGTAGAGCACACCCTTGCGTGCGATCGCCATCGACACTTCGGGGCCGAGCGCGAAGACCTTGTTCTTGCCGCGAAGAAGGATCTGTGGAAACCCCTCGATGACATCCTGGGTCAGCTTGAAAGAGGCGTAATAGGCGAGCCCTACGGTCAGGCCGCCCTTGAGGAAATCCCCGCCGACGCCGCCTTCGAGGTTCATCGCATTCCCGACTTTCGTCTCGCTGTCTTCCTTCTTCGACTGGAAATCGAAGCTCGCGACAGTCGCGGCGTGGTACTGCCTGGTCGGCGTCACGTAGGCGGTCGTTCCGAACGCCACCTCGTGCCCCCACATCCCGTAGCCGGTGTTGTTGCTGGCGCCGTCGGTGTAGCGGCCGGTCGGAATGAAGATGTTGTAGGCGGCGACCGCGTCGGCGTGTTTGAAATGCCATCCGAGATTGATCGGCGTCACACCTGAATCGCTGATGCCGGCGCCAGGGTTCTGATCGATCTCGGTTCCCTGGATGCGGTTGTTGACAATCACCGGAAACAGCACCTGGTAGCTGTAGAAGCCGCCGAGGATCTTCGTCGTGGTCACCTTGACGAATCCTGCCGCGAACGCCACGCTCGTGAGATCCGCGCTCGGGCCGAACGGGTCGCCGTGCCGATCCTTGACGGTGTCGGTGTTGTAGACGTAGAAGAGCGGCAAGATGACGTACGAGTGCGGCGGCGGCTGCGAACCAGCCTTGAGGCCGGCCAATCCCTTGACGTGTTGGGTATTCAGCTGCGCCTGCGCGGGAATCACGCCGAACAGGGAGGTGATGAGGCCCGCGCCGATCACGCTGCGCAAGAACGAAAATCGCATCGGTCCGTCCTTATCTCCGCTGCGACATTCTTTCGGGCCGGCGCCGACGTCAGCTATGCGGTTTCGGCAGACTGCCGAATCTGCATAGCTCGGTCGCCGTGTGGTTCTTAGGCTACCATCGGCGGAACGTTTCAAAAGGGGGCGGATCGTGCTCGAAGCCATCACGCGCAAGTGGTGGGTGCTGCTCGTCCGAGGATGCTTCGGCGTGTTGATCGGCATTCTGGCGTTCGCGCGCCGGCCTGACCGTGCTGTCGATCGTGCTCGCGTGGTCGGCTTGTACGCGTCGGCCGTCGGCCTGCTCGAGATTGCGCTGTCGTTCCGCGTGCGGCGGCTGGGACTCGCCCTCGAGCGACAGGTGACCCCTCGTCCTTCGGCGGTGTGAAGCATTCGGACGCGGAAAGAGGCATCGATCATGTGGATCGCTCTTCCCATTGCGTTGTCACTGCTGCTGCTCCTGGATCAGGCGCCGGCGGCCTCGCGCGCGGCCGCGCCGCCGGCGAGCTCGAAGGTCTGGATCGGACGCTACGCCGAGTTCGAAGAGTTCCTGCGCTCCGCGCCGTTCGAACGCTTCGAAGAGACGGAGGTCGGCGTCACGCGGCCGAAGCACGGGTTCTTCGCGCCCGGCGGGCTCGCTGCGGGCGCGACGGTGAAAAACCTTCCGCCGCGCCGGCAGCGCGGCTTCTTCGAGAGCTATAAGTCCGAGATCGCGGCGTACAAGATCGATAGACTGCTGGCGCTCGACATGGTGCCGCCGACGGTGGAGCGGGGCGTGGACGGCGAGATGGTGTCGGTGCAGCTGTGGGTGGAGAACACGCGCACGATCGGACGTGTGCAGCAACTGAAGCTGCACGCCCCCGATCCGATGTCCTGGAACCGTGACGTCTACCGGCAGCGCGTGTTCGACGACCTCGTGGCGAACATCGACGTGAACGCCGGGAACCTGCTGATCGATCCGGCGTGGCGCATCATCAAGGTCGATCATTCACGGTGCTTCGTCGTCGACAAGATGCCGTTCGAGCTGACACGCATCGATCGTCCGCTGTTCGAGCGCCTCCAGGCGCTCGACGAGGCGACGCTCACGCGTGAGATCGGCGAATGGATGGAGCCAGGCACGATCGCGTCGCTGCTGAAGCGCCGCGATCGCATGGTCAAGACATTTCAGCAGCTGATCGCGAAGCGGGGCGAGGCAAGCGTCCTCGTTCCGTAGACGGCGAGAAGCTCGAGGCCGTGGTCGAAGAAAAGGCAGCGATGACAACCGCAGGCGTCGCATTCCCCGACGAGAAAGGATGGCTGGAACGGCTGCTCGCGCCGATCGCCGACGTGCGAAGGGGCGAGGCGATCAGCGCGCTGCTGATGACGCTGACCATGTTCCTCATCCTGTTCGCGTACTACCTGCTCAAGACCGCGCGCGAGGTGTTCATCCTGGCCGAGGGCGGCGCGGAGGTGAAGAGCTACTCGTCGGCCGGCCAGGCGCTGTTGCTCCTCGGCCTCGTCCCTGCCTACGGGAAGCTCGCCTCGAGCGTGAACCGCATCCAGCTGATTCAATGGGTGACGCTGTTCTTCGTCGCCAATCTGGCAGTGTTCATGCTCGCGCTCTCGACCGGCCTGCGCATCGGCATCGTCTATTTCCTGTGGGTGGGCATTTTCAACGTAATGGTGATTGCACAGTTCTGGGCGTTCGCCAACGATCTGTACACGCAGGAGCAGGGCAAGCGGCTGTTTCCGCTGATCGGCGTCGGCAGCAGCCTCGGTGCGTGGATGGGATCGCTCCGCGCCGGCGACGTGGTCGCCACCTCCGGTCCTTTGCGGCTGCTCTCCGGCGGCGCGTTTCTTCTCGTCGCCTGCATCGTGCTCGCGCGCCTCATCGATCGGACGACGAGGCGTGAAGCGCCGGCGCAGGCGCAGCATGCGGACGAGAAGCTCGAGAGCGGACCGAACGGCTTCGCGATGATCGGCGCCGATCGCTACCTGATGCTGATTGCCGCGCTCGTTGTCGTGCTGAACATCGTGAACACGTCGGGCGAGTATCTGTTCGGCCGCTACGTGGTCTCGGCCGCGGCCGCGGCCTACGGCGCCGGTCCGGAGAGCGAAGCGGCGCGGCAGCAGTTCATCGGCAACACCTACAGCAGCTTCTTCAGCTACGTGAACCTGTTCGGGTTCCTGATGCAGATGTTCGTGGTGTCGCGGGTGTTCAAGTTCCTGGGCGTCGGCAAGGCGCTGTTCGTCCACCCGATCGTCGCGCTCGGCGGCTATCTGATGATGCTGACCGTGCCGTCCTTCAACGCGATTCGCTGGCTGAAGATCGCCGACAACAGTCTGGACTACTCGCTCGGCAACACGACCAGGCAGGCGCTGTGGCTGCCGACGAGCCGTGAGGCGAAGTACAAAGCCAAGCAGGCGGTCGATTCGTTCTGCCAGAGAGCCGGGGACGTGCTCCAGGCCGGCATCGTCTACCTCAGCACGCTGCTCGCGTTCGGCATCCCCGCCTTCGCCGTACTCAATATCATCTTCGCCGGCGGCTGGCTCGCTGTCGCTGCCGGCCTGAATCGCGGCTTGCGCATGAAGGCGCAGGCAGGGAACGGTCAGCTCTGATCTGCGACGCACCGCCCGGAACAGACCAAGAGGACCGCTGACGCATCGCGCGCGACGTCTTGTATTGGATGTCGTGAGTGCCCAAGGAGAGACTGCGTGAAAACGAAAAGATTGATCAAGTTGGGGAAGGAGCTGGCGCGGCGGTATCGCGTGACGGACGGCCACAAGTTCAGGTTGAAGGACGTCGACCCCGGCGACACCGGCCGCTTCGGTCCTGACGACAAGAAGCGCGCGAAGAAAGCGCTCGCGCAGGGAGTCGAAGTGCTCGCCGAGCTGCAGGACATGCTCTACGCACAGGATCGCTGGGCGCTGCTGCTCATCTTCCAGGCGATGGATGCCGCGGGAAAGGACGGCGCGATCAAGCACGTCATGTCGGGCCTCAATCCGCAGGGCTGCCAGGTGTACTCGTTCAAGGCTCCGTCCAACGAAGAACTGGATCACGACTATCTCTGGCGCTGCATGAAGTGCCTCCCTGAGCGCGGCCGCATCGGCATCTTCAACCGCAGCTACTACGAGGAGACGCTCGTCGTGCGCGTCCACCCCGAGTTCCTGAAGCGGCAGCGGCTCCCGTCAAAGCTCATGCACGACGGCATCTGGAAGCAGCGCTACCGGGAAATCAGAAACTTCGAAGAGTATCTGGCCGGCAACGGCATCGTCGTCTGCAAGTTCTTTCTTCACCTCTCGCGCGGCGAGCAGCGGAAACGCTTTCTCATGCGGCTCGACAATGCAGCGAAGAACTGGAAGTTTTCCGTCAGCGATGCCGCGGAGCGGAAGCACTGGCGCGAGTACATGGAGGCATACGAAGACACCATCCGCAATACCGCGACCCGCGACGCGCCCTGGTATGTGATCCCCGCCGACAACAAGTGGTTCACGCGTCTGGTCGTGGCCGCCGCGGTCGCCGATGCGCTCGACTCGTTCGACCTTGCGTATCCGACGGTGGACAAGGCGCAGCGCCAGGAACTGGCGGCGGCGCGAAAGGCGCTGGACTGATGACTTTGGCAGAAAAAACTCTGCCCGCAGCGCATGATTCACGTCGCCGATCTGTAACTCCGTTGTACAGGCCTGCGGGCGCCTCGGCACAAAGCGGTGATCGGCCGACGCACTAAAGCGCTAACCCGGCCGCGAGCCACGCGCATCGTCGACCCGAAAATGCACACGAATTCCCATCGTGCGGGCATCGACGTCGTGTCCGTGGAAATCGCCTTCAACGTTCAAGCCCCACGGCCGAGAATGCAGGCGGCGTTAATTGCAGCCCTGTAACTGGCACAGCGCGTGCCTTTTACCGGCGCGTCATGGCGCGGTGGTCCCTATCCTTATTTATATGGGCGTGCGTCGCCGGGACGGCCGTCCCGGCGACGGCTCTGGCTTCGGCGGCGCCGCAAGAATCTCAGGACAGCATCCTTCCCGCACGCGTCATTGGAAGCGGATACGTCGAGTTCGTACAGCCGGACATCGCGGCATGGGAGCGGCGGCTTCTCGATCTGCGGCAGTGGGTCGACGACTACGAGACGTGGAAACGGTGGAACGCGATCTGGCGCAACAAGCGAGAGCCGGGATGGCTGCACGCGCGCGATCGCCGCGTGCGGCCGGATCCGCCGGCGTGGCTCGGCGCCGAGTGTCGCGACGTCGTCTTCGAGGATGAGGAGATCGTCACGACCGCGTGCCGGCTCTGGGCCGAGTGGAACGACGATCAGCTGACGGCGCAAGCCCGCCAGCAGACGGCGTCGGCGCGAAAGCAGCACGAAGCGCCGACCAAGACGATCTGGTGGGAGCACATTCATCTCGATGGACTGTGGCCGATGACGCAGTGGAGCAGCAGCATCTACGGCGTGCTCGGCGTGCACGCGACCGTCGAAGTCGCAGGGCGATTCCAGGTGTTCGTGGCGCCCGGCGCGATTCTGCTGAACCTCCCCAACGGCCACAACGCGCGCGAATGGCGGCCGGCCACCGACTACGGCATCGCCTATCGTCTCTTCGACTTCACGATGCCGGGCGTCGGGCGACGCGCGAGTCTGCACTTGAACCTCGCGAAAGCCTGGGTGCTCGCCGGTCCAGCCAACGTCGTCCAGACGAGCGTCGATCTCGCCGGATTCTCCGTGACGCTGAAGAGAAAGCCGTAAGAAGAAACCGAGACGCGCGTCAGCCGGTGTAAGGCGGGCGGCTGATGCCCAGCTTCTGCATCATCGACTGCAGCGTCGTGCGCTTCAACCCGAGGCGCGCCGCGGCGCCAGACGGTCCGCCGACGACGCCGCCCGATTCGCGCAGCGCACGGATGATGCTCTCGCGTTCCATCTCACGCAATGTCGTCGGCTTCGCCGCGGCCGGCGATCGCTCCCGCGATCGCAGATCCTGCTCGGGCACCTGAAGCATCGGACCCGACGACAGAATCATCGCGCGTTCGATGACGTTCTCCAGCTCACGGATGTTTCCCGGCCACTGCCACGCCTGCAGCGCCTGCAGCGTCGGCGGCGGAATCGTCGGCACGGGACGGTGCATGCGTTTCGCGACGCGTTCAGTGAAGTAGCGTGCCAGCGCCGGAATGTCGTCCTTCCGCTCGCGCAGCGCCGGCACCCGGATCGGGAAGACGTTGAGGCGATAGAACAAGTCGCTCCTGAAGGAGTCGTCTGCGACCATCTGATCGAGATCGCGGCTGGTGGCGGCGATAATCCGCACGTCCGCGTGGCGCGTCTTCGTGCTGCCCAGCCGCTCGAATTCGCGCTCCTGCAGCACGCGCAGAAGCTTGGGCTGGACCTCCAGCGGCAGATCGCCGACCTCGTCGAGAAACAAGGTGCCGCCATCGGCCACTTCGAGGCGTCCGACTTTGCTCCCCGCCGCGCCGGTGAACGCGCCCTTTTCGTAGCCGAACAGCTCGCTCTCCAGCAGGCTCGTGGGGAGCGCGGCGGCGCTGAGTCGAACGAACGTCCGCTGGCTGCGCGTGCTCAGACGATGAATGGCGCGCGCGATCAGTTCCTTGCCCGTCCCTGTTTCGCCGAGAATCAGGACGGTCGCATCCGTGGGCGCCACCGTCTTCACCGTCTGCAGGACGCGCTTCAGCGCGGCGCTCTTGCCGACAATCTCGCCGAATTCGTGCTCGAGGCGGATCTCGTCTTCGAGATAGTGCTTTTCCTCGAGCAGATGCTCGTGGCGCTCCGCGAGCGCGTGATACGCGAGCGCGTTCTCGACGACGACGGCGATCTGCGTCGCCAGCCGGTCGAGGAGATCGAGATCGCTGTTGGAGAACGCATCGGGGGCAGCGCTCGCCACGTTCAAGGTTCCAACCGGGCCGTGCCGCGCCACCAGCGGCAGGCAGCACAGTCTCTGAGCGCTTTTCGGTAGTCCGATTGTTCCCTGGGCCGCGAACCGGTCGATCTCGGTGCGGTCGAACAGCAGCGTGACGCGTTTCTGGAATGCCGCGCCGGCAGGCGACCCATCCATCGGCCAGATGATCTCGGTTCGCGTCAGACCGCGGCCTTCTTCAGAGGCAAACGGCACACGAAAGCCTTTCACCTTTTCGTCATGCACCGCCACGCTGACGTATTCGTGGGCGACGACGTCCCGGAGCGCGTCGGAGATCGCTTTGAGCAGCGAGCCGTATTCGAGATGCGTGATCAGCAGGTTGCCGATCTCGAGCAGCAGCCGCAGCCGATCGCGCTCGACGCCGAGCTCCGCAGAGAATTGTCGCGCGCGATCGAAATTGATGGCGTTGTCCAAGGCAATCGCGACGTGCGAGGCCACCTGCTCCATGAAGGCGACCGCATCCTTTGGATAGTGGTTCGCGAAGGCGCTGCCGAAGGTCAGGACCCCGAGGCGTCGGTGGACGGTCGTCAACGGAAGCCAGCACGTCACCTTCTGACCGAGGCTCCGGATGTAATCGAGCGCGGGCACCAGTTCGCCCGTCTCTGGAATATCGATCACCGTCGATTCCTGCGACTGCCAGACTCGCGCGGCGGGCCCGCCCGCCGCCACGGGCATCGTGTAGCGTGGCGGCCTCGGCAGACTCGCCGGCTCCAGGATGATCAGCCGCATCTGCTCGCCCGCTTCCTCGTACAGCACGACCGCCAGGTAGTCGAACGGGACGACGGCGTGAAGACGATCGGCGAGGACGTGAATCAGATCGGCAACCGACCGGTGACGCGAGAGCTCGGGAGAGATGCGCAGGAGCGCTTCGCAGCGCCCGGCGGCGTCGAAGTTGACCGTGGTGGACATGGGGGACTCCGAGCCTCATCACGACGATAGGGAGGCGAACGCGGCGTGACTATGCAGATCCGGCACGGTTGGTCCTTGGTCGTTGGTCCTTGGCCGTTGGTCCTTCCTGCGTGCCGAAAGCGCCTAGTCCCGGTGAGCAGTTGAATTGGCGTCTCCATCACCGCTCGTCCTGAGCCCGTCGAAGGACGAGCGCTGCGCTCATGGTTCGACAAGCTCACCATGAGCGGTTGTTAAGGACGTCGATTCAACTGCCGCCCGGAGTAGATC
>DAIUKO010000231.1:0-12431 GCA_036848175.1 Vicinamibacterales bacterium | reverse complement strand
CACGAGGCAGCGATCACGAAGGTTCGACGCGTGGGCCTGCGAAGCAGGCCCACCGGATGGCGGGAATCGGCCGCGGATACGAGTCGCGTTCGATCTCACCGACTCGTATCCGTGGCCGATTTCCGCCATCGGGCGCCGCTCTTGCGGCGCGCGTCGAACCTCTTCTCCGTTCGTCCTCCGTTCGCTCCGTTCCTCCGTTTGTGAACTCCGTTGTCTCCGTCAACCTCCGTTGCCGGTCAGCGCTTCGATTTCGACGGCGGCTGATCCTTCACCTGCACGCCCTTCTCGAAGCGAAGGCGCTCTTTCACTTTTCCCTGCTCGTCGTAGCGGACCGTCTCGCCGTGGAGCTGGTTCTTCTGATAGTGCGATGTTTCGCGGACGCGGCCGTTGGCGTAGAACTCCGTCCACGGGCCGTTCAGCGCGCCGCCCACGTAGGTCGTCTTCCGTACGGTGCGCCCTTCGCCGTCGAGAAAAATCGCTTCGCCCTCGAGCGTGCCGTTCTTGTAGGGCAGCCGCATCTTCGCGGCGCCGCCTTCGTAGATCGTCGTGACGCCGTTCAGCACCGCGGCGTGAAACGTCGACTGCTGCACGATCGAACCGTCGGGCGCGAACATCACCGCCTCGCCTTCGAGCGCGCCGTCCTGGAACGTCGCACGCATCATCGTCGAGCCGTCGGGATTGCACGCCAGGTAGGGGCCGTGCAGCTTGCCGTCCTTGAGATGAAACTTTGCGCGGATGGCGCCGCTGTCGTAGAGGTCGACGTGTTCCGGCGCGATGTCGTTCCCGGGAGCCATCAGTTGATCTTCACCAGCGCGCCCTTGAGGACGAGAATCGCCCCCGCCTCGACGTTGGCGGTCGCGTTCGCCTTCGCCTTGAACGCGGCGCCGGCCTCCTGATTGAGATTGATCCCCGCCTTGATCGTCATGTTCTGCTGCGATTCGGTGGTCATCGCGCCGGTCGACTTCTGCGTCATCGCGCCCATCGCGCTCACATTGACGTCGCTGTCGCCGGTGATCTTGACCGCGCCGCTGACCTTGAGCGTGAGATCGCCGGTCACGCTCACCGTCAGCTTGCCGCCGACCGTCAGCGCCAGATCGCTGGTGACGTTGTAGGTGAGCTTGGCCTTGTTCTCGTGCGTCTCGTCGGCCTGGATCGTGACCGTCCGCTTTCCCTGCGACACCGTCAGCGTGTCGTCGGCTTCCTTGATCGTGACGCTTCGGTTCTTCGTGATCGTCGTCGTCTCGTCGTTCAGCACCGTCAGGTGCAGATCCTTCTGGGCGTGGATGTAGAAGTCCTCCTCGCCCTTCTTGTCCTCGAAGCAGATCTCGTTCGATCCGCCGCTGCCTTTCGAGCTGTCGGACTTGATGATGGTCCGCGTCTGATTGTCCGGCAGCGCGTAGGGCACGGTCTGCTTCGCGTTGTAGACGGATCCGGTGATCAACGGCCGATCCGGATCGCCCTCGAGGAAGGTGACGACGACCTCCTGGCCGATGCGCGGCAGGAAGAAGGCGCCGTACGCCTTTCCCGCCCATGGCTGCGCGACGCGGATCCAGCACGAGCAGGTGTCGTCGGACGCTTCCGCCCGATCCCAATGAAACTTCACCTTGATGCGGCCGTACTGATCGGTCGTGATCTCTTCACCCGACTTGCCGACGACCAACGCGGTCTGACAGCCGTCGATGCGCGGAACCGGCGTGACCAGCGCCGGACGAAACGGGGTGTCGGCCGGGAACGCGTCGAATGCGTTCGAGTAGGCGTCCTGCGTCGCCTGATGCCGGACCTTCCACGCCACATACTTGACGTTGGCGCTCGCGCGCGGGTGGTCGGTCAGCGTCAACGTGTGTCCCGGCCGGACGGCGGCGTTGCTCGTGTTGCCGTGCAGCACGAGCCGCGGCAGCTCCAGTTCCTCGACGCGCTTGGTGGCGAGCGCTTCCACCGCGCTCTTCGTCGTCGGACCCGCCGGGTAGTCGTAGACGCTGTAATTGGTCGTGTCGCCGCTCGCCGTGCCGAGCAGATCGGTCGACGGCGTCTCGAAGTTGTAGTCGTCGAGCTTGCACTGATCCGACGTCACCTGGACTTCGATCGAGCACTCGGGCAGCGCATCGCTTCGCGCCGAGCTCATCTCGGTCGCGGCGATCGTGAGACTGCCCGGTCCCGTCTGGTAGCTCGACGCATCGTCGGCGAGCACGAGCGTGTGCGCGCTGTCGGAGTGCTCGAAGTAGTACGAGATGCCTTCCGCCTCCATCAGACGCGACACGAAGTCGAACGCGGTCTCGCGGTACTGCACGCAGTACTCGCGCGGATCGTAGGTGCCGGTCAGCGTGTCGTTGATGCTCGTGACGCCGTGGTCCCCGAGCACCTGCTTGACGATTTCGGGGGCCGTCTTGTTCTGGAAGATGCGGCAGTCGCGGGTCTTCGTCAGCAGCCACATCCGCGGGTAGAGCTCGGCGAAGTAGGTCGTGAAGCGCAGCGTCGTGCCCGCCTGACGGAAGCGGCCGACGATGGCGTGGACGTACTGCTTGCTTCCGTCGGGCAGGCCGATCGACAGCGAGGCGTCCTTGCCGATGATCGAGTCGAAGGCGAGATCCGATTTCTCCGAGAGCATGCGAACGTGGAAGGTGAACAGTCCCGAGATCAACTCCTCGCCGTCCATCTCCTGCACGAGGAGCGGGGCGTCGCTGAGCGACGGGATCGCGAATTGGACCGGATAGCGATCCGGCACGAAGCCGATGGTGCTCACGCCGCACCGCGCTCGGATCGATCGCCGGCGAGGAGACGCACGTGGACCTGTTCGTCGGGCAGCGCGCGACGCGCCGTCTGCACCCAGCCGGTCCAACCGATGCGGGACTGGCCGAGGCGCGCCTGCGACACGTCTTCGGGGCGCACGACCAGCTGAATGTTCACGCGAAGATCCTCGCCCGCGTAGAAGCTGACGATCTCCGCCAGCGCCTGGTGCGCATCGCCGCCGGGAAGAAAGCTTCCGAACTGCGCGGCGTCGAGCGGGCCGAGCCGCAGCTGGATGCCGGCGTCCTGGATCCACACGCGCGTGCCGACGACGGCGGTTCGTCCGAGCGCCTGATTCTTCCCGGTCGTGCCGATGCGCGTGCAATGCTCCGGCTCGAGGTTGAACCACTCGCCCACGAACTGCTGCACGTCGGCGCGGACGTGGAAGTAGTCGGAGACCAGCGCCGCGAGACCAACCGCGGATCGCGGCCGCGTGGCGAGCAGTCCGCCGTAGCGGAGCAGCGACTCCGGCGATTCCAGCTGCGACGACAGCGGCGGCAAGCCGAGCCCGACGAGCGACAGCACGTAGCGCGCGAACGGCGTGCGATCCGGCGAGACGGTGACGAGCGCCGTGCGGTGAACTTTGTGGATGCGGTACAAGAGCGTCACGAGCCGGTGATGAAAGATGTCGAGGAAGGCCGCGATGGCGGTATCGCCGTGGAGGAGCCGTTCGAGAATGTCTTCGCTGAACGATGCCGGCAGCGGACCATCGGCGCCGCCGCTCCCGAACATCGCGACCGTCATCTCCGGCGGCGCGCCGGGCGTGGGCGCCCGGAGCTGCCGGACTTCACTCGGCGCGAAGCTCAGATCGAATGATGTGTGAAAGCGGACCGCGTCGCCGTCGGTCGGCGGTTCTTCCGAATGCGTCGAGCCGTTCGCCTGCGCACGCATTTCCAGCAGGCGCACCGCCTGCAGGAAGTCGAACGCGTAGGGCTCGCCGAACAGCCACTCATCGAGACTGCGATCTCCGCGCCACCCGAATGCCGGCATTCACGCTCCTCTTGGGGGAACGCCCGCGATTATAGGCGGGAAGTTTCACCGCCGTGCTACCATGCGCGCGAACGTATGCAACGCGAGGTGCCCCTTCCCTCGAAGCTCTACCCGAACCTGAATCCAGCCGCGAACATCAAGGTCAATCGCGACGAGATTGCGACGCTGCAGCCTTTTTTTGGTGAATACCGCGTGACACGGCCGCACGCTCACGGCCAGATGCTGCCGAATTCAAAATTCGTCTTCGTGACCGCCGCCGACGGCGCGATCCTGATGCATCCACGCTATCGTCATCCGGTGCTCGCAGACGGCCGGGCGGTTCGCTACGCGGGCGAGGCGCAGTTCCGCCACGGCCGGCTGGAATGGTGGAGCAACGCGTCGGGCAACTACAAACCCGACCCGCGTCACGCGATGCAGGCGGGCCTGCCGATGGAGAGCTTCTACACGCACGAGCAGGTGCGGTCCGGCGTCCAACCGCTCAAAACACTCAAGTCTTTGCGGAAGTCGTAGCCGCCGCGTGTTCGCCCGTCGCCGCCGCGGTCTCGAACACAGGACCGGTGTGTCCTCCGCACGGCGGCGGCACGACTGGACGCGGCGTGCTCGATCGGGTTGAGGATACGCGCCGGACGATAGATCGGCGGAACGCGCGGCGCGTTCCGGCCGATCACGGTCTCGATCGACCTTGCGGCGACGTGGCGGTCGCTGCGCGCGTTCCCATGCGATCCGCTTCCGCTTCGAGCGCGTGATCCTGGACGATGGCGAGGCCGGCGCCCTGCGGGTTTCGAACCCGTCCGGCGCGCTGCTGGACGACATGCGTGAGCTCGTGGCCGATCAGCTGATGGCCGCGCGGCGTATCCGGCGAGTAGTGTCCGGGCGCGAAGTAGATGTTCGAGCCGAGCGTGAAGGCAATCGCGCCGATTGCGTGCGCCTGTGCACCCGAGTGGACGCGCACGTCCGAGAAGTCTTCGCCGAACAGCGCTTCCATCTTGCGCTGGACGCCCGCGGGCAGCGGCCGTCCCATGCTGCTCCCGAGATTCAGCTGGCCGGGATCGAGAGGAATCACCTCGGCTGCGCTCCGGGACCCGGCGACGCCGTGCGCCTGGACCGGTCGCGCCGTAGCGGCGGCGCCGCGCACGCGCGGACCGGGACGTCCGACGAACGAGCCTTGAATCACCGATCGGTTGGAACTCATCGCAGCTTCCTTCCTGAAATAGTCACTGTCGAATCGACAGTTCGGTCTTGTGCGAATCCTTGGCGTTCTCGACCGTGTCCCATTTGACGCGTTGCACGACTTTTTGCGGCTGCGCGGCCGTGCGCGTCATCGACGGGCGGTAAGGCGGCGGGACCGCGGTGCGTCGTGACGAAGGCGATCCCGGTGCGAATGGCGCCGAAGCGCGTTTCGACTGTGCGATTTGCCCCGAGAACGGGCGGTAGGCAGGCGGACAGCGAGGCGTGCGCATCATCATGACCCTTCGCGTGCGCGGAGGGACCGCATCTCGAGCGAGTGTATGAGCGCGATTGTGCAATGGCAAGGCGAGGAGCGCCGGAAACCGCGCTACGATTCGACTCCCGTGGACTCGCATGTCGCGCAGCGCCTGATGTTGAAGCCGACCGCAACGCGTGCTCTGCTGGCGTGCGCCTTCGCGCTCGCCGCGTGCGCGCCCGCGCGCGCGCAGACGTGGCAGGACAAGTGGTACTTGAACGCCAACCTCGGCTTTCACCTCTACGCCCCGACCACGAGCGAAACGCTGACGCCGGTGATCTACGACGAGCGCGCGTCGATCGTCACGACCAGCGCCATCGACTTCGGTATGATCCCGCTCGACGTCGGCGGTGGGATTCACATCTGGCGGAACCTCGGCGCCGGCGGCGCGTACACGCGCTTCTCGGCGACGTCGACCGCGAACGTCGACGCGCGCGTTCCGCACCCGATTCAGTTCAACCAGCCGCGATTCGCGAGCGCCACCGCGGAGCTCAACCACGAAGAGTGGGCGATCCACATGCTCGCCATCTACGTGCTGCCGCTCACCGAGCGCATCGACCTCGCGGTGTCCGGCGGTCCAGTCCTGATGAACGTGAAACAGGATCACGTCTCGGGCATCCAGATCGCCGAGGAGTCGCCGACCTTCGCGACGGTGACGATCGCCAAAGCGATCGTCGCGACGACGGAAAACCAGAGTTGGAACGCGGTGGTCGGCGCGGATCTGACCTACTTCCTCACGCCGATGATCGGCGTCGGCTTCGCGCTCCGCGTCGTGCCCGGCTCCGACGCCGGCCATCTGCAGTTGGGAGTCGGCGCTCGACTTCGATTCCGATGACGAAGCGACCAATCGTCGCGGCGCTGGCGCTGGCGATCGCGGGCGCAGTCGCCGGATGCGGCGGCACGCAGCCGGCCGCGCCGTCCGCGCCGACGATGATCACGCTCACCGCCTCGGCCAGTCAGCTGCCGTTCAACGGCAGCGCGATGATCACCGCGGATCTCGTCGACGCCGCCGGACGCGCCGCCCCCAACGGCACGGTCGTCACGTTCGCCACGACGCTCGGATCGTTCGAATCGCCGACCGCGGAAACGGCGCAGGGCCACGCGACGGTGACGTTCCTCGCCGGCGCGATTTCCGGGACGGCGACAATCACCGCGACCGCCGCCAACGCCGCGACCACGCCGGAGACGTCCCGCAAGATCGCGATCGGCGCCGCCGCCGCGTCGCGTGTCGCGGTCGTCGCCGAACCGGCGAGCGTGCCGTTCAACGGCGGAACCAGCGCCATCACCGCGACGGTCGTCGACGGCAGCGGCAAGCCGCTCGCCAGCATACCCGTGACCTTCTCGACCACCGCCGGCACGCTCGCCGCGAGCGCGCTGAAGACCGATCCGGAAGGCAACGCCAAGACGACGCTGAGGACCTCGCTGGCGGCGATGGTGACCGCGGCGGTCGGCGCCGACGGTTCGGTGAGCGGATCGGTTGGCAAGGGGCCAAGCGGTTCGACAGCAGTCGCGGTCGCGCCGCGGCCGACGCCGACCGTGTCGGTGACGCCGAGTCAGAACCCGACTGCGCTGGCGATCACCACGTTCACGATCGTGGCGCTGCCGGCGGCGAACAGTGGCACGGCGATCCAGAACCTGACGATCGCGTTCGGCGATGGTGTGAAGCTCGACCTCGGCGCGGCGAGCGGCATGGCCATCGTCGTGCAGCACATCTATCAGGCTGCCGGCACCTACACCGTCACCATCACGGCGATCGATACCGCGGGCACGTCCGCGTCCGCGGCGGCCGTGCTCATTGTCGCGCCGGCGACGCCGATGGCTGTCGCGATCGAGTTCACGCCGCCGATCGTCACCGGCGGGACCAGCATTTTCACGTTCGTCGCGGCCGTGCAGCCGGCGACTGTGATCGCGGCGAGCTATCAGTGGGATTTTGGTGACGGCAGTCCCGCGCAGACGACGACGAACAAGCAGATCGCGCACACCTTCAGGAACGGCGGCGGGCCCTACACCGTGAAGGTCGTCGTCACGTCGACGACCAGTCAGACCGCGGATACGTTCGTGATCATCAATCCATAGCGGGCGCTGTAGTTGTGCCGGCGCTCGGTCAGGCCTAAAGGCCTGCGCGACCAGAGGTCGCCGATCTCAGTTCCGCGTCCACCTCTCGTCCGACATGGACGACGATCTGCGGGACCGCTTCGACGTCCGCGCGCGTCGTGTTGAAGTTCACGATGCACGCGCGCAGCGCGTACCGTCCGTCGATCACGGCATTCGAGACGAAGACTTCGCCGCCGCGCTGCAAGCGGTCGAGCAGCTCCTGGTTGAGCGCGTTGAGGTGTTGTTCGACAGCCGGCTCGCCGGCGCTGGCGCGCAGATCGGTCGGCACGTACCGGAAGGTCGTGATGCTGAGGCTCTGCGTCAGGCACTCCAGTTCGGGGGTTCGACGTGCCGCCTCCGCGAGCGCACGCGCCAGGCGGATGTCATCGGCGATCATCGCGCGGTAGCCCGCCGCTCCGACCTGCCGCAGCGCCAGCCACACCTTGAGCGCGCGGAAGCCACGCGAATTCTGTGGACCGTAGTCGACGTAGTTGGTCGCGCGCTCCTCGAAATGATAGTACGGCGGATGGTACGAGAACGCCGCGCGCAGCTGCTCCGGATTGCGCACGAGCGCGCATCCGGCTTCGAGCGGCGCGTACAGCCACTTGTGAGGATCGACCGCCACCGAGTCTGCCTCGCTCAAGCCGCGAAGATCGGCGGGCGCTTCGGGCGACGCGGCCGCGAATCCACCGTAGGCGCCGTCGACATGAAACCACGCGCCATGGTCTCGGCATGCGGCGGCGATCGCCGGCAGGTCGTCGACGGCGCCGGTGCTCACCGATCCCGCCGTGCCGACGACGATGAACGGCAGATCGCCGGCGGCTGCGTCGGCCTCCATCGTGCGGCGCAGCGCGTCGACATCCATTCGAAGATCGGCGCGCGTCGCGATCCAGCGGATTGACGAGGTGCCCAGGCCGGCGAGGTCGGCCGCCTTTTGAATCCACGTGTGGGTTTCGGCGGAACCGTAGACGCGCAGGCGCCGTGCCGACGAGTGCGCGATGCCGAGTTGACGAACATCCCAGTCCGCCTTGGCGGCGCGCGCCGCCCACAGGCAGACGAGGTTGGCCATGTTGCCGCCGCTCACCATCAGCCCGCCGCAGTCCACGGGATAGCCAATCAGCTGCGCAATCCAGCGCACGGTTTGCGATTCGATTTCCGTCGCGGCTGGTGAAAGCGTCCACCCGCCGACGTTGGGATTGAGCGCAGCGGCGAGGAAATCACCGAGGATGCCGATCGGCGCCGGCGACGCGGTGATGTAGCCGAAGAACTTCGGGTGCGCGTTGAACAGCGAATGGTCGAACAGCAGACGCGCTGTTTTCTCGAGCAGCGGACCCGCCGCGGTCCCTTCTTCCGGCAGCGCGCCGTTGAGATCCAGCGCTTCCCTGATCGCGGACGGCGACTGGTCACGCGTGACGGGACGCTGCGGAACTGATTCGAGGAGTGCGGCGAGTTGCTCGACGAGCCCATGGCCGAGCGTGCGGAACGTCGCCGCGTCCATCGCGATCGGCGGGTTTCTGGTGAGGTCAGCCATCGTTGTCTAAGATCGGATTCCGTCGAACAAATCCGACTCCTGCGCTCTGCCGCCGTTGACGGTGCTGAGGGCGCGGTAGAACGACTGGAATCCCCACAGCGCCTCGTGGTGTTCAGGCTGCAACTGCTTCAAACGTTCGTAGGCGGCGATCTGCGAGTCGTGACAAGACACGGCTCTCCACACGATCGGCCAGAACTCGCGGGTATCGATGACCGTCGTGATCGCCCAGTCGGGCCAGGGAACCGCCTGGCGTTCGACGCCGTCGACCGTGGAGATCACTTTCTTGAAGGCCTCCTGATACGCCTTCCACGTCGAGGTCGGCCAGGCCAGGTAGTACAGCTTCTTCACGACATGCGGCGCCGCGGCGCCGTCGCGGTCGATGCGGAACGACGGATCGGCCGCGGCGACGACCGCCGCGGTCGTGAACTGCGAAATCGCGATGTGATCGGGGTGACCGTACGCGCCGTCGGGGCCGAACGTGATGACGACGTCCGGGTGCGCGAGCCGGAGGTGCGAGACGATCTGCGCGACCGCCTCGCGTGGATTCGCGCGATCGAGTTCCTGATCGCGATAGTCGAGCAACGACAGCTCGCGAACCCCGAGCACCGCCGCGGCGGCGCGCAACTCGGCCTCGCGAATCTCTGCAAGCTTCTCGGGCCCGGGGTGGTGCTCGTTGTCGCGGTGGCCGCGATAACGGCCGGCCTGACCTCGCGTCGCCGTCACGAGATACGTCTCGACACCCTCCGCCGCGTACTTCGCGAGAGTTCCGCCGACGCCCAGGGACTCGTCGTCGGGGTGCGCGAGCACGGCCATCAACCTGAGAGGCTTGTCGGTCATCGCAGGCGGGCGTAGACCTCGCCCATCCCGCCGCGCCCGAGCAGGCGGACAATCGTGAAGCGCCCGGCGACAATTTCACCGGTCGAGAGAACCGACGCGGCCAAGGGAATCCTCCGTCAGGGTGGAAGCGCACAGCTTACGCGACGTGAGGGGATGACGCCAGCGTCAGATTTCGACGCTATGATCTCGGCACCAATGTTGGCTTCAGGTATTGCGGTGCACAGCCGCGCTCGCGTCACGGCTGTCGACGCGCTGCGCGGCACCGTGATGGTGATCATGGCGCTGGATCACACGCGCGACTTCTTCCACGCGGGCGCCATGGCGTTCTCGCCCGAGGATCTGACGAGGACGACGCCGATCCTGTTCTTCACGCGGTGGATCACGCACATCTGCGCGCCGACGTTCGTCTTCCTCGCCGGCGTCGGCGCGTTTCTCCGTTTGCAGCGCGACGGCTCGAAGTCCGCCGTCTCCGGATTCCTGTGGACGCGGGGTTTGTGGCTCGTGTTCATCGAGCTGACGGTGATGCGGCTCGCCATGAACTTCACCTTCGACCTGCGATACCCATTCCTGCTGCTGACGCTGACGGCGCTCGGCGTCTCGATGATCGCGCTTGCGGCGTTGATCTTCCTGCCGGTGCGCATTCTCGCGGTTGTGAGCATCGCGATCGTCGTCCTGCACAACGCGCTCGACGGGATCAGCGCCGCGCAGTTTGGCGCCCTCGCAGGCATCTGGAATTTTCTGCATCAGCAAGGAGTCTTGGTGCTCGGCAGCGTCCCCGTCCTCGTCGCCTACCCGGTCCTGCCATGGATCGGCGTGATGGGAGCGGGGTTCTGCTTCGGAGAGGTTCTGCGTTTCGAGCCGGAGCGGCGCCGGCGCGTGCTCATCGTCACCGGCGCCGCCCTGACCGCGCTCTTCGTGCTCGTCCGCCTCTTGAACGTGTACGGCGATCCGTCTCCCTGGTCTCACCAGCGCTCACCGGTGTTCACCGCGCTGTCGTTTCTGAGAACCACCAAGTATCCGCCGTCGCTGGAATTCCTGTTGATGACGCTCGGACCCGCGCTGCTGGTGCTGGCGTATTTCGATTCGCGCCAGCCTGGCCCGAGTCATCCGTTGGTCATCATCGGCCGCGTGCCGTTCTTCTATTACGTCGTCCACTTCTGGCTGATTCATGTCGTCGCGTCGACGATGGCGTTCGTGCGCTACGGTTCGGCGTCGCTCAGATTTCTCTTGATGCCGCTGCCGTCGATGTTCGGACCGCGCGGTGCCTTTCCGCCTGACTTCGGCTATCCGTTGTGGGTGACATACGTCGTCTGGGCCGTGGTGGTCGCGTCGATGTATCCGCTGTGCCGGAAGATGGCGGACCTCAAGGCGCGGACGAGGGCGCCATGGGCGAGTTATTTATGATGCGCGGTTGTACAAAGGCTGTCCCGTTTGTTACAGTACGCACGCCCCAAGCCCCCCAGAATCCGGAGCATTGATGAGCGAACGATCGACTATCTACAGGTTCGTCTCGAACGCGTATCAGATGATCGTCGCGATGGGCATGCTCGCGGCTACGAGCTGCGGCGGATCGACCGGGCCCACGACGACGTCCACGACGACGACAACGGCGAGCGCCACGACGACGACAACCGCAGCCACCACTTCGACGACGACGACGGCGCCGGTCACGACCACCACGACGTCGACGACGACAACGTCGATTCCCGTGCTGACCGGCTCTATCAGTGTGGAGAGCACGCCCCCGAACACGTGTACCGCCACTGCCACCGCGCCCGTGTCGTGCACGTTCGTCGGCAATGCATCCGGAGGACAAGCGCCGTTCACATTCGAGTGGACGTTCAGGAATCCGACGAATGGCGTGTCGGTAATCGCAACCGGTCAGCGCGTCACGCCTACTCTTGGGTGTAACGTCTCGGTCGGCGTGCCGAGTTTCAACTTGACGATAGCCCTCGTGATCAGGGCGGCCAACGGTGCGTCGACGACAGTCAACGGCACGCAGCAGATCGTTCGAGTGCCGAACAACTGCGGAATCCCGGTCTAGACGCGCCCTCATGCGTCAACGCCCACGACGGTTCGACGCCGCGCTGGCGCACCGCACATTCGCGGTGTGTACCGCAGCGCTGCTCCTCGCCACGTCTGCCGCGGCTCAATCGTCGTTGCAGGTACCGATTCAGTTCGATTTTCTGAACCCGAGCGCGCGCAGCCTTGCACTCGGCAGTGCCTTCGTCGGCCTGGCTGACGACGCGACGGCGGCGCTGGTCAATCCGGCGGGATTGATCGCGCTGACCCGGAAGGAGATCTCAGCCGAGGTCCGTTACCGTCGTCTCGATCAACCGTTCCTCGTGGGCGGACGGCTGTCAGGACCGATCACGGGAATGGGCCAGGATACGGTCGTGGGTGCGCAGTTCGAGACCATTACCGATTCCGAGACGAGTCTGAGCTTCGCGTCGTTCGTGTATCCGCGCGGCCGGTTCCGTGTGGCTGGATTCTGGAACGATCTCATCCGCGTCGATCAGAACTTCAACTCGCGCGGGCCGTTCCAGAATCACGGCTTCGACACACGAGATACGGCATTTTCGGCCGAGAGAACGCTGACCATCGGCAACTACGGCGTCTCCGCGGCGGTCGACTTGAAGCACCTATGGGCCGGGGCCGGGCTGCTCGTGCAGCACTTCTCGCTCGGCTTCGAGTTCGATCGCTTCGCGCACG
>DAIUKO010000230.1:6984-12468 GCA_036848175.1 Vicinamibacterales bacterium | reverse complement strand
AGAGCAGCTTGCCGTCCATGTCGTAGACGTACATGCCCTGCGACTCGAACCACGCAAAGACGCGTCGGCCGTCGGTGATCGCCGAGCTCGACGCGTAGGTGCCGTTGTCCTGGTGCGTCGCCTCGTGCGGCACTTCCTCGCGCGCCACCCGCTCCCACACCGTCTTCCCGGTCTTACGATCGATCGCGAGCACGACGTAGCGATGACGATGACGCGGCTGGACGCCGCCTTGCGGCGAATGCACCGCGGCGCCGGTCAGGTCGGCCGGCACCGCGGTCAGGAGAAAAATCCGATCGCCCCACACGACCGGCGACGACGATCCGCGTCCCGGAATCTCTATTTTCCAGCGGATGTTCTTCGTCTCGCTCCATTCGACCGGCGGATCGGCGTACTTCGACACGCCGGTGGCGTAGGGACCGCGCCACTGGGCCCAGAAACGCTCCGCGACCGGATCCGGCGCGCCGAGGATCGATGTGGTGACCGCAAAACCAGCGATGAGGGTATAAAGAATTCGTTGCACGACCTGAGTGTAATATTGTTCGCGCCTCGGGCGCGCGCGGGTAACGAATGATGACTACGCGAGTTCGCTCTCCACTACCGAGGACACTGAGGACACGGTGGTGGAGAGGCTTTTTACTGGCGCTCGTGGCCTCGACGATTGTCTCCGCCGATCAGGAGTGGCCGCAGTTTCGTGGATCCAGGTCAGGCGTGGCCGCCGACGATGGGGCGCTGCCCGACACGTGGAGCGCGACCCAGAACGTCGCCTGGAAGATCGATCTGCCTGGACGCGGCTGGAGCTCGCCGATCGTGAGCGGCGATCACGTGTTCGTCACCAGCGCGGTCAACACGAAAGGCGGTGAGGAAGCGCTCAAGGAGATTCCCGCCTATACGCCGCGATCGTTCGGCGGTCCGATGTCGGGCCGCGATATCGGAACGTCGTCCGATCCACATCGCTGGGTGCTGTACGACATCGATTTCAAGACCGGGAAGATTCGGTGGGAGCGAACAATCGCGACCGCGGTGCCGGCCGGGTCGAAGCATCAGAAAAACAGCTACGCGTCTGAGACGCCGGTGACCGACGGCGAGCGCGTCTACGTGTACTTCGGGAACATCGGCCTGTTCGCGTTCGACATGACCGGCAGACCGCTATGGTCGAAGCCGATGGGTCCGTTCAAGGTCCGGAGCGGATGGTGGTCGGCAGGCTCGCCGGTTCTCCACCGGGATCGCGTCATCATCGTCAACGACAACGACGACAAGTCGTTCATTGCCGCCTACGACAAGAAGTCGGGCGACGAGATCTGGCGCACGCCGCGCGACGAGGGCAGCAACTGGACGACGCCGTTCGTCTGGGAGAACGGCACGCGGACCGAAATCGTCACGGCCGGAACGCAGAAGGTCCGTTCGTACGATCTCGACGGCAGGCTCCTGTGGGAGCTGATCGGCATGACGACGATTCAGGTGCCGACGCCGCTCGCGGGCCCTGGCCTGTTGTTCATCAGCTCGGGTTATCCCGCCGATGCGGTGCGGCCGGTGTATGCGATCCGTCCCGGGGCGTCGGGCGACATCTCGCTGAAGAAAGACGAGACGACGAACGCGTTCGTCGTCTGGTCGAACGCGACGCTCGGCACCTACAATCCGTCGCCGCTCGTCTACGGCGAGTACTTCTACACGCTGTTCGATCGCGGCTTCTTCACCTGTCACGACGCGAAGACGGGGAAGGAGGCCTACGGCAAACAACGCGTCACCACCGACGCGGCCGGCTTCACGGCGTCGCCGTGGGCGTACAACAACCGAATTTTCGCGCTCAGCGAGGATGGCGACACCTACGTCATCCAGGCCGGGCCGGAGTTCAAGGTGCTCGGCAAAAACTCCCTCGACGAGATGACGCTCGCCACGCCCGCCGTGGCGCATGGCAGCCTCATCATCCGCACGGCGTCCAAGCTCTATCGGATCGCCAAAAGCGCCCGTTGAGTTTCACAAAGGCCACAAAGACCACGAAGGCCACAAAGACCACAAAGGCCACAAAGACCACAAAGGCCACAAAGAGCTGGCGTGCAGACGTTCGAGTTTGAACTGCGCACGCGCATCGTGTTCGGGGAAGGCGCGCTGCTGCGCCTCGGCGATCTCGCGCGCGATCTCCGGTTCACGCGGACGCTGATCGTCTCGGATCCGGGAATCGTCGCGACCGGTCAGGTCGCGCGGGCCGTGTCGATCCTCGAGTCGGTGGACATCGCGTCCGTGTCGTTTCACGACTTCGACGCCAACCCGGACACGCGGATGGTCGAGGCGGGCCGCGCCGTGGCTGCCGAGGCGCGGATCGATTCGATCGTCGCGCTGGGCGGCGGCAGCTCGCTGGACTGCGCGAAGGGGATCAATTTCGTGCTCACCAACGGCGGCACCATGCGCGACTACTGGGGCTCTGGCAAGGCGGCGCAGCCGATGCTGCCGTCGATTGGCATTCCCACGACCGCCGGCACCGGCAGCGAGGCACAGTCCTACGCGATCATCTCCGACGCGGAGACGCACGTGAAGATGGCCTGCGGCGATCCCAAGGCGGCGTTCCGCGTTGCGATTCTCGATCCAGCGCTGACGATCTCGCAGCCGCGGCAGGTCACCGCGGTTGCCGGCTACGACGCGATCTCGCATGCCGTCGAGTCGTACGTCACGTCGAAGCGAACGCCGATCTCGGATCTCTTCGCGCGCGACGCGTGGCGGCTGCTCGAAGGCCACTACGAGCGCGTGCTCGCGGAACCGGATGATGTGGTCGCACGCGGCGCGATGCTGCTTGGCGCGCACGAGGCAGGCATCGCCATCGAGCAGTCGATGCTCGGCGCCACCCACGCGTGCGCGAATCCGCTGACCGCGCATCACGGCACCGTCCACGGCATCGCCATCGCGGTGATGCTGCCGCACGTCGTTCGCTGGAACGCCGAGCATGTCGGTAACCGGTATCGCAGGCTGCTGATGGGGCGGACACAGGGGTCCGCCTCGGCGGTCGAGGCCACACAGGGATCCGAACTCGCGTGGCGCCTCGAGGAGCTGCGCCGCGCCGGCGGTCTGCCGGCGACGCTCGGAGAAATCGGCGTGCCGCGCGAAAATCTTCCGGTGCTGGCCGCCGACGCTGCGAAACAGTGGACCGGCACGTTCAACCCGCGGCCGTTCGATGCGGCCGCCGCGCTGGATCTGTACCGACAGGCGTACTGATGCGATTTGCGCTTCGCCTGTTCGCGCGGCGGCCCACGGTCCCGTTGCTGATCGCGGTCCTCTTCGCGCTCGGCGTCGGGCTCGCTGGCGGGATGTGGGCGGTCGTCGATGCGGCCGTGGTGCGTCCGCTGCCGTACCGAGACCCGGCTGCGCTCGTCTTCGTGATGGAAATGCACCCGCAGCGCGGGCTGATGGCGGTGCCGCCGGCGAATTTTCTGGACTGGTCGTCGCGCGTCACCAGTCTCCGCGACGTCGCCGGGACGTACGCGATCGACGCGAGCATTGCCGGCACGGCGCTGCCAGAGCGCGTCGCCGGCCTCAAAGTCACGGAGCGGTTCTTCGATCTCTGGGCGGTTCCGCCTGCTCTCGGCCGTGTCCTTCAGCCGAAGGACTTCGCAACCGCCACTCACGTCGTCGTGCTCGGTCACGCGTTGTGGCGACGGCTCTTCAACAGCGATGCACGGGTGGCCGGCGCGCTGGTCCGCATCGACGGCGAGGCCTACACGGTCGCCGGCGTCATGCCCGCCAGCTTCCGGACGATCGACAAGGCAGAGATCTGGATTCCCTGGACGATGACGGCCGAAGAGCAGCGCGAGCGGCGCTTCCATCTGGTCGGCACAACGGCGCGGCTGCGGAGTGGCGCGACCGTTCGCGATGCCGACCGCGAGCTCGGTGCGATCTATCGGCAACTGCAAATCGATCATCCGGAGACGACGAAAGAGTGGACGGCGCGTGCCCTGCCGATGCGCGACTTGCTGCTGGGCGATTCGACGAAAACGCTGACGGTGCTCGGTGGTGCGGTGCTCGTGCTGTTGACCGTCGCGTGGATCAACGTCGCCGGTCTGCTGCTCGCATGGCTGCCGACGCGACGGCACGAGCTGGTCGTGCGGATGGCGCTCGGCGCCACGACGGCGGCCGTCGTTCGACAGTTGATGCTCGAGACGCTGGTGTGGGCCGGCGCGGGCACCGCGGGTGGACTCGTGATCGCGACATGGTTCGTGCACCTGTTCGGCGCGGCCGGCGTCTCCACCGCGGTGCCGTACGATTTCGAGCCGCGAGTCGATGTGCGAGTGATCGCCGCCGTTGCCGCGCTGCTGCTCGTCAGCGTGGTGGCGACCGCTCTCGTGCCGAGCGTGCTCGCGGTTCGGCAATCGCGGAGTCTCGTGCCGAAGCGGACCTGGGCGTCGTACGGACTCGGACGGCGGGTCACGGTGGCGCTGCAGGTCGCGCTGTCGATCGTGCTGATGTCATCCGCCGCCGGACTCCTGCTGCGATTCCAGAGCCTGTCCGCACTCACGACCGCCACGCGCGCGTCGAACGCCAGAATGGCCATGGAAGTGTCGCTCTCAGAAACGCGCTACGCGGACGAGTCGGGCCAGCGCGTCTTCTTCGATCGGCTGCTTGCCGCACTCGCGGCGCGGGCTGAAGTGCGCGCGGTCGGCGCCGCCAGCTACGTGCCGCCGGCGCGGCCGCTCGGCAACGTGCGATTCTCGATCGAGAGCCGCGCCGTATCGACCGACGCGCAGACGGCGCTGGCGAGCGCGGTCGATGCGTCGGCGTTCGCGCTCCTTGGCGTGCCGCTCGTACGCGGACGGTTGATCGATCGTCGAGACGGATCGACCGCGCCTCACGTGGCGGTGATCAGCGCGGCACTCGCACGCCGGTACTGGTCGAACGACGATCCGATCGGACGGCGAATCGCGCTCGTCGGTAGCGAGAAGCCGATCACGATCGTCGGCGTGGTCGGCGACGTCAGGCAGCCGTTGAGTAGCGACCCGCGCGCCGAGTCGGTGCTCTATCTCTCGTATCAGCAGAACACGTGGCCGTTCATGACGCTGATCGTCGAGCCGTCGGCGACGAGCGCGGCCGCGGTGGCGGCGGTGCGGCAGGAAGTGGCGCGCATCGACGCGTCGCAGGCGATCGGCGTCGTGCAGCCGCTCGACGAGATCCGCACCGCCTGGCTCGCGCAGCCGCGCGTGCAGACGACGATCGTGGCGATGTTCGGGCTCGCGACGCTGTTGCTGACGCTCGTCGGGCTCTACGCCCGCGTCGCGCACAGCGTCGCCGTGCGCGCGCGCGAGTTCGCGATCCGGCAGGCTCTTGGAGCGCGCCCGGCGGACGTCGTACGCAGCCTGACCGTTGATGCGCTTCTCGTCGTGGCGGCCGGCGTCCTCGCCGGGTCGGCGCTGCTTCCGCTGACCGCCGCCACGCTGCGCCGCCTCGTTGTCGAGGCGCCCTCGTTCGATCTCTCCCTCATCTCCGCCGTGGTCTTCCTGCTGG
>DAIUKO010000230.1:0-6884 GCA_036848175.1 Vicinamibacterales bacterium | reverse complement strand
ACCACGAGCAAAAGCGGCTCGTCCTTCGACACGCTCAGGACGAGCGTGAGTGCACCTCGCACGCGGGCGGTATTAGACTCTCGCTATGGAATCTTTACGAATCGCCATTCTCATCCTCGTCATCGCATTCAGCGGATCGGTGATCGCCGCCGACTGGCCGCAGTGGCGCGGTCCGCACGGCAACGGCGTCGCCGACGAGAAGAATCTGCCCGACCGGTGGACCGCCACCGAGAACGTCGCCTGGAAGTCCCCGCTCGCCGGCCTCGGCGTGTCGTCGCCGATCGTCTGGGGCGATCGCGTGTTCGTGACGTCGCAGATCGGCGACGGCGTCACGCGTCAGGGTCCGCGGCTGGTTCAGCGCGGCGATGCGGCCGCGGCGGGCGAGCGCGCGCTGGGCGGCGGTCGAACGCGGTCCACATCGGATCGCACCTTCTTCGTCGTCGAAGCGTTCAATCGTGCGGATGGACGACGAGTGTGGGAGCGGCGCGTCGAGGCGGTCGGGCCGCTGCCGACGGTTCACGACAAGCACAACCTCGCCAGCCCGAGCCCGGTCACCGACGGCCAGATGGTGTACGCGTGGTTCGGGACCGGCCAGATCGTCGCGCTCGACATGGCGGGCAACGTCGTGTGGCAGCGTCACCTCGGCAAAGAGATCTCACCGTTCGAGATCAACTGGGGGCACTCCAGCTCGCCGACGCTGTATCAGGACTCGCTGATTCTGTTGTGCGACCACGCGCCGGCGTCCTATCTGCTCGCCGTTGACGCGCGCACCGGCAAGGATCGATGGAAGACGGATCGCGGCCGCGGCCGGTCGTCGTACACGACGCCGTTCGTCGTGCAGTCCGCGTCGGGTCCGGAGCTGATCGTCAACTCGAGCCAGCGCGTCGATGCGTACGATCCGCGGACGGGCGCGTTCCTGTGGCACGTCGGCGGATCGAATCAGTTTCCGATTCCCGCGCCGACGTTTCACGACGGCATCGTCTACATGAGCCGCGGCTATCGCAGCGGTCCGTACATGGCAATCCGTCCCGGCGGCCGCGGCGATGTCGCGAACTCGCACGTCGTCTGGCAGGTGAACACCGGCGCGCCCTACATCTCGTCGCTGGTGTACGACGGCGGGCTGCTCTACATGGCCAACGACGTCGGCGCGATCACCGTCGTCGATGCGGCAAACGGACAGAAGGTGTGGCAGGAGCGCGTCGATGGCGTGTTCTCGGCGTCGCCCGTCGCCGCCGACGGCAAGGTCTACTTCGTCAGCGAGACCGGTGAGACGATCGTGGTGCGGTCGGGACGCGAGCCGCGGATCGTCGCGCGGAACGACGTCGGGGAACGGCTGATCGCGTCGCCGGCGATTTCGAATGGTCAGATCTTTCTGCGCAGCGACGATCGGCTCATCGCGATCGGCAAGCGCTAGGAACACAAAGGGCACAAAGAACACAAAGGGCACAAAGAAGGGAGAGGAATCTACTCTTCGTGTCCTTTGTGTCCTTCGTGTCCTTTGTGCTTCCGAGGAAGCAGCAACGCCGCAAATCCTGGGAAGTAAGCGAGCGACCAGTAGACGAAGTGCTTCGCGTAGTCCCAACCGTGCGGATTGAACGGAAACCAGATTCCTGAGATCGCGTAGAAGCCGCAGCCGGATCCGATCGCGGCCAGCACGCTGCGCGTCAGCACGACAGTTGCGCGATCGCGCTTCTCGAGCACACGGCCGGTGAGCAGGCCGAGGCCGATCCACAGCGCGAAGAACATCACGAAGAGTCCGGTGTATCCGAGGACCGGACGGAGGAGCGCGAAGCCGGCAGTCGCCGCGACACCAACCGCCACGCCGCCGAGCGCGCCAGTCATCGGCTTCCGCGACGGCAGTCCCAGGCACAATCCGACGGTGAAGAAGAGAAGCGCACCGTGCGCGAACCAGTAGATGGGCACGCCGTGCGGGAGCACGTTCGCCCACAGATAGTCGCCGATGGTGCTCACGGCTGCGGTCACCACGGCACCGGTGATCGCGTAGTAGAGCATCGTACTAATCGGGTAGCTCCTCGCGCTTCGGCTCGGGCAGCCACAGGCTCGTCGCCAGTCCCAGTACGTACGCCGCGGTGCCGACGACTGCCGACGCGTACGCGAGCCTGGTCGGCGCCGACGCGCCGGGCATCACGTTCGCGAGTTGTGTCGTGAGGAGCGCCGCCGACGTGCCGATCATGCGGCCACCGACGTTGGCCGCGAAGCTCTCACCTGTGCCGCGCAGATATGTCGGAAAGACGCGCGGCAGATAATTGCCCCAGAAGCTGAACTGGGCGATCGTCGCGACGCCGAACAAGAAAGATCCCCATTGCAGCATCGTGAGGCTGCGCGTGCCGGCCACCGCAAACACGATCGCGGCGAGGGCGAGGCCGGGTATTTGAAAGAGATGCAGCAGGCGCCGGCGGCTGACGATCCGGACGGCGAGGAACGCGAGCAGAATCCGACCCGCCATCCCGCCGAATTCCTGAAACGACTGAACGACGCTGACAGTCTGCTCGACGGCCGGCCGCGACAGCGTTCGGACTTCCGGAAGTCCCGGCACGATGCGCGGCGTCTGCTGAATGGCGCCGAACGCCGCCGCGTACGCCGCCGCCATCATCACCGTCGTCACGATCGTCGTCTTCTTGAACTGCGGGGCGAAGAGCTCGCCGAAGCTCGGTCGCTTCAGCGTGCCGGCCTGTTTCTTCAGCGCCCACGTCGGAGACTCCGGCAGAAACGGACGGATCACGATGAGCGGGACCGCCGGAATGACGCCCGACATCAGTGTGTACCGCCACGCTTCGTGCCCGCCGTAGACAGCGGGCAGCGCATGACCGTAGGTCACCGACATGTAGTAGCCGGCGGTGACCATGATCCCGCCAAACGATCCGAGCACCTGCGTGTAGCCGACGATCGCTTCGCGCTGCTTGGGATTCGGAAACAACTCGGACAGCCACGCGACGGCAGCGACGAACTCGACGCACACGCCGACGAACGTGCCGCATCGCCAGATGAGCAGCCACCAGACCGAGGTGACGAATCCCGAGGCGAGCGCCGAGAACGCGTAGAGCAGGATGCTCCACACGAGGACACGGCGGCGGCCGAAGAGATCGGTGAGGTATCCGCCGAGGAGGCCGAAGATCCCGCCGGCAATCGCCGGCACATAGAAGAGGATGCCGGCCCAGTCGTTGACCAGCGGGCTCGTCGGCGGCACCTGCAGCAGCTCGCTGAGCGCCGGCCGCACGATCAGCGGCAGCATCAGCAGCACGTACGAATCGAACGCGAATCCGATCGCGGAGATGACGATGATCAGCCAGTGCAGAGGAGTCAGCCGTGTCGCCTGCGCGTCGGGCGTGACGGTGGACATGAGGCCTCGCTTTGACGAAATGATTCCGCCGCAGATGCCGCGGCGGCCCACGATACCACGGGCGCGTCAGACCGACGCACGCGCCCGTGAGGCCGATCCGAACAGCGCGTCGCGGGTCGGGCGCGGATGATGCGCGAGCGCCTTCGCGAACTCGTAGGTCAGGATGCCTGCGAAGGGAGCGAAGATCCAGACGACCGCGGCCTCGACCGGAAAAATCGCGTCGCCGTGCGACCAGGCCGCAATGGTCACGCCGATCATGCCTGACGGCTGGTATCCCCACCACTGACGCGGGATCGCGAGCGTCACTTCCCAGATCACCGACGTGAGGATGACGTAGAGCGTGGTGACCGCGAATGCCGGCCAGTTGGTCAGCGTGCCGATGGCGCGGTAGAGAAAAATCGCGGGCAGGAGCGCGCCCGCGGCGAGAAACGCGAAGTAGGTCGGAAACGTTCCGTTGACGCGCCACAGGATGAGCGCCGCGATGGCGGCAACCGCGGCGACGACGATGAGACGCGGCGACACCTGAATGAGCTTGACGTTCACCAGATCGTCAGCCGGGTTGTACTTGCTCAGCCACCGCTCGTCCGCGCACGCGTACACCAGCACGATCGCGATGGGTCCCATCGCGTAGAACAGCAGTTCTTCCAGCGGCACGCTGCCGCCGACGGCCGGCAAACACAGGACGTATGGACTTGCGCCAGCGACGCCGGCGCACCCGGGGAATCGCAGTGTCAGATGTCCGAGCAGAAAATCGAGCACGATGCCGAGCACGACGATCGTGGCGACGGTCCAGCCCAGCGCTTTGCGCCGGCGGCCGGTGCCGTGCGCCGTCAGCACCATGAAGAGCGGCCACAGATAAACGATCGGAATCCCCCAGAGGACCAGGCTCGTGAAGTACGTAAGGTGTCCGGCCGCATCGAGGCCCAGCGCGGCGCCAACCGTCGCGACGAGCACGATCAGCCAGCCGAGATTCATCCAGAAGGTTCTGGACATGACTCAAACTCACGTGCCGAAGTATCGAGCCAGCGTCGCGGCGCCGGGCTGCGACGAAGGCGTCATGCGCGAGACGACGATCATCAGCAGGGCCGAGATCATCGTCATCGGGACGACTGGCAGCAAGCCTAGCACCATCGTACCTGCCGCGGACCTTGTGATCACGTCAAGGCTGCCGACGGACAACACCGCCGTCGCGGCGCCGGGTGAAGGCGCGGGGACGATCGACTGCAGGATCGCGATCGCGGCAACGGCCGCAGCGGTCCAGACGGTGACCGCCAGCGCGCCCCACTTGGTGCTCCCGCGCCAGAACAGCGCGGCCACGAGCAGCGGCGCGAGCGATGAGTAGCCGGCAAAGGCGTACTGCGTGGCGAGATCGAAGATCGACTGCGGCATCTCGAGCGCGATCAGGTAGGCGACGACGGTCAGCAGGACGACGAAGAGGCGTCCGGTCTGCACCTGCACCGCCTGACCGAATCGCGCGGTGCCTCGGTAGAACGTGAACACGTCTTCCGTGAACATCGTCGACAGCGCGAGAATCTGCGAATCGCTCGCCATCACCGCCGCCATCACGGCGGCGCCGAGCAGCGACGCGAGCCACACCGGCGCGTAGCCTTCGACGAGCTTCAGAATCACGTCGTCTCCGGACGCCTGTCGGCGAAGATCGTCACGCCGTTCGGCGGACAGCGTCGCACCTTCAGCGGCGAGCGTCGCTCGCGCCTCGATCTTCGCCGCGACGGCCGGCACATTGGCCGCCTGGTTCGCGATGACGCCGAGAAACACCGACGGCAGCCAGATCGCGATCATGCAGATCGGATAGAGCACGATCGTCTTGCGGAAATGTCCCAGCCGGCGCGCCGTCAGGCAGAAGATCCCGATATGGGGAAACGCGATCGAAGAGAGTGGAATGAACGTGTAGCTGAAGAAGTAGAGCGGCGACACGCGCTCGCGCGTCAGGAGCGGCGCCGACGAGGGCGACGCCAGCATCGATTCCATCGCCTGCCGGAATCCACCCATGCTCGTGCCGATCACCGCGACGGCAATCGCCCCGAACGAGAGAAACAGCATCGTCTGAAACGTGTTCACCCACGCCGTCCCGCGCATCCCGCCGAGGAACACGTAGCCCATCACGACGAGCGAGACGATGGCGCCGCCGACCCAGAACGGCACGAGGCCGTTACTGACGGCGGCGAGCGTCGTGCCGCCGCCCATCACCGCGATGACGATGTAGGGGACGAGAAGAATGGCCTGGACGATGAAGATGACGGTGCCGATGTGGCCGCACTCCCAGCGATCGCGAAACATCTGCACCGGCGTCATGAAGCCGTGCCGCTTGCCGAGCGCCCACAGACGCGTGCCGATCGTGAAGAGCGACAGCGGGATGATCAACGCCGACGAGGACGCCATCAGGCCGTAGGTGACGATGCCGTTGGCGAACGCGTGGCCCGAGGCGCCGAGGATGGAGAACGCGGTCATGTTCGCGCCGAAGAGCGACAGCAGGAAGACCGCGGGACCGAGCGATCGGCCGGCGAGGAAATAATCCTCGGCATCGCCGCGATGCGTCGTCGAGCGCGCGACGAGGCCAATCGACAGCACCGCCGCGAGATAGAGGAAGACGACGACAGCCGGAAGCATTTAGTCGAGATGCGATGGCCAGCGATGCTTGACCAGCCACGCGAGCATGAGGGACACCGCAATCGTGTAGGCGGCGTGGTAAGCGAGCCCGAGCGGGAGGAAGCCGAACACGAGCGGGCGCGCGGCGCGCCAGAACCAGACGTCCTGGTGCAGCACGTACATCGCAGCAAAGACCAGCCAGGCCAGCATCGTTGTCGGCGATTCCTGGAAGGCTATACTACGACATCATGCTGCCCGAGCAGGTGGCGACGCTGCCCTCGCCGCGCGCGGCGCTCGATGCGTGGGTCCGTGAAGTCGTCGATTGGCATTTCGATCCGGCGACGGGATCGCCGTTCTGGCTCGAGTTCGCGACGAAGGCCGGCTGGGATCCGCGGCGCGACGTCAAATCGTTCGACGACTTGCAGCGGTTCGGATCGTTCGAGGATGAGTGGCTGCGCGGCGGGCCGCTGCAGCGATGGATCCCGAAGGGGCTGGCGGGGAAGCCGGTGTTCGAGTTCGAAACCGGCGGGACGACCGGGATTCCGAAAACACGCATCGCGTGCGAGGACTTCCGGATCGACTACGAGATGTTCAGCCAGACGCTGCCCGACGAATTCTTCCCCAGAGGGTCGAACTGGCTGATGCTCGGGCCGTCGGGTCCGCGGCGGCTGCGGCTGTCGGTCGAGCACCTCGCGCAGTATCGCGGCGGCGGCATCTGCTTCTGTGTCGATCTCGACCCGCGCTGGGTCATCAAGCTGATCAAGAAAGGCTGGAGCGAGCACCTCCAGGCGTACAAGGATCACGTCATCGATCAGGCGGTGACGATTCTGAGCGCGGGCCACGACATCAAGTGCATGTTCGCGACGCCGAAGCTGCTCGAAGCGCTCGCGCTGCGGCTCGAGTCGATGGGCACGAC
>DAIUKO010000229.1:0-12473 GCA_036848175.1 Vicinamibacterales bacterium | reverse complement strand
GCCTCGCCGATGCGACTGGATCAGGACGATCCCAATGCCGTCGAGGCCGAGTACGCGGCTGCGGTGCTGCGCAGCGATGGAGGTTTCGGCGCCGAGAAGAACCGCACCAGCAAGACGACGTCGATCGCGCTGACGACGACGAGCAGCGAGTAGGCGGTGGGTCCCTCGACCAGGTGCAGCTCCCGCAGGAGCGTGCAGCAGCCGAACGCGACGATCCAGGCGTCAAAGCTCATACACAGGCGGCGGAACGTTTCGGCGCGGACGTGACGGATGACGAACGCACCGATGGGAACGCCGATCGCGACACTCGGCAGGATGTACGGAATCAGTCCGAGGCTGGTCGCGGTGATCATGCCGGACCAATAATACGCAAGCGCCGTGAGCGTCGATTCAGCGAGGCGCACGATGCCGAGCGCGGCGCGGAACTCGCGCTTCGCCAGACCCTGATTGCTCAACGCCACCGCCAGCGGCGGCCCCGAGATCGTGGTCACGGAGTACAGCACACCCAGGCCGCTGCCAAACACGAGACCCGCCGAGCGCTCGCTTCGAATCGGACGGCGGTAGCCCGCCGCCTGCACGATGATCAGCGGCAACAGCACGGCGAACGTCGCGAGCTTCATCCACGCCGGGCTGACGTGCGAGATGATCAGCGTGCCGACGACGATGCCGGGCGCCAGGCCGATCACGATCGGGACCATCCGCCGCCACACCGCCGGAATGCTCGCGCGATTGACGAACAGCACGTACGCGTTGAGCGCCACCTCGATCAGGACCAGCGCCGGATTGAGGACGCGGTTCGAGAGAAACAGCAGCGCGAGCGGGACGGTGATCGACGAGAACCCGTAACCGAGGGCCCCGTTGACCGTCGCGCCGAGCAGCGTGACGAGAATTAAATTGATCGCGTAATCTGACACCGTTGGTCACCCACGCCGCGCGGCGTTTACATGTAGCCGTCCCGGCGCAGGCTCTCGAGGCCGCCGCCGTCTTCCGCATCCTGCGCTCGTCCCGATCGCTCGGCCACGTTCGCAAACTTCCCGCTGCGCAGCTCGATGATGATGTCGCCGGCCGAACGCGCCGTCGATTCGACGCGGTTGGTGCACGGGCCGCAGCCAAGCGACCGGTAGCGCGTGCCCTCACCATGGTCGAAGTAGAGATCGACGACCGGAATGTGCTCGCGCTCGATGTACTCCCACACGTTCAACTCGGTCCAGTCGAGCAGCGGATGGATGCGCACATGCGTGCCGGGCGCGAAGTCGGTCTTGTACTGATTCCAGAATTCCGGCGGCTGCTCCGCGACATCCCAGATGTTCGACTGCGTGCGCGGCGAGAAGTAGCGCTCCTTCGATCGGCTGCCTTCCTCGTCGGCACGCGCGCCGACGATGACGCCGGTGAACGGCTCGGTGTCGCGATCGAGCTCGTAGGCCTTGGTCTCATGGTTGAATCGATAGCGCGGCGCCTCGCCGCTCAGCGTGTGCTTGAGCGCCTCGGTCTTGAGCTGCTTGCAGCAGGTGAGCCGATCGACCGTGCCGTCCGGGAACGTTCGACGCGCGTCGAGCGCCTCGCGGTTCTGCCCGTAGAGCATCGTCAGGTTCCACTGCGCGACGAGGCGATCGCGATAGGCGATCATCTCGGGGATCTTGAACGACGTGTCGATGTGGACGAGCGGAAACGGCACGTGACCGAAGAACGCTTTGCGCGCCAGCCAGAGCAGCACGGTGCTGTCCTTGCCGATCGACCACAGCATCGCGAGGCGATCGAACGCGGCGTAGGCCTCGCGGAAGATGTGAACGCTGCGCGACTCGAGCTGATCCAGATGATTCATGAAGCAACCTGCCGATCGACGTGATTGGCGTCGATGCCGATGACGAACTGCGGAAAGCGAAGCTCGCGGCTGTTGTAGCGAAGCGGCGAGGGCCGCTCGGCCGACGCGCCCGAATAACGATAGATGCAATCGCCGGCGGCCGTGTCCCATTCCATGATCGGGCTCATCCGGGCGTAGAGATCGGCGCGTCCTTCGGCGACGCGGCAGAACTTGAGCGAGCTTCCGACCGGCACACGTTCGGCCACCGGCAGCGATGCCAGAAAACGATCGAGCGCGTCGGAACGGTGCGACCGGCTCTCGACGACTCGGAGCGCCTGTCCCGGCAGCGGCGGCGCCGACTGGAGCCGCTCGGCAGACCCGCCGCCGACGTGCCGCCATGCGCCGAGGCCGCGGGCGGCGACGTACATGACATCGGCAGCCGGCGCGAACACGACGCCTGCCACCGGTCGATCGCCTTCGATGAGCGCGATGTTCACGGTGAAGTCGGGATCCCCGCGCAGGAATTCCTTGGTGCCGTCGAGCGGATCGACGAGCCAGAAACGCGTCCAGTGGCAGCGCGTCGGGTAGTCGGCGATATCCGATTCCTCCGACACGATCGGAACGGTACAGTCCCAGCCGCAAAGCGCGTCGACGATGATCCGGTTCGATGCCCGGTCGGCATCGCTCACCGGGCCAAGGTTGCCCTTCTGCTCCACGCCGGACGGCTGTCCGTAGAATCTCATCACGGCGCGTCCCGCCTCACTGGCGATGCCCGCCAGGCGCGAGAGCGTCTCGAACGATGCGGCCGGTGTCTCGCGAGCGTTGGACTTCATGAGCCGATCGATACCGGCGCGTGGCGTTCCGCCATCACGCCAAAACGTTCGAGCACGAGCGCGGTCGCCTCTTCGAGCGTGACGCGCGACGTGTCGATGACGAGCTCCGCCTGCAGCGGCGCTTCGTACGGATCGTCGATGCCGGTGAACTGCCGAATGTCGCCGCGGCGCGCTTTCGCATAGAGCCCTTTGACGTCGCGCGACTCGCAGACGTCGAGCGGCGTCGACACGTGAATCTCGATGAAATTGCGGCACAGCGACCGCACGAAATCGCGCGAGTCACGGTATGGAGACACGAGCGCCGCGATGACGACGACCCCGTGATGCTCGAGGCGGCTGGCGAGAAAGCCGACCCGGCGCACGTGCGCGTCGCGATCCTCGCGGCTGAAGCCGGTGTTCGGGAAGACCGATCGGATCACGTCGCCGTCGAGGTACTCGACCGCGATCCCCTGGCGTTCGAGCTCGTCGCAGACTTCCTGCGCAATCGTCGTCTTGCCGGAGCCCGACAATCCGGTGAACCAGAGGACGGCGCCCGATCCCCTAACTTGCACGGTAGATGACTCCATGCTGCTGCAGCAGCGCCTTGACTCGAGACGGCCGATCCGTCGAGTCGTCGTCGGGAAGATGCAGGTCGGGCACGAGATCGCTGCCCGTTCGATCGCCGAGCCACACCGTGGCGACGCTGTCGTGGGTGATCGCCGTGCGGATCGACTCGACTTCCGCGGCCGTGAGGCCGGCGGCCGCCGCGATCACGATCAGGCCGGCGTCGAGCAGGATGTGCGCAACTTCGCCCATCCGGCGCAAGTGCTCGGGACGCGCCTCGTGGCGTGACTCGAGATCGGCATCGACGCCGTGGACCAGATTGCCCATGCCCAGGAAGTACACGAAGCGGCCGTCCTCGAACAGCCGCGCCTCGATCTCCCGCGCAAGTCCCTTGCGATCCGTCGACTGGTGGCCGGTGACGATGAGCAGAACGGCGCGCTGGCTGTAACGCTCGGCCCGTCGCGACTCTGACACGCGGCTGTGGTCCCACTTGACGTTGCGGCGCAACACCTGCTCGCGCACCGCGGTCTGCGGATCGGGCAGCGCTGCGCGGACGATGCCGCCGCCGGCGATTTCGTAGCCGTCGACGAGAACGAATCGGCCGGTGGCGGCGAGATCATCGGCGACGTCGAACGCCAGCGGGCGCGTCAGGTCGAGGACGCACTCGGCAACCTGATGGCGCTCCACACGGTCGTGACCGGCGATTGGATCCAGGTGTGACGCGTCAATGACCCGCTCGATCGAGCTCACTCTCACGGGCACGCGCGCCGTTCCGAGTTTCAGCTTGTACTCCGTCGTCTTGAGCAGCGGCGTTTTGCCCAGCCAGAAGATGCTCGCCTTCAACCGCGTCGTGACGTGGGGCGCCGGCTGGTCGGCGCGCGTGGCGATCTCGCCGCGCGCGACGTACACCTGATCCTTCATCGTGAATCCCATCGCCTCGCCGGCGGCGGCGCGCTCGGGCAGCGGTCTGTTGAACGCTTCAATCGATGCAATCGTGGTCTTCTTGCCCGACGGGTAGAACACAACCTCATCGCCGACGGCCAGCGTTCCCGACTCGATCGTGCCGGCGATGATGCGCCGCGTGTCGTCGAGCTCGGTGAACTTGTAGACGGCCTGGACCGGCATCCGCAGCGCGGCATCCGCCGCCGGCGCCTGGGCCTGAAGCTCGTCGAGCGCCGCGAGCACCGTCGGGCCGTCGTACCAGGGCAAGCGCGAGCTTGGCTGCGCAATGTTGTCGCCGGGGTGTGCGGCAACCGGAACGAAGTGGCGCGGCTGAATGTTCACCTGGTCGAGGAACTCCGAGTACTCGCGAACGACATCGTCGAACACTGACTGCTGGTAGTCGACGAGGTCCATCTTGTTGACGAGGACGACGACCTGACGGATGCCGAGCATCGACAGCAGATAGCCGTGGCGGCGCGAGTTCTCCTGGATGCCTTCCTTCGCGTCGATGACGACCAGCGCCGCATCGGCGCGCGACGCGCCGGTCACCATGTTCTTGAGGAACTCGATGTGGCCGGGTGCGTCGATGATGATGTATTGCCGCCGCGCGGTTCGGAAGAACACGCGCGCCGAGTCGATGGTGATGCCCTGCGCGCGCTCGTCCTTCAATGCGTCGAGCAGAAAGGCGTATTCGAACGGCTTGGCGTTGCGCTCGCAGTAATTCTTCAGCTGCTGGAGCTTGCCTTCGGGCAGCGATCCGGTGTCGGCCAGCAGCCGGCCGATGACGGTGCTCTTGCCGTGATCGACATGTCCCGTGATGACGACCTGGAGGCTTTCGCGAGTGGGCTGCATCTCGACTGGTATTCCATCGAGGGCGGCGGTCATAGTCAATGTGTTCATGCGATGTTCCGCTGGCGCGTCCGAGGCCCCAGCAATTCGTCGTACAGCTCCTCGATTCTCCTGATGAACGCGGCCCTCGAGAATTGCGCCTCGACGAGGGCCCGGCCGGCGCCGGCAATGGCGGCGGCGAATGGACGGTCGCGCCACAGCCGGGCGATGGCGGCGGCCAGCGCGTCAGGATCGGACGGAGGGACGAGCAGTCCCGTCACGCCGTTGATGATCGCTTCGGGCACGCCGCCGACCGGCGTCGCGACAACCGGACGCCCACACGACATCGCTTCGAGCACCGCGAGCGGCAGTCCTTCGTTCTGCGACGGCAGCGCCATGACGTCCGCGGCGCTGACGATGTCGCGCACGTCGCGCCGCCAGCCGAGAAAATGGACGCAGTCGGACACGCCGAGCGTCGCGGCGAGCTGCTCGAGCTCGGCGCGATAGCCGCGCGCGACCATTTCCTCGCCGACCGCAAGGAACACGCAGTCGTCGAACATCTGGCGCAGCTTCGCTGCTGCCCGGAGAAACGTCGGATAGCCTTTCACCTCGCTCAGGTGACCGACGATCGCGGCGACGTGCTTTCCGCCGAATCGCCAGCGGAGGACATCGGCGTCCGCGGCCGGCGCACCGAGTTCGACTGAGTTGGCGATGCCGATCACGCGGCAATCGGGCCGGATTGCATGAACGTCCGCACGCACCTCGTCCGCCTGCGTGCGATAGCAGCCGACGACGGCTTCGGGACCCCAGCGAAACGCCCAGTTGACCTCGTCGCGCGTCGGCGGAAATCCGAGATGACAGACTCGCGCGGTGCCGGTCATCGCGCCGGCGAGCCCGACGGCGCGGTAGCAGGTGTGCGCCGCGGTGTGGACGATCCGCGCGCGGTGACGCCGGAAGCATCGCGCCAGGCGGAACGCGCGCGCCGCGAGACCGCGGCTGCCGGCCCAGTCGCCGGCCGGAATCACTTCGCACGAGATGCCGCTCCCGCGCGCCCAGTCGAGCACGGCACCGTGAGCCGGCGTCACCACCACGGGCTGGAAGCGTCGCCGGTCCAGTGATTCGATGATGTCGACGAGCACGCGATTGCCGCCGCCGATCTTCGCCGCATTCGTCACGTAGACGACCGTCGCCGGCTCGAATGTCTCGCCTGTCGCTGGTGCGAATCTCACGACCCGACGCGTCCGCTGGAATGCACGCGGCGCCTCCGTCCTTCGACGGCGACCGCCTCGTGAAGGCTCATGCAGTCCGCGCCGTCGATGGCTGAAGGACCGAAGAAATCGTGGAGGATGTCCTCGCACGCCGATTCATGACCGCGGAACCAGTCGTCGCTGGCATATTTCGGCCAACGGCTCGGCGTCGGTTCGACCAGCGCGCACAGTGGATCGACGTCCGTGCCGTCGGCGCCGATCGCGCGGAACAGGCGGCGCAACTCCGTCGCCGGCGACGCGACGAGCGATTCGAACGACAGCGAATGATGCGCGTACGAGACGCCGAACCAGAACGAGAGTTTCCAAATCAAATAGAAGAGTCGGTACGGATGGCCAATCGTCGAGGGATCCAGGAACGGAAAGCGATGCTTGAGATCGTTCGCCCACGTCAGCAGATAGAAGCCGTCGTTCGCCGCGAACTCCGCCATTCGCGCCGTCGGCGGACACTTCGATCCATTGCCGAGCGAGGAGCACCACTGATCGCGCGGATGCCGATACAGGTGAACGATGGTCGCGGCGGGGAAGATGTGCCGGAACCACGCGAGCCTGAAGTCGATCCGGTTGAATTGCAGGACCGGCCGCCCTGGAGCGCGTTCGACGAGCATTCGCACGTAGGCGGCGAGATCCGGATCCCAGGATGCTTCGTCCATGTAAAGGCGCCGGCGGATCCAGTCTTCCTGGTAGTGACGATCCAGTTCCTCGAGGCCGTCGTACTCGCGCCAGTAGTCGTCCACGTTCCGGTGTGTCCGGTCGATGCGATCGCCGCGGTGCGCCGGATCGAACCAGCGGCGCTCGTTCAGCGGTTCGTAGTACGCCGTGCAGCCGTCGAGATGGCGGAACAGGTTCCAGAGCAGCGTCGAACCGGATCGAAAGCGCGCGGTGATGAACACCGGCCGCCGCCGCGCCGCGGCGTCGCCTTCTCCGGCGCGTCCGAGATCGAGGTAGGGAATGTCGTGGCGCAGCGCTGCCGCCGGCAGTTCGAAGCGACGCGCGTTCAGATGGTCGAACGCCGTTGACGCGATCCCGCGCGCGTCGTCGGTGCGTGCAATGGCGCGCAGCAGGTTGAAGAAGGCGGTCCGCACACGAGCACGTGCGAGTCGTGCGGGACCGAAGCGTTGATGCCACGCAGGCGTCCAGGCTGAATCCATGTCGATGGTGCGGTTCATGGAGCAAGATGGCTTCCGTTTGTGGTGGTCGCGCGTGCATTCAAGGGAACCACGCGCGGATCGACTGATGGCTCAGCGACTTAGCACGCCGCGCACAGCCGCACACGGGACGAGCCCGCTCCGCGCGGCGCGAAAAGTCTGACGCGGGGCAGACCTTTGTCCTCGCATCCGACGGCGGATGGGAGACTCCACGCGCGTTTTCACAGAATCCTGACTTCGGCGCAAACGCAGAGTAAAGTCGCCGCCCCGGGCGACTCGCTCAACTGTCACTCGTTGTCTTGAACGCGAAGTAACTGACTCCACGCTCTTTAGCGAGATGGCTCGCGCAGCGCTCCGGTGGTCACCGCTGCACAGTTATTGCACACGGCCCGCCCGCGTTCCACTGAAGCTTCTGAATTTTTTACAGCGCGCTTGATTGGCTGCGGAAGTCACCCCTCCGCCGCCAGTTGCGTCGTTCCGGGGATCCCTCGCGTCAACGGGCATCCTCGTCAATCGGTTCAAAAAGGTGAAGGCACGGCGCCCGACACGCTCCGCACGCCCGTTGACTGTCCCGCGTAGACGCTCCATCGGTCTCGCCCAGTCTACGTGTATCGCCCTCCTTCTTTTGATCGCGGCTGTGTCGGGACCATCCGGCCAGGCACCGCGCATCATGTTCGGCCCCACCACCGCGATCGATCTCGGCATTCGCGATCCGATCGGTCGACTCGTCGCCGATTTCAATCAGGACGGCCACGCCGACTTGATCGTCACGCCGGCGATCAACGTGTTCACCGGCGACGGCTCGGGCGCGTTCACGGTGTGGCAGCGGACGGCGTTCGCGGACGCATCGGCGATCGCCGGCGCAGACTTCAACGCCGACGGCCGCCTCGACGTCGCGATCACGCAGGCCGTCGTTAGCAAGACCACGACCGATCTGCTCTGCAGCCCCGTTCCGAGCGTCGCGGTGTTCGCGGGACTCGGTCTGACGCACAGTCCGCCTTGTCTGACCGCCGGCGATGACCCAATTGCGGTTCAGGCCGCCGACTTCGATGCCGACGGCCACCAGGATCTGGCGATCGTCAGCGGCACCGCGCAAGGTCTGCGGATCTTCAAAGGCCAGGGTGACGGAAGGTTCGCGCAGGTCGTCACGAATCAGCCCGGCGGAGCAGTCGCCGGCAGTTTCCTCAACGCGACGGCGATGGCGCCCGCCATCGATCTCGACGGCAACGGCACCTATGACCTCGTCGTCGCGCACGCAGGAGGCGTTCGCATCTTCCTCGGGAATGGCGACGGCACGTTCACCAGTGGTGCGAGCGTCGGCAGCCCTCGTCCGACGGCCGCGCTGGCAATCGCGGATCTGAACGCCGACGGTCTGCTCGACATCGCGTCGGTCGAATCGACCGATGGCCGGCTCGTCGTCGACTTCGCGCAGGGCGCGGGCGCGTTTTCGACTGAGGCGATCGCCACGATCGGTCCCGGCCTGACCGACGTCGCGATTGCCGATCTCGATCGTGACGGCCACCAGGACATCATCGTCGCGCACGAAGGCGGCGGGACGATTCAGATCTATTTCGGCAACGGCGATCGCACGTTCGTGGCGAATCCGCCGCTGGCGCTCACGGTGAAGCCGAGGCTGCTCGCGGTGCGCGACTGGGACGAGGACGGCGATCTCGACCTCGGCATCATCGACGCGAGCATCGGCGGTGCGAACGCCGTGCTGTGGATCGCGCGCCAGGATCGCGCCAAGCCCGACGACGCCACGCCACCGATGGTCGCGCTGCTGCCGCCGTCAACCGACGGCCGCGTCGTCGGCACGATCGCTGTCACCGCGTATGCGTCCGACGACGTCGGCGTGACGCAGGTCGAGTTCTACGCCGGCGCCGATCTCATCGGAAAGACGGCGGGACCGAACTACATGGTGAGCTGGAACACCGCGGCGGTACCGGTCGGACCGGTCACCCTGCTGGCGCGCGCGTTCGACGCGTCGCTCAATGTGTCGTCGTGGTCGATGACGGAGGTGTACGTGGAGCACGCGCCGGACACGGCCGCTCCAGTCGTCACGGTGCCGGCCAACGCGACGGTGCAGGCGGCAGGTCCGGCCGGCGCGACGTTCACCTATACCGCGTCGGCGCTCGATGCCGTCGACGGCGCGCGGCCGGTGTCGTGCGCGCCGGCCAGCGGCGCGACGTTCCCGCTCGGCGCAACGACGGTGACGTGCACGGCCAGCGATACGCAAGGCAACAGCGGTTCGGCGTCGTTCACCGTGACGACCATCGACACCTCGCCACCGGTCGTGGCGGTGCCGGCACACGCCCGAGTCGAGGCGACTGCTGTCGGAGGCGCGCCCTACACGTTCACCGCGACGTCGGTCGATCTCGTGGATGGATCGGTTGCTGTGACCTGCACGCCAGCCAGCGGATCGAACTTCCCCTTCGGCGACACGACCGTCACGTGCGCGGCAGACGACACGCGCGGCAATCACGGAACCGCATCGTTCACCGTGACTGTCGCGGATACGACGCCGCCGACGATCTCAGTGCCGGCGAACGTGACGATCGAAGCGACGAGTCCGAGCGGCACGTCGCACACGTTTACGGTCTCGGCCACAGATACACTCGACGGCGTCGTCGCGGTGACCTGCGTGCCCGCGAGCGGTTCGACGTTCCCGCTCGGCGCCACGACGGTCGCGTGCGCGGCGACCGATGCGCACGGCAACCGCGGGTCGGCGTCGTTCAGCGTGATCGTCGCTGACACGACGGCGCCCGTCGTCACCGCGCCCGCGCCGATCACCGTCGCGGCCACGCAAATCGAGGGCGCGCGCGGCAACGTCGCCGCATCAATCGCGTCGCAAACGCTTCGCGCGTATCTGGCGGGAGGCGCCGCGTCGGATGGAGGCGACGGCGCGCCGCTCCAGCAAACACCTCAGGCCGTGATCGATGCAACGGTGATCGACGCGACGAACGACACGCTGTTTCCGATCGGCACGACGAGCGTCACGTTCAGGTTCAGAGATGGGCGCGGCAACATCGGCGCCGCCTCGTCATCTCTGACGGTACTGCCTCCGGTCGGCGGAGTCGTCGCCGGAGCGGATCAGCGAGTCGTGGCGACGAGTTCGCAGAACACACCTCAACCCGTGACGGTGTCGTTCGCGGCAGTGACCCAGCCCGGGCTCCTCACCGCAGAGGCGATGGAGGCGCCGGCACCGCCGCCAACAGGGTTCACCTTTGCCGGCGGCGGCGTGTTCGACATCGCCACGACGGCGATCGTCGCGGCGCCGATCGAAGTCTGCGTGGTCGGCGCCGGCTATAGCCAGGCCGATCGCGTGCTGCACTTCGAACAGCGCGCGTGGATCGACTCGACGACGTCGGTGTCGCCGACGAGAATCTGCTCGACGACTTCGTCACTCTCGCCATTCGGCGTGATCACGGCCTTGAATCACTCGCCGACCGCGAGCGCGGGCACGGCGCAGACGGCGGAAGCGACGTCGGCGGCTGGCGCCTCGGTCACACTGACCAGTACCGCCTCCGACGCGGATCCCGGCGACACGTTGACCTATCGATGGACCGAGGGAACATCCGAGCTCGGGACGTCGCCCAGCGTGACCGTGGTCCTTCCGATCGGCGTGCACAACATCGGACTGACGGTCACCGATTCGCATCTCGCCGCCGCGACGTCTTCCACGACGATCAGTGTCGAAGACACGACCGCGCCGGCGTTGACGCTGCCGGGCAATCAAACACTTGAAGCGGCCGGGCCGGGCGGCGTGGTGTTCACCTACACCGCATCGGCGAACGACGTCGTCGATGGGAGCGTGCCGGTGACGTGTGCGCCAGCGAGCGGATCGAGCTTCCCGCTCGGCGCCACGACCGTCAACTGCACGGCGAAGGACGCGCACAACAACACGAGCACCGGATCGTTCATCGTCACGGTCACCGACACGACCGGGCCGATGGTGACGGTGCCGGCCAACGTCAGCGTCGAGGCGACGAGCGCGGCCGGCGCCGTGTTCACCTACACGACGTCGGCGGCGGACTTTATCGACGGAATCGTGCCGGTGAGCTGCAGTCCGGCGAGTGGCGCGACGTTCCCCGTCGGCGCGACGGTCGTCAGGTGCACGGCGATCGACAGTCACGCGAACGTCGGAACGAATACGTTCACGGTGACGGTGATCGACACGGCAGGACCGGCGATCACCGTGCCGGCGAATGCGACGGTCGAAGCCGCGAGTCCGACCGGTGCGGGATTTTCGTATTCGGCTTCGGCGGCCGACATGCTCGACGGCGCCATCGTCCCGACGTGTGCGCCGGCGAGCGGCGCGACGTTCCCGTTCGGGCCGACGACGGTCACGTGCACGGCGACGGATGCGCACGGGAATCAGAGTGCGGCGTCGTTCACGGTCACGGTGGCAGATACGACCGGGCCCGTCGTGACGGTGCCGGCCAACGCGACCGTCGAAGCGACGAGCCCCGCCGGCGCGGTCTACACGTTCACGGCATCAGCAACCGACGTCCTCGACGGCGCGGTGGCGACGACGTGCGTGCCGGCGAGCGGATCGACATTCCCATTCGGCCCGACGACGGTCAACTGCACGGCGACCGACGCGCACGGCAACCACGGCGCGGCGTCGTTCACGGTCACGGTGACCGATACGACCGGCCCCGTGGTGACGGTCTCCGCGAATGCGACAGTGGAAGCAACGAGCGCGAGCGGTGCGGTCTACACGTTTACCGCGTCAGCGACCGACGCCCTGGACGGCGCGGTCGCGACGACGTGCGTGCCGGCGAGCGGATCGACGTTCCCGTTTGGGCCGACGACGGTGAGTTGCACGGCGACGGACGCGCACGGGAATCACAGCACCGCCTCGTTCACGGTCACCGTTGCTGACACGACCGGGCCCGTCGTCACAGTCCCAGCGAACCTAACGGTGGAAGCGACGAGTGCGGCCGGTGCGGTCTACTCGTTTACCGCGTCAGCGGCCGACGCGCTCGATGGCGCGATCGCGACGACCTGCGTGCCGGCGAGCGGCTCGACGTTCCCGTTCGGACCGACGACCGTCAACTGCACGGCGACCGATGCGCACGGGAATCGCAGCACCGCCTCGTTCACGGTCACC
>DAIUKO010000228.1:1791-12684 GCA_036848175.1 Vicinamibacterales bacterium | reverse complement strand
GGCTATCAGCCGACGCTGCTGACGGAGATGGGCGAGCTGCAGGAACGCATCACCTCGACGAAGAAGGGATCGATCACGTCGGTCCAGGCGATTTACGTTCCCGCGGACGACTACACCGATCCGGCGCCGGCGACGACCTTCGCGCATCTCGACGCGACGACGAACCTGTCGCGCGCGATTTCAGAACTGGGGATTTATCCGGCGGTCGATCCGCTGGCGTCGACATCGCGCATTCTCGACCCGCGCATCATCGGCGACGAGCACTACCGCGTCGCGCGGCAGGTCAAGCAGATCCTGCAGCGCTACAAGGACCTGCAGGACATCATCGCGATCCTCGGCATCGACGAGCTCTCGGAAGAGGATCGGTTGACGGTCGCGCGCGCGCGCAAGATCCAGAAATTCCTCTCGCAGCCGTTCTTCGTCGCGCAGCAGTTCACGGGTCTCGAGGGCAAGTACGTGCCAATTGCCGATACGATCCGCGGCTTCAAGGAGATCGTCGAAGGCAAGCACGACGCGATTCCCGAGCAGGATTTCTACATGGCCGGCACGATCGACGAAGTCGTCGCGAAGGCGCAGAAACGGTAATGTCTCGCGTCTTGACAGCCGTATGGACTCGCTCGTGGTGAGCCTTTAGACTCGCTCGCCCTGAGCCTGTCGAAGGGCGAGCCCGCTCATCCTTCGACAAGCTCAGGATGAGCGTAGTCGAAGGGCTCAGGACGAGCGATGCAGAGAATCGAACGAGATGCCACTGCCGACGAAGATTCAGCTCTACATCGTCTCGCCCGAGCGCTCGCTCGTCAACGAGCAAGTGGACGAAGTGGAAATCCCTGGCGCCGACGGCTACTTCGGCGTGCTGCCAGGGCACACGCCGCTGCTCGCGCTGCTCGGGGCGGGCGAGCTCTGGTACCGGCAGGGGCAGGACAAGGTGTACTTGTCGATCGCGTTCGGGTTCGCGGAAGTCCAGCCGGATCGCGTGACCATCCTCGCACAGATTGCGGAGAAGGCCGAAGAGATCGACGTCGAGCGCGCCCAGGCGGCGAAGAAGCGCGCCGAGGAGCGCCTCGCGCAGGCGACGATCGACATGGATTTCGAGCGCGCCCGAATCGCGCTCATGAAGGCGCTCATCCGTCTGCAGGTGTCGACTCGCGCTAGAATTCGTTCGTAGTTGTTTTCCAACCTCGCCAATCTGATTCGCTATCGCGGACTGATCCAGAGTCTGGTCGCACGCGAGCTCAAGGCCCGTTACCGTGGATCGGTGCTCGGCTTCTTCTGGTCGTTCATCAATCCGCTCCTCCTGCTGCTCGTCTATTCGTTCGTCTTCACCTACATCCTCGAGAACAAGACTGAGGGCCTCCAGCCTTACGCGCTGTTCATGTTCTGCGGCATCCTGCCGTGGACCTGGTTCTCGTCATCGCTGACCGAATCCGCGGGCTCGCTGATCTCCGGCGGCAACTTGATCAAGAAGGTCCTCTTCCCGGCGGAAGTGCTGCCGATCGTCAGCGTGCTGGCGAACATGGTGCACTTTTTTCTCGGCTTGCCGATCCTTGTCGGATTCCTCATCTATTACCGGCACTGGCCGGACCCGTTCGACCTCGTCTGGTTTCCGATCGCCGTCCTCGTGCAGCTGGTCTTCACGACCGCGCTGGCGCTGCTCGTCTCCGCGCTCACGGTCCACTTCCGCGACATCCGCGATCTGCTGGCGAACATCCTGACGCTGTGGTTCTTCGCGACGCCAATCATCTACCCGTGGACGCAGGAGAACGTGCGGCGCTTCAAATGGATCTTCAACGCGAACCCGTTCACGCACCTCGCCATCTCGTATCAGGAGATTCTGTTCTTCAACGGTCCCATCGGTCACTGGCGGTGGCTGCTGGCGCTCGGCGCCGCGTCGCTGGTGCTGTTCGTGGCGGGCTATTGGGTGTTCGATCGCCTGCGTGATTCATTCGCAGAGGTCGTATGAGTTTCCACCACACCTCGGTGTCCTCTGTGTCTTTCGTGTCCTCTGTGGTGGGAGAGCTAGCACGGTGAACGCGATCGAGCTGACCCGCGTCTCGAAGGTGTATCGCCGCTACAGCGGCCGTCAGTTCGCAACGCTCAAGAGCGCGCTGTTGCAGCGGAGCATCCTTCGTGACCTCCAGCCCAGCGAGACGTTCCCTGCACTGACTGATGTCTCGTTCACAGTCCCGAAAGGATCGACGTACGGCGTGATCGGCCGGAACGGGTCGGGCAAGAGCACCGCTCTGAAGCTCGTCGCGGGCATCACAAAACCGACCAGCGGAACGGTTCGCGTCGACGGGCGCATCTCGGCGCTCATCGAGCTCGGCGCCGGATTCCATCCGGAGATCTCGGGGCGCGAGAACGTCTTCATCAACGGGATCATGCTCGGCCTGACGAAGCGCGAGATTCAACGGCGCTTCGATGAGATCGTCGAGTTCGCCGAGCTGACCGAGTTCATCGACGCGCCGGTGAAGACGTACTCGTCGGGCATGTACATGCGACTGGGATTCGCGGTGGCGATCCATGTCGATCCCGACGTCCTGCTGGTCGACGAGGTCCTGGCAGTCGGCGACGAGGGCTTCACGCACAAGTGCCTCGACAAATTTGCGGAGTTCAGGCGACGCGGCAAAACGATCCTGCTCGTGACGCACTCGTTGAATCTGGTCGAGCGTTTTTGCGATGAAGCGCTGTGGCTCGACTCGGGCCACGCGAAAGCGCACGGCGATCCCAAGCGCGTGGTCGGCGCCTACCTGACCGCGGTCGAGCAAACCGAGGAACAACTGCTCGCCGACACGACGGCGCGGGCAGTCGAGGAAGCGGGGCGCGACGGGCGGGAAGGGCAGGAGGGGCTGGATCGGACTGCGCCCACCGACCCGACGTCGAACATGTTCCGGGCGACCGAAGGCCGCTGGGGATCGCGTGAGATCGAAATCACCGACGTTGCCCTGCGCGACCACACCGGTCAGCCGACGTTCGTGTTCCATTCCGGCGACTCCGTCTCGATCCGTTTGAAGCTTCGCGCCCAGCATCCGACGGACGATTTCGTCTTCGGCATCGGTCTCTTCAATGCCGAAGGCGTGTGTTGCTACGGCACCAATACGTTTCTGGAAGAGATGAATCCGGAACGCCTGACTGGCGAAGCGGAGGTGACGTTCTCAATCGAGAGCCTCGACCTCGTCGAAGGCACGTACAAGCTCGACGTCGCCGTCCACAAGCGCGACGGCTACCCGTACGACTATCACCGTCTCCTCTACACGTTCCGCGTGAAGTCACGTACTCAGGACGTCGGCATCTATCGTCCGCGTCACCGCTGGAGCTTTTCGCCGAACGTCATGTTCAAATCGCAACGCTGACGAACATTCTGAATAGAGGCAACGAGCAGGAACGGGACAACGGATTCACAAACGGAGGAACCGAGGAACGGAGGCAAACGGAGAAGACGTTCAGCGTGCCGGCGACGGGTAGGAAACGGTTCGACGGCCGTCGAACCGTTCTTCTCCGCTTACCTCCGTTCCTCCGATCCTCCGTTTGTGAATTTCCGCATCTGCGCTCGAGTTACGCATGACGCTGGAACAAACAATCAATCTCGTCGAGCGTTCGCGCCAGGCTGGCAAGAAGATCGTTTTCACGAACGGCGTATTCGACCTGCTGCATCCGGGTCACTTGCGATACCTCGAGCAGGCGCGCGAACTCGGCGATGTATTGATCGTTGGCGTGAACTCTGACCGATCGGTGCGAACGAACAAGGGACCAGGCCGACCCATCACTCCCGAAGCGGAACGCGTCGAGATCCTCGAGGCGTTGGCATGCGTCGACGCCGTGGTCGTCTTCGACGAAGACACACCACATTCGATCATCTCAGCCGTGCAGCCCGACATCCTGGTGAAGGGCGCCGATTGGGCTGAAGACGCGATCGTCGGGCGCGACGTCGTGGAGGCGCGCGGCGGGAAGGTCGTTCGCGTGCCGATTGAACGCGGCTATTCGACGACGGCGATCATCGATCGCATTCGGCGTATTCGACAGGACCGCTAGCCCGCCACACCTACGCTACACTCAGAGTTCTGGGGTTCTGGTGCCGACGTCGACATCGTTGAATCTTCGTGCCGTCCTGAAAGCTGCGATCGCGCGCAGCGGGATGGATGTTCCTGCGCGCGAAGTGTCCGGCCTCACCGCGTCGGCAAAGGCGCTGTTGGTCGCCGCCGCGGCGCAGGCGCGGCCGCATGAGACAGTTCTCTACGTCGTACCGACGGACGCAGACCTCGAGGAGTCGGTCGCCGACGTCGCCTTCTTCCTGGCGGCGCTCGAAGGACTGCCGCCGAGCGCGACGGAACGCGCCGTCCTTCCGCTGCCGTCGCACGAAATCGATCCGTATCGCGGTCTCGCGCCACATGCCGGCGTCACGTCGACGAGGGCGCGTGCGCTTCACGCGATCGCGCAAGGCACGGCGCAGGTCGTTGTGGCGTCGGCGGCGGCGCTGCTGCCAAGAGTCACAGCGCCGGCGCGATTGCTTGCCGCGGCGCTCGAGTTGCGGCCCGGCCAGGACATCGCCCCCACGGATCTCGCCGAGCTGCTCGTCGACGCCGGCTTCAGACGCGAGGATCCTGTCGACGAACACGGCGAGTTCACGGTGCGCGGCGGAATCGTCGACGTCTTCCCGGCCGGAGAAGCGCAACCGGTCCGGCTCGAGTTCATCGGCGACACGATCGAGTCGCTTCGCACCTACGATCCCGCCACGCAGCGATCGCAAGCGGCGATCGATCAGGTTGCGATCGTTCCTTTGCAGGACGTCCTCAACGGCGACCGCGAGGCGACGATCTTCGACTATCTCGCACGGGCCAAAGGCGCGCGGGTGATTGTGTCGGAACGGGACGAGATCGAAACCCACGCGCTGAAACTCCTCGAGCAGGTCCAGCGCAGCTATGCGCAGGCAACCGGCGCCGATGCCGACAGCGGCCGCGAAGACGAAGGAGAGCTGACCGCTGAACAGTGGAACGAGCTGAGCGAGGACGAAGACGACGCCGACCTGCTGGTCGAACGCGCCGATCTGAAGCGCCGCCGACGTTCGCTGGCACGCCGGCCGAGGCCGCAGCCAATCGATGCCCCATCGCCATCAGACTTGTTCGCCGACTGGGCCGACGTCGAGACGCGCCTTACATCGGCGACGAATCTCCAGCAGCTCGGCCTGGACGACGCGACAAGCGAATCGACCCCACCCGATCAACAATCGACAACCAATCCGCAATCGACAACCAATCCGCAATCCGCAATCAATCCGCAATCCGCAATCAATCCCCAATCCCCAATAAATCCGCAATCCGCAATCCGCAATCCGCAATCCCGAGTCCATTGTCAGCCCGCCATCGAACTGCGGGGTCGCCTGGCCGACTGGGTCGCAGAGATCCGTCGCCTTCGCGACGACGGAGAGACGACGCTCTTCGTCGCGGCGACGGCTGGCCGTGCCGAACGCACTATCGAGCTGCTGAAGGAGTACGACGTCTTCGCCGTTCCCGTGGAACGCGCCGAAGACGCGCGCTACGCCGCCGTGCTCGTTGCCGTTGGCGGGCTGTCGCGAGGTTTCCGGCTGCCCGACGCCTCGCTGCAGATTTACGCCGAGTCCGACGTCTTCGAAGAAGAGCGCCGCGCGCCCGAGCGGCGCCGCTCGGCCACGAAGGCGTTTCTCTCCGATCTTCGCGATCTCAAAGTCGGCGATCTCGTCGTCCACGTCGATCACGGCATCGGCGTCTTCGTCGGCCTGAAACAGATCGGGGTCGCCGACAGTCAGCAGGAGTTCCTCGAGGTTCGCTACGCCGGCGAGGACAAGTTGTTCGTGCCAGTCGAACGCCTCGATCTCGTCCAGAAATACACCGGCGCGGCGCGGCCGCCCATCGATCGCCTCGGCGGCACGTCGTGGGAGCGCGCCAAGTCGAAGGTCAAGAAGGCGATGCGCGACATGGCGGAGGAGCTGTTGAAGCTCTACGCCGCGCGCAAGGCCGTTCCCGGCCACGCCTTCAGCGCCGACTCGCACTGGCAGCTGGAATTCGAGGACGCGTTCGAGTACGAGTTGACGCCCGATCAAAAGAGCGCGATCGCCGATATCAAGCGCGACATGGAATCGCCGACGCCGATGGATCGCCTGCTGTGCGGCGACGTCGGCTACGGCAAGACCGAGGTCGCGATGCGCGCGGCGTTCAAGTCCGTGATGGAAGGCAAGCAGGTCGCGTTTCTGGCGCCGACGACGGTGCTCGCGTTCCAGCACCAGAAGACGCTGCGCGAGCGCTTCGCCGGATTCCCGGTCCGCATCGACATGGTCAGTCGATTCCGCTCGAAGGCCGAGCAAAAGGAATCGCTCGCCGATCTCAACGCCGGCAAAGTGGACATCATCGTCGGCACGCATCGCCTCCTGTCGAAAGACGTCCAGTTCCGCGATCTTGGCCTTCTCGTGGTCGACGAGGAGCAACGATTCGGCGTCGCGCACAAGGAGAAGATCAAGCAGCTCCGCAAGAAGGTGGACGTGCTGACGATGAGCGCGACGCCGATTCCGCGGACGCTGAACATGTCGCTCGTCGGCATTCGCGACATGTCGATCATCGAAACGCCGCCCAAGGATCGCCTGTCGATCCAGACCAACGTCGTCAAGTTCGATCAGCAGGTGATCGGACGCGCCATCCGCAACGAGCTCGCGCGTGGCGGACAGGTGTACTTCGTCCACAACCGCGTCCAGTCGATTTTCTCGATCGGGAATCTGGTTCAACGTCTCGTGCCCGAAGCGCGCGTGGTCATCGGGCACGGGCAGATGGACGAGGAGATGCTCGAGCGGGCGATGCTCGACTTCGTCGCCCGGAAGTTCGACGTGCTGCTGGCCACGACGATCGTCGAGAACGGCCTCGACATTGCAAATGCCAACACGATCATCATCAATCGCGCCGATCGCTACGGGCTGTCGCAGCTCTATCAGCTCCGCGGCCGCGTCGGGCGATCCGATCGGCCGGCCTACGCGTATCTGCTGATTCCCCCGGAAGACAATCTGTCCCCGGTCGCGAAGAAGCGGCTCGCCGCGATCAAGGAGTTCAGCGATCTCGGCAGCGGCTTCCGTGTCGCCGCGCTCGACCTCGAAATCCGCGGCGCCGGGAATCTGCTCGGCGGCGAGCAGAGCGGCCAGATCGATACGGTCGGGTTCGAGATGTACATGAAGCTGCTCGAGCAGACCGTGCGCGAGCTGAAGGGCGAGGAGCTCGAGGACGATTTGCGGGCCACGGTCAATCTGCGAGTCGACCTCAAGATCGACGCGTCCTACGTGCCCGACGTGAACCAGCGCCTGATGCTCTACCGCAAGGTCGCCGCCGCGCGGCGCGATGAAGAGATCGATCGCGTGCTGGAGGAAACAGCCGATCGATATGGTCCACCAACCGACTCGGTGCTGAATCTCGCCGACTACGGACGCATCCGGGTGATGGCCGATCGGCTCGGCATCGACACCATCGACCGCGAGGGCCGTACCGTCGTCCTAAAGTTCAGACCGCAGGCGAAGATCGATCCCGTGCGGCTCGTGGCGCTGGTGCGGCAGCGACCCGAGCTCACGCTCGTCCCGCCTGCCGGTCTCAAGCTGAACCTCGACGGGAGTCGGGAGTCGGGAGTCGGGAGTCGGCGGGATTCGGGACGAGGCACGAATTCGAGGTCGTCAAATCCCGAATCCCAGATCCCGAATCCCAGACTGCGCGGCCGAACCAGCCACGCACCGTCGTGGTGGACAGCCCGTGCCCGGACCGGCGAAGTGAAACCAGGCTTCACCAAAGAAGAGATCCTGCGTCCGGCGAAAGAGGATCCGCGCGCCGCTGGCGGCGTGTTCGAGCGGGTCGGCGGATTATTGAGTGATCTGCTGGATCAGCGGTAACATATTCGGTTCAAGGTACTTATGTTCAAGAAGCTTATTCCAGTCGCGCTGCTCGTGTTCCTATCGGCCGGTCTTCGTGCCGAGATCGTCGAACAGATTCTGGTGAAGGTGAACGGCGACATCTTTACCAAGACCGACCTCGAGCAGCGGCAGATTTCGGCCCTGCGCCAGAAGGGGCAGCAGTTCGATCTCAAGAACGATCCGTCGAATCAGCAGCTTCGCAAGGCGCTCGACGAGATCACTCCGCAAATCATCGTCGACGCGCTCGACGAGATGCTGATGGTGCAGCGCGGCAAGGAGCTCGGCTACAAACTGAGCGACGAGCAGTTCAAGAACATCGTCGACAGCATCAAGAAAGAAAACAAGATCGAGAGCGAAGAACAGTTCCAGGCGGCGCTCAAATCCGAGAACATGACGATGGCGGATTTGCGAAAGAATCTGGAACGGTCGATGCTCGTGCAGCGCGTGCAGCAGAACGAGGTGATGGGCAAGATCGGCATCACCGAAGACGAAGCGCGGACGTACTACGACTCGCATCTCAACGAGTTCACGACGCCGCCGACCGTCACACTGCGCGAGGTGCTGATCGCCGTGCCCGCCGACGCGCGCGGCGTCAACGTCGGCGCCGAGGACGCGGCCAAGGAAAAGGCGGAGCAGATTCGCAAGAGGGTAACGACCGGCGGAGAGAGCTTCGACAGAGTCGCCGCGGAGGCGTCGGATGCGCCGTCGAAGGCGAACGCCGGGTTGATCGGGCCGATCAGCGTGAACGATCTGTCGGCGGACCTGCGCAAGATCGTGGAAGGACTGAAGGTCGGCGGCGTGAGCGAGATCGTTCGCGCGCCACGCGGGTTCCAGATGTTCAAGCTCGAAACCTCGACGCCGACCGAGACGATGGCGTTCGATCAGGCGCGCGAGGTGATTAGCGAGCGCGTCTTCACCGACAAGCGCAAGGCCGAGTACCAGAAGTACCTCGACAAGCTGCGCGGCCAGGCGATCATCGAGTGGAAGAACCAGGACATCAAGCGCGCCTTCGAGGAAGGATTGAAGCGTCAGGCGGCTGGCGTCACCGCTCCCGCGACGCCATGAGCACGTACCCGCCGGACCGATCGAGTCCGGATCCGCGCGTCGTAGTGGAATCCCGAATTCCGGCTCCCGAATCGCAGTGGTTCGCCATCTGGACGCGCTCGCGCCACGAGCAGGTCGTTCGCGAGCAGCTCGAGCGCAAACACTTCGAAGCGTTTCTCCCGACCATCACCCGCTGGAGCCGCTGGAAGGATCGCAAGAAGAAGATCGACTGGCCGTTGTTCCCCGGCTACTGCTTCGCGCGATTCGATCCCGCCGACGCCCTCCCGGTTCTCAAGTGCACTGGCGTCGTGAACATCGTGTCCTTCGAAGGAAAGCCGGCGTCGATCCCCGAGTACGAGTTGGAGAGCATCCGCCTGCTCGTCGGCAGCGAGCTCCAGTACGATCCGTGTCCGCTGATTCGCGAAGGCATGATGGTCGAGGTCGTCCACGGCCCGCTGAAGGGCGTCATCGGCCGGCTGATGCGAAAGGACGCCCATCGCGCGCGGCTCGTGCTCTCCGTAGATTTGATCGGTCAAGCCGTGTCGGTCGAAGTCGACGCCGCGGACGTAAAACCGTATTAATCCCGAATGTGTGGAACCCGCTCGTCCTTCGACAGGCTCAGGACGAGCGGTAGGCAGTACGCCGACGAAAGATCGCGTACGCGGCGATCGCGATCGACGCGCCGATGGTGTCGGCAATCCAGTCGCTCAGGTCCGAGGTTCGCAGCGGCACGAACATCTGATGCCACTCGTCGCTCGCGCCGTAGATACTGGTCGCGGCGAGCGCGAGCAACGCCGACGTCGGTCCATTGAGGCCTTCTCCGGTAAACGCGCGATAGAACAGGACCGCGAGGATTCCGTACTCGATGAAATGGAGCAACTTATCCCATACGAGTGTCGTGACTTCCGGGAGAGGCGCCGACTCCGACGACAGATGAAAGATCAAGGCCATGTAGACAATCGGTGGGCCCCACAGGAGGAAACGGCGCATCTGCGCTAGGATAAATCGTCCATGAGAATCGGGTCAGTGCAACTTCCATCGCCCTTCGCCATCGCCCCGATGGCCGGTATGACCGACACGGCGTTCCGCCGGCTCGTGAAGCGTCATGGCGGATGCGGTCTGGTCGTCACCGAGATGGTGAGCTCCGAAGGTCTCATCCGCGGCATCGACCGCACGCTCGAGTACGCCGAGTACACCGAAGAGGAACGGCCGATCTCGATTCAGATCTTCGGCGGCGATCCCGACAAGATGGCCGCCGCTGCACAAATCGTCGAAGGCATGGGCGCCGACATCGTCGACGTCAACATGGGCTGCCCGGTGCCGAAGATCGCGAAGCACAATGCCGGCTGCAGCTTGATGCGCGAGCCGGCGCACGCGGCCAGTGTGATCGCGGCGATGACCAGGGCGGTCAGCATTCCCGTGACCGTGAAGATGCGAGCGGGCTGGAACGACGACGAGCGGAATGCGCCGACGCTGGCGAAGATGGTCGAAGACGCCGGCGCCGCAGCCATTGCCGTTCACGGGCGCACCGCCGCGCAAAGCTACACCGGCACTGCCGATTGGGATCTGGTCGCAGCGATTGCGAACGACCTGACGATTCCGGTCTTCGGCAGCGGCGACTGCATCGAACCCGAGCAGATCGTCGGTCGCATGCAGGCCGGCGTCGAGGGCGTGCTCGTGGGCCGAGGCGTGCTCAGGAATCCTTGGATCCTGTCGCACGCGGCCGATTTGATCGATGGACGAACGCCGCGCCCCGTGACGCCGGAGGAGCGCGGCCGATTCCTGCTCGAGTACATCGATCTGCTCGTGCTCGAGCGGTCCGACGACGCGCGCGCGTTGACGCACGACAAGTGGGTGATCAATAAACTGCGCGCGCTCGGTTCGTGGTTCACGAAGGGATTGGACAACGGCTCGCATCTCCGCACGGCGATCAACAGCGC
>DAIUKO010000228.1:0-1691 GCA_036848175.1 Vicinamibacterales bacterium | reverse complement strand
GGCAAGGAAGACGCGTGGTCGTACGCCGGCCCGGACGGTTCGATCGTCCGCATCGACGTGTCGACGCGCCGCGACGGCAAGGTGAATCGGACCGAGCACTACACGAACGACGTGCTCGTCAGTGCCGAAGAGGATTCCGACGGCGACGGCCAGATCGACAAATGGGAAACCTATGACGGCGACCGTCTTGCGATCGTCGCGTTCGACACGATGCACCGCGGCAAACCCGATCGTCGAATGGTCTACGGTCCCGACGGAACCGCCCGCCTCGAGGTCGATCGCGCCGGCGACGGCCATTTCGTCGCGGCAGGCGACGCAGCGCCGGCGAAACGTTCGCGTTCGCCCCGCTAGCGCAGCCCTGTGGAGCTGCGATGTGGCGTCTGCGAACTATGCAACGATGCCGTTTCCCATCACGTGAAATCGATTCTGTATCTCGGCTGTCCCGCGTCGGAGCGGCAGGAGACCGAGCGTCTCCTCGCCGGCGCGAGCGTCTCGGTGATCTGGGCCGAGAACGTACCGTTCGCCTTGAACGAGCTGAAGCGGCGCGACATGCCGGTGCTGCTCGATCTGTCGCGCGGCGCCGCGGCCCTCCAAATCGGGCGCGACCTGCGCTCCGAGCGCTCCTCGACCCTGATCTTCGCCGTCGTCGACGCCCGACGTCCCGACCTCACGACCGAAGCGGTGCTGGCGGGCATGGCCGACGTCTTCACCCGACCGCTGGGCGGCCGGCGCGTGGCGTATGCGATCGAGCGCGAACAGCGATACGAATCGCGTCATTTCGGCGGCAGCCTCGATGCGCAGCATGGCGATCTCTATGCGCACTCGCCGGCGATGCGCGAGGTGATGACGCAGGTCGCGCGGGCCTCGACGCTTCGATGCGGCGTCCTGATCAGCGGCGAAGAGGGAACCGGGCGGCAAGTGGCGGCGCGCGTGATTCACGCATCGCAGTCAGAATCGTCCGGCGCGTTCGTGAGCGTCGACTGTGCAGCGTTCGACTCGGCGGCGCTCGAGGAACATCTCTTCGGTGTGGCGGCCCGTGCGCAGAACGGCGATCATCTACATGGACTCGAACGGATCGGCGTTCAGGGTCAGCTACATGCGGCGTTGAACGGCACGCTGTACATGCAGCACGTCGCCGATGCGTCGACGCGCGTGCAGGCCAGACTGGCACGAGTGCTCCGCGACCGCGAAGCGATCCTGGCCGCGAGCGGTGCGACGATCGCTGTCGATGTGCGGCCGGTGGCCGGCGTCGAGCTCGGCATCGACGGCGCCGTGCAGGAAGGTCGCGTGCGCGAGGATCTGTTCGGCAAGCTGTCGGTGATTCGCATCGATATGCCGCCGTTGCGTCATCGCCGCGAGGACATCCCTGCGCTCGCCAACTACTTCATGCGCGACGTGTGCGCCTCGCTGCGCGTGCCGCCGAAAGCGCTGTCGCGGCCGGCGCTGTCGCTCATTTCTGCGTTGCCGTGGCGTGGGAACGGCGTCGAGCTCCGCACCTTCATCGAGAGCGTCGTCGCCGGGTTGCCCGGCGGCCGCGGCATCGGTCTGGAGGACGTCCTCGCGCACGTCAGACTCGATGGCGATTCGGTGGCCTTCTCGAATGGCGGCACGCTCCGCCAGGCGCGGGAGCGGTTCGAGCGCGACTACATCGCCGCCGTGCTCGAGCAGCATCACGGCCGCATCAGCGACGC
>DAIUKO010000227.1:0-12762 GCA_036848175.1 Vicinamibacterales bacterium | reverse complement strand
GGTCGATCCGGCGCCGTGCTCGACAATCGTATCTTCATTCAGCCGTGCCGCGTCGAACGACGCAAACGGCTCGGCGCTCCACGCGCCGATCGATCGCCTGATGCCAACTGAGCTACGGGCGCCCTGGAAAAGAATTGAAGCCTCAGTGTAGCAAGAGCTGTGGGTGGGCCGTGGATCGAGTGGACCGACGAAGCGGGGAGCGGCGCGCGGCCGCTCCCGCGAGATCTCAGACTCGCCGACGCGACAACAGCACGATGAGAAGAACCAGCAGGACGATCCCGGCGCCGCCGCTTGGATAGTAGCCCCAGCCCATGCTGTATGGCCACGCCGGAAGCGACAGGATCAGCAACACGACGATCAGCGCCAGCAGTAGATTCACGGGTCCCTCCGGCGACCTGCGTTCAGCAAAACCCCAGCCAGCTTCGATCAATACGCGAACCGCACCTCAGCCACGACCGACCGCTTGATGATGTCGCCGAAAATGTGCTGCTGGATGTCCTTGTTCAACAAGTTCGTGCCCTTCACGAGGGTCGTGATTTTCGCGCCGCTCCACTTCACCCCGAAGCTCCCGTTCAACATCGTGTAGGCATCGGTGTAGCCAAAATATGGCGACGAGAGGACGTCACTCCAGAACGCCTTGTCCGAATAGTTCACCGACACGCTGCCGAGGAATCGCCGGTCGTCGGCGTTGACGCCGATGTTGAATCGATTGCTGGGCGGCAGCGACAGCTCCGCCGCGGGAAACGGATTCGGATCGTCGAGGACCGTCGGCTTCGCCTGGTACGAATAATTCACGGACAGCGAGATCCCGCGCCGCAGCCGATGATCGACCGAGAGCTCGATGCCTTTCTGCCGCAGCGGTCCGAGATTCTTGTACGCGAACCCGGTCCGCGGCAGGAAAATGCCGCGCGCCGCGAGCAGCGTGAGCGTCACCGGCGGCAGCGGCCACCCCGGCGGCGGATTCGCGGCGGTATAGGGATCGGTGTTGTTCGGCAGCTGCACGAAATTGAGGTTGTCGTTGAGATCGTTCACATAGAACGCCGCGCCAATCGTGGTCCGCGACAGGAACGTTCCTGTGTAGGCGAGCTCGTAGGCGGTCAACGATTCCTCCTGGAGCGCCGTCTGCGGCACACCGTTGATCGGGATCTCGCTGCCGACCGCGTGCACGACGAGCGGAAACGGCGTCGGGATGCCGAGCGGGCGAAGATCGGCCGGCGCGACGATCGCGATGTCGAGGAAGTTGTGGATCGTGGACGGCGATCGGAACGCACGATTGAAGGAGGCGCGCACCGACTGGTCGGGCAGCACCTTGAACACCGCGGCAATGCGCGGCGAGAAGACCGGATCCGGCAGGTTGCCGAACTTGTCGATGCGGCCGCCGATCGTCAGCCGCACCGGATCGAGGAACACCTCATCCTGCACGTACGCGCCGAGCTCGGTGCGATTGTCCGCCGCCGGCGCGATCGTGATGTCGAAGTTGTTCTGCCGGACGTTGCCGCCGACCGTGAGCACCTGTTTTTCGCCGAGGCGCATCGTGTCGCCGACCTCGACGTCGTAGGTTTGCGTCTTGAAATTCAGCTGCAGCGGCTGCCGCGTCGCCGGATCGACGAGCAAGAGGTTGGGCGCATCAGCGTCGGCGAGGTTCGCGAAGGCCTGTACCTTCAGCCCGCCCTTGCGATAGTTCACCTTGCCGTAGCCGAGCACCGAGCCCTTCTGAATGTCGAACGGCCCGACGCCGCTGTAAATGATTCCCGACGTTCCGGCGACGCCGCCCTCGTACGTGATCCGTCCGCCGTTGATCTCCTGATCGACGCGCGCGCTGAACTTCGGCTGGCTCGTTCCGGAATTCTCGAACGCCGTGCCGACCGTGCCGGGGCCGTCGACCGGATACGCCGCGCCGCCGACGGTCGCGGTCGGATCGCGAGGATCGGTGATGACTGGAATCGTTCCGGTCGGACGGGGATACGGATCGGAGTTGTAGTACCCAGCCGACACTCGGTACGACCACTTGTCGTTCGGCGCCTGTGCGAACGAGGCGTTGGCGCCGAAGATCGATCCCATGCCTTTGCCGACGCCCGATCCGGCATCGCGGCTGAATCCCCCGAAGCTGATCGACGCCGTCGTGCCGGGCGCCTGCCGCGGCGTTTTCGTGATGATGTTCACGGCCCCGGTCAGCGCGTTCGCGCCCCACACCGCCGACGCCGGTCCGCGAACCACCTCGATCTGCTTGATGTCGCTCATGTTCATCGGCAGGAAATCCCAGAGCACGATGCCGAGGAAATCGAGATAGATGGATCGATCGTCGAGCAGGACCAGCTGGGTACTCGCCAACGACGAGGTGCTTTGACGGCTGGTGATGTTGACGTCGCGCGCGGAGAGCTGAACCACGTTGACGCCCGGCACCGCGCGCAGCAGGTCGCCGTAGTTCTGCGCCGACGTGCTCTCCAGAACCTCGGACGTCACCACGCTCATCGTCGCCGGCGCATCGATGAGCGCGGCATCGGACTTGGTCGCGCTGACGACGACGGTGTCGGTCAGGCTGGCGATGCGAAGCGTGACCGCCGGCACCTCGACGTTCGAGGTGCTGACGGTGATGTCGCTCCGTGAGGCCGGCGCGAAGCCGACGAGCGTGACCTCGATCTTGTACGTCCCCGGCCGGACGTCGTTGAAGCCGTATTCGCCGCGCGAACCCGAAATCGCCGGTGGGTGAGTGCCGGGGCCGATCAACTCGACCGTCGCACCAGGAACCGCGGCGCCTGATTGATCGACGACCGTTCCGGAAATGGTGGCCGTTTGGGCCAGCGCCGGCGCGCCGAACGCGCAGACGAGCGCAGTGGCCAGGAGCACACGAATCATCGCCGTTCCTCTCTCGAGCCGCGTTCGTGCGGCGCCGTCGTGCATTCGATGAATAACTTCACTAGAGTAGCCCATCGTGAAGGCTGGGCTTGGACGCGGGCGTGACGATCTGCGCAAGACGCTGACAGTAGCGGCAGGCCTGACGCTCGTGACGGCGTTCATGCTGCGCGCGCTCGTCGCCAAGGCGACGCACGCGATTCCGGGCGAGCTGCGCGATCCGCTTCTGAACACGTGGATTCTCGCGTGGGATGCCGACCGTCTGCGCCACGGCCTCGCGGATTTGTGGGACGCACCGATTCTCTATCCCTACCACTCGACGCTCGCGTTCTCCGAACACCTGCTCGGCGTCGCGATCTTCGCCGCGCCGCTCGAATGGATCACTCGGAACCCGGTGCTCGCCTACAACGCGATGTTCTTCGCGTCGTTCGTCTTTGCCGGCGTCGCGATGTTTCTGCTCGCTCGAGATCTGACCGGCCGCACCGATGCGGCCATCGTCGCCGCCGCGATCTACGCGTTCTGTCCGTATCGCATGGCGCAGGTGTCGCACCTGCAGCTGCTCGTCAACGGCTGGATGCCGCTGTCACTGCTCGGTCTGCACCGCTACTTCGCGGCCGGATCGCGAAAGGCGCTCGCCGGCGCCGCCGTCGCGTACTGGTTCCTGGCGATGTCGAATGGCTATTACCTCTTCTTCTTCGGCCTCGTCGTCCTGCTGGTGATCGCGTGGGGATTGTGGAACGCGGGCCCGAATCGCGCGCGGATGACGCGCGACATCGCCGTCGCGGCCGTGGTTCTCGGCGCCGCCTACGCCCCGATCGCACGCAAGTACCTGCATGTCCGTCACGAGTACGGTTTGTCGCGAGAGCCAGGCGAGATTCGCGATCTCAGCGCCGACGTCGGTTCGTATCTGACGATGCCCGATCAGATGCGTTCGCATCTGCGTTTCGCATTGCCGTCGTATCCGAAGCCGGCAGGACCCGAAGAGCGGCACGACGGCATGCTGTTTCCCGGTTTCACGATGATGGCGCTCGCCGCGGTCGCGCTCGCGCTCCGCCATCCGAGGCAGCAGTCGATCACGTGGCTGTACGCGGGTATCGCCGGCGCGGCGTTCGTCCTGTCACTCGGACCCGAGCCAACAGTCTGGGGCCGTCGGATGCTGTCGTCGGGACCGTACGCGTGGCTCGATGCGCTCGTCCCCGTCCTCGACGCGTTACGCGTGCCGGCACGGTTCGCGTCGATCGTCTACCTGGCGTTGACCGTGCTTGCCGCGATCGGCGTCGCCGCGATCGTGCGCGATCGACGGATGAAGACCGCCGCGCTCGTGACGGCGTCGCTGGCGCTGCTGGCCTGCTTCGAGGGTTACGGGCCGATCCCGCTGGCCGAGGTCGGCCCGCGCGGACGCACGCGTGATTTCGGGGTGTACGAATGGCTGCGCGATCAGCCGGCGGGTGCCGTGCTGGAACTGCCGATCGGACGTCTCGACGGCAACTATCGCGCCTTCGTCTACGAGTACAACACGCTCGTTCACCGGCATCCGATCGTCAACGGCTGGACCGGATACAGCACCGAGCTGCAGCAGTTTCTCGGCAGCGACGCCTCGCCGCTCCGCGATCCGGATCGCCTCGCCGACGGCCTCGGGCTGCTCCGAGGCCTCGGCGTGCGGTGGGTGATCGTCCATCCCGACGACTTCGATCCCCGCGACAACGCCGCGCTGATTCTCCACGGGCTGATCAGCGACCCGTCGCGATGGACCGCCATGAAACAGTTCGGAACCGCGTTCGCGTTTACGTTGCCCGCCGCGCCGGATCCGCCGCGGGGACCGCCGCTCGACCGTGTCGACGCCCGGACGATTCACGTCACCGCCTCGCATTCTCCTGAGCATCTCGCGTTGCTGTTCGACGGCGACGTCGACACCCGATGGACGACGGGGACGACCCAGGACGGATCGGAGTGGATTGAGTTACGGTTCGATCGGCCGATCGAGGTGCGCCGGCTGCGCTTCGAGGTCCACTCGCGAAGCTTCCGCGATTACCCGCGAGCGCTCGCCATCGACGCGATCGACGACGCGGGATCCGTGCCGCTGTTTCGCGGCAGTACGTTGATGGCGTTCGGAAGGGGACTGCTCGTCGATCCGATGCGCGTGCCCGTCGACGTCGACGTCTCGCCGCATCGGACGCGCGCGATCCGCATCGCACAGACCGGCCGCGCGCCCGGCATCTGGTGGTGGAGCATCGACGAGTTGAGCGTATGGTCGTTGGCCGTTGATCGTGTTGATCGTTAGGTGAGCGCCTTGCGCTTGAACCGATACAGGCCGAACGCGAGGAACCCGGCGTTGAATAACACGAGCGCCGTCACGATCGCGACCTGCGGCAGATGGGGGAACTGCGGGACGAGCGCGCTTCGAAACCCCTCGCTCGCGTAGACCAGCGGATTCACCAGCACGAGCCGCTTCAGGATCGGAAACGATGCCAGCGCCTGCCACGGATAGTAGGTGCATCCGAAGAAGATCATCGGCGCCAGGACGAGGCTGAACATCAGGCCGATGTGCTGCTGGCCGACCGTGCAGCCGATCGCGAGGCCGATCGTGGACGCGAGGCACGCCACCAGCAGGGAGAGCGCCATGAGCAGGCCGAGATGGTCGCTGCTCAGCGAGACGCCGCCCATGACCAGCCATGCCGTCGGGATGACGACGAGCCCGGCGACGAGCGCCTGTATCGTCCCGGCGACGACTTTTTCGACCGCGAGCCACTCGATCTCCATCGGCGCCAGCAGTCGATCTTCGATTTCCTTGGTGAACATGAATTCCGACACGAGCGGCATCGCGACCGCCCACGTGCCGGTCATCACCATGCTCAAGGCGATGATGCCGGGGAGCAGCAGCGACTTGTACTGCTGCGCCATCAGGCCGCTCGCGGTCATGACGCGGCCGAAGACGAACACGAACATCATCGGCTGCAGCAGCGTCTGGAAGGCGAGCGTGACGGCATTGCGCCGCGCCACGTGCGCGTCGCGGGCGAGCATTGCGACAAACGTCTTGAAGTTCATTCGCGCAGACTCCGTCCGGTGTGATGGAGGAACAGGTTCTCGAGACTCGGCTCGGAGATGTGCAGATCGCGGATGGTCGCGCCGGCGACCGCGGCAGCGGAGACGAGCTCCGGCACGAGCGATCCGCCGTGATTGCTGTAGACGTCGATCTGGCCGTCGCCCGGCGCGCGCACTTCGCTGACGCCGTTCAGCCGCTTCAGCGCGTCGACGAGGCCGTCCGGCGTGGAGGTGACGTGCAGCCTGACGAGAAATCCGCCGGGCACGGATCGCTTCAGTTCCTGCGGCGAACCCAGCGCGATCAGCTTGCCGTGATCGACGATGGCGACGCGGTGGCAGAGCGCGTCGGCCTCTTCCATGTTGTGCGTCGTGAGGAGAATCGTCTTGCCGCGCGAGTTGTAATCGCGAATCAGCTCGCTCAACAGGAGACGCGTCTGCGGATCGAGGCCGGCGCTCGGCTCGTCGAGGAACAGCACGTCGGGGTCGTGCATCATCGCGCGTGCGATCGAGACGCGTTGCATCAACCCGCCGGAAAACCCGAGGACGAGTTGATGCGCGCGATCGGTCAGCTTGAAGCGATCGAGCAGGGCGTCGGCCCGCCGTTGACGCTCGGCCGACGACAGACCGAAGTACGCGCCGTGAAAGGTGAGGATTTCGCGCGCGGTGAGCGCGAAGTCGAGATTGGGCCGCTGCGGCACGACGCCGATCACGCGCTTCACCGCGACGCGCTTCTCCCACACGTTCAAGTCGCCGATCCACGCGCGTCCCGCCGTCGGCTTCACGCGCGTCGTCAGGACGCCGACGGTCGTCGACTTGCCGGCGCCGTTGGGCCCGAGCAGACCGAAGATCTCGCCGGCATGGACTTCGAGACTGAGTCCGTCGAGCGCGACGACTTCATACTTTGGCTTGGGCTGACCCTTGGCGCGCCGTCCGCCAAAGCCCTGCCCGCCGAGCGCCGGCGGCGTGGTGTAGACCTTGCGAAGGCCTTCAGTGCGAATCTTCATCGCGTCTTCATTCGCAAGTGATGCGGACCTGCGCCTTGCCCGAATCGATGTCGATGTTCATCTCGCCGAGATCCTTCAGCATCGCTTCGATCGCTGCCGGATCGAGCTTCGACCAGTCGACGTCGATGCCCTGTTCGCGCAGCCGCGCCTGCATGCGCTCGCCGCCGAAGCCGGGAATGATCGCCCCGAGGCGCATGCCGCCGCGCACCATCGCGATCGGCACGCGGATGTTCACGTCTTTTTCGCCGCGTTGATCGGTCGCCGCCTTGTGCACCGCGATCTTCAGGTAGCGGGGCTTCACCGGCGCGTCGTTGTTCATTCCGCTCGATTGACTCACGGCTGTCGCGCTCGCCGTCGGAGCAGAGGACGCGGCGACGGCCGCAATCAGACGATGCGCATCGTCCACGCTGATTTTTCCCTGCGCGAGCAGGTCGAGAATGCGCCGAGTGTCGTCGCTCATATCGCCCTCTCAGAGTCCGGCTTCAGCCGGACCGTGGTTTCTGCAGTTGCGACACCACGTCGTCGACCGTGGCTTCGCCGCGCTCGAGGCGCGTCAGCAGCTCGGTCGTCGACGGCCGCTCATCTTTCACGTCTGGCGCCGGCGGTTCGACCTCCACGAACGGAAGCAGCGCACCGATGCGATTCAAGCGGTTCTTGATCGTCGGGTAGCTGACGCCGAAGTACTTCTCCATCTGCTTGATCGATCCGTGACAGCGGACGAAGGCGGCGACGAAGATTTGATCCTCCGCGGCGAGCCGCGCCAGCGGGGGCAGCTCGAAGCGCCCTTCGATCGCGACCTGATTCGCCGCGATCCGCACGCGTTCGACTTCGATCGGCTGCCCACCGGTGAGCTTGGTCAGCGATTGCCAGTCGTGAGCTTCCATAATTGCGATGATGTTATGCCTCCATTAACTTCATAAAGTCAATTTCAAACTTGAAAAAATCAATATTGCGTTCCCATAGGAACATTCGCGAAGCTATGGCCGTCCCATAGGAGAACTTCTCATGGCCGACCGCACAGACGTCTGGCAGGGCACGCTCGCGTTGATGGTGCTCAAAACGCTCGAGACGATGGGGCCGCTCCACGGCTACGGCATCGCGCGGCGCATCGAGCAGACGAGCGGCGACCTGCTCATCATCAACTACGGCACCCTCTATCCCCAGCTGCTGAAGCTCGAACAAGAGGGCTACATCGAATCGGCGTGGGGTGTCTCCGACAACAACCGCAAGGCAAAGTTCTATCGGCTCACGATCGCCGGCCGCGCGCAGGTGCACGAGGAAACGCGCGAATGGGCGCGGACGACGGCGATCCTCGATCGGTTCCTGTCGCCGAAGGAGCAATCGTGATGAAGCGCATCCGCGTCTGGTTTCGGCGTCTTGCCGGTCTCGTGCACCGCGAACGCCGCGATCGTGAGTTCGATCTCGAGCTCGAGGCGCACCTGCACATGCACGTCGACGACAACGTGCGTGCGGGCATGACGATCGACGAAGCGCGGCGGCACGCGCTGATCAAACTTGGCGGTATCGAACAAACGAAAGAGCAATACCGCGATCGCCGCGGCGTGCCGTGGCTCGACACGTGGTTCAAAGATGTCCGTTTCGCCCTTCGGCTGATGGGGCGGAGCCCCGGCTTCAGCGCGGTCATCCTCGCCACACTGGCCATCGGCATCGGCGCGAACACCGTGATGTTCAGCGTCGTCAACACGCTGCTTCTCCGTCCGTTGCCGTATCACGATTCGTCGCGGCTCCTGTTCATCCAGACGGTTCAGGCCTCACGGCGCGAGGCCGGCGGAGTGACGTCACCGCCGGACTTCTACGAGTACCGCGCGAAAAACCGGACGCTCGATCACTTCGACGCCTTTTACACGCGCCCCTTCAACCTGACCGGCGGCCAGGATCCCGAACGCGTCACCACGCTGATCGTGTCGCCAGGATTTTTCAGTGCGCTCGGGCTTCAACCGGCGCTCGGTCGCGGGTTCGTGTCGGCCGACGAGCAGTGGGGCGCGCACCGGGTGCTGATCCTGAGCGACGGTCTCTGGCGGCGCCGCTTCGGCGCCGACCCGCACGTCGTCGGCCAGCCGCTCACCGTCAATGGAGAGCCGTACGTGATCGTTGGCGTGCTGCCGGGGACGTTCTCGTTCTTCGGCATCGACGCCCAGATGATCGTGCCGATGGCGTTCGCACCAGACGACAACTTGAACTCGCACAGCAACAACTTCCTCCGGATGATTGGGCGGATGAAGCCGGGGGTCACGCGCGAACAGGTCGCGACCGATCTCAACGTCCTTTCCGACGCGATCATCGCCGGGCAGCACGTCAACGCCGGCACGGCCATCGACGTGATGCCGTTGCGCGATGCGTTGGTCAGCGGTGTACGACAGGCGGTGCTGGTTCTTCTGGGTGCGGTCGGCTTCGTGCTGCTGATTGCCTGTGCGAACCTCGCGAACCTGTTGCTGGCGCGAGGGGCGGTGCGACGCCGCGAAATCGCCGTGCGGCTGGCGATGGGCGCGACCCGCGCCCGATTGCTCCGCCAGTTTCTGACGGAAAGCGTGCTGCTGTCGGTTGCGGGCGCCGTCGCAGGACTGGCCCTCGCGTTCCTATCCGTCGACGCGTTGAATGCGCTCAGTCAGCGCGTGCTCCCGCGGAGCGAGGACATTCACATCGATCTCGCGGTCCTGGGGTTCACATTCGGCGTGGCGCTGGTCACCGCTATCCTGTTTGGCCTTGCGCCCGCGCTGCAGGGCGTCGCCGCGGATATAACCGACGATCTCAAGGACGGCTCGCGCACCGCCTCGGACGGCAAGTCACGCCATCGCCTGCGCACGGCGCTGATCGTCGCCGAAGTCGCACTGTCGCTCGTGCTCCTCGTTGGCGCGGGACTGATGGTGAAGAGCGTCTATCGCCTCCTGCACGTGCATGCCGGCTTCGAAACCGACGGCGTCGTCACGATGCAGATCAACCTGCCGCCGCAAAAGTATGTCGATCTGGCGCTCGACCGGCGGCTGTCGCCGCTGGCCTACGAGCGGTCAGTGCGGTTCTTCCAGGACACGATCGATCGCGTGCGATCGATTCGCGGCGTTCGCGCGGCCGGCGCCATCAACGGACTGCCCTTGGCCGGGGAAGTCTGGGGCAAGAACATCGTCTTCTACGATCGGCCGCTGCCCGCGGATGTGAGCGGCTTGCCGCCGATTCAGTACCGCGTCGTCGCCGGCGACTATTTCCGCGCGCTCGGCATCAAGATCCGCAGCGGCCGCGCCTTTACCGACCGAGACACGCGCGAGGCGCCGAAGGTCGTCATCGTCAACCGCGAGCTCGTGCGCCGGTACTGGAACGATCAGGATCCGATCGGAAAGGTCGTGTCGGTGAATCCGCCGCTCGAAATCCTGCCCAAGTCGCTCGTCGAGGAAGCGCTCCGTGCCGCCAGGATTCCGCCCGACTACAAACCGGATCGATTCACGGTCGTCGGTGTCGCCGACGATGTGCGGTATGGCGGCCTGGACCGGGTCGCACTGCCGCTGGTGTATGCGCCGTACGCGCAGGCGTCGGAGGGCACGACCAACATGTTTCTGACCGTGCTGACCGACGGCGAACCGCTGTCGGTCGTCGGCGCGATTCGCGAACAAGTCCGGCAGGTGGATCGCGATCAGCCGGTCGCGAGCATCCAGACGATGGAGGCGCGCGTGGCGGCGTCCGTATCGCAGCCGCGCGTGCAGATGAACGTCCTCGGCACGTTCGCCGGGCTGGCGATCTTGCTGGCGGCGGTCGGGATCTACGGTGTGATGTCGTACGCCGTGACGCAGCGTACGCACGAGATCGGCATCCGCATGGCCCTCGGCGCGGGACGGCGTGAAGTTCTCGGTCTCGTGCTGCGACAGGGATTCACGATGATCTCGATCGGCGTCGCCCTCGGTCTCGTTGGCGCCATGCTGATGACGCGTGTGATGCGGACGCTGCTCTTTGGCGTGAGCACGACCGACCCTGCCGTCTTCGCTGCGATCGTCGTGCTGTTGTCGGCGACCGCGTGCTTCGCGAGCTACGTCCCGGCGAGACGTGCGACGAGAGTCGATCCTCTCGTCGCGTTGCGGGATGAGTAATGGTCGTTGGTCGTTGATCGCGACTCATGACCAACGACTGATGACCAACGACCGACGACTATTTCCAGGGCGGTGACGCGAGCCAGTCCATCGGCATGTCGCCGATCGGCGCTCCCGGCGGTGCATCCGGCGGCGGGATGATGCGCCACACCTCCGCCGGACGATCCAGGAATCGCTTGATGTCGGCGGCGATCAGCGTGCGTTGCGCGGTGTCTGCTTCGGTCTTCGCCGGCACCGCTTTGAGTTTTGCCGCCAGCTTCGACAACTTCAGCGACGCGACCGCGCGGACCTGACTGTTGGGCGATGCCTGCGCCAGCCACATCACGCGATCGACGAGCACACGCTCCTCCGCACGGCGGACTGCTGCTTCGTATCCAGTATTGGTGGCTGCATCGAACGTGGCGGCCGCCAGACGATCGATCACGTCTTCGAGTCCGGGCAGCGCAGGATTGACCGCGTGCTGCGCGACCATGCGGGCCGCGCGATCGAGCTGCAGCACGAAGCCGATGGTGACGTCCGCCGCGACGGTTGCCGGACTGAGCGGATCGAACGTATCGCCGGTCGTTCGCGGGAAGAGCTCGCGGTGCATCCCATAGCCCGGCGGCCGCGGCGGAATCAGATCGAGGACTTTCTTGGGCACCGTCAGCTCTGACGGCCGCAACGTCATCGCCAGCGCGTCGAGCGCCTTCCGCTGATCGTCGACCGACACGCCCTTGGTCGGCGTCCGATGGTCATCGCGCATGCCGTAGATGTAGTCCTGGCCGGCCACCATCGAGGCCGCCGATTCGACCGCGTAGCGGTGATACATGAAGATCGGCACGAGCGGTTCTTCGATCGTCGCGAGCGGCTGGCCGGAGCGGATCGTATGTTCGCCGATGCGATCGAGCGCGGCGCGGCGGACCTTCATCAGCCGGAACAGCTCGTCCGCCTGATCGACGCCGTTGGACCACTGATCGACCTTCGGATTCGAATCGGTGTCCTGGTTCGTCATGTAGCGGACGTCCTCGCTCCACGCGTCGTCCAGGATCTTGGCGAGCGCCGTCTTCTCGTCGGTACCCGGCGGGAACTGGCGATACCCGTAGTTGATCGTCACCTTGTCCCAGTCGCCGATACGCTGCGGGTAGGCGGCGGACAGATCGATCGTGCCGTCCGCATTGAGCTTTTCGAGCGGATGCGGATAGTCCATCACCGAGATCCACCCCTTCTCGCTGTCGTAGTAGTTGTGGCCGAGGCCGAGCGTGTGGCCGACTTCGTGCGCGGCCAGCTGGCGGATCCGCTTCAGCGCGGTCTCATACAACACCGGTGGCCGCTCGTTGCCGTTCACGTACGGCGAGAGCAGGCCTTCGAAGATCATGTAGTCCTGCCGATCACGCAGCGATCCGAGCGTCACCGTCGCTTTGATGATTTCGCCGGTGCGCGGGTCCGCTACCGTGCCGCCAGAGCTCCAGCCGCGCGTCGAGCGGTGCACCCAGTTGATCATGTTGTAGCGGATGTCCATCGGGTCGGCGCTGTCCGGCAGCACGTCGACCTTGAATCCGTTCCTGAAGCCCGCGGCTTCGAACGCCTGGTTCCACCAGCTCGCGCCCTCGAGGAGCGCCTTCTTCACGTCCTCCGGCGCGCCCGAGTCGACCCAGTACTGAATCGGCTTGATCGGCTCGCTGACGGCCGCGTTCGAATCTTTTTTCTCGAGACGATGGCGGCGGATGTAGCGGACCTGCATCGGCTCGCCGATCGGCACGCTGTAGTCGACGTAGGTGAGGCCGCCGTAG
>DAIUKO010000226.1:0-12767 GCA_036848175.1 Vicinamibacterales bacterium | reverse complement strand
GCGGTATCCGTCGAGAACGGCGGCGGCCAGGCTCGCTGCCGGCACGGTCGAAGGGCCGATCGCATCGAGATCGCCGAGCAGGATGCCGGCGTCCATCTCCGGATCGCCGCGGCTGAACCGATCGAAATCAATCAGCCCGATCGCGTTTCCATCATCGAGCCACTGATCGGGATGCGGCGCACCATGGATCGGACCGGGCTCGCGTGTCCCGCCCCGCGCATGGAGTTCCTCGAGGCGATCGACGATGAACGTCACTGTCGCCGAAAGGCGCGGCACGCGACGAGTCAGCTCGGCGGCGCGCCGACGCGATCGCCGCATCTGGGCGGCGCCGTCGAACACGTCCGCTGCCTGCACGGTCGCGCATGCCAACGATGCGGCCGCCGTCCCGATCCGTCGCGCCAGCTCCTCGCCGCGATCGCTCCGCAGTCCATCGCTCGCAGGTTGGCCGGCAAGGGCGGACTGAAACAGCGTCCGTGTGTCTGGATCCCATCCGAGCGGTTCGGCGATCGCCATCTGCAATTCGCCGTCCGATGCCGCGCGGCGCAGACCCACGAGCTCGCGATACACACGCGCGCCGTCGTTGTTTGGGTAGACCTTCGCGAACACGGTTCGATCCACGCGGTGGATGCGCAGCGTGCAGCGCCGGCCGGGACGATAGCGCACGACCGTCGCGCCCGGGGCCACGCGCGCAAGACCAGTCAACGCAGGATCGAACGGAAAACGCGTCACGCGCATCCAGCCGATCTCCGATTCGACGATGCACACATCGCAGTGCGTGCGAGGATCGTCGGGACGGCAATCGAACACTTCCACTCGACAGAGCTCGGGCGATGGCGTTTCGCTGGCAAAGACCAGGTCAGCGAAGGCGACGGCGTGCGGTGTCAGTCGGCCGTACGTGCGCCGCCAGGTACGGCCGGATGTCCACCAACCGGAGCGGACTCCCGCTGACGACACGGCCGGCACAATCGCCGCATCACCGCCGAGCGCCGTCAGCGCGTCACGAAGGCGCTCGTGGTCCGGGATCGTCATCGTGGTCGTCCCGCGAGGAGCGCGTGCGCATCGCCGAGCAGTTCGCGCAGATAGAGGAGGCCGAGCGGCCGCACACGGGTCACCGCCCGCAGCGCGCGCTCGACGAAGAGCGCCGCCGCCGTATGCCACCTGAGCGAGGCGAGCGGCGGCAGCGCCCGCAGCGACGCGTAGCGGCTCAAAAACGCGTCGGCCATCGCCTTGCAGGTGTCGCGACCGATTCGCTCGCCGCGGCGCAGATAGATCAGCGCCGCGAGGAAGCTTCCGAGATCGGCCGACGCCGGTCCGATGGCCAGATCGTCGACGTCGATCAGCACGACGCCGCCGTCGGCGACGATGGCGTTCTTCTGATGCACGTCGCCGTGAAGGCAGCACGGCGGCTCCGCGTGATCGGGCCGCCGCGCGATCAAGTCGTGCATCAGCGTGTCGGCAAGATTTGCGACATCGGGACGGACGCAGGCAATCAAACGGCGCGCCTCGATCAGTCGGTCGCTCGCAAACCGCGCGAACGGCGGCGCCTCGATCGGCGTCAGTCCGTGGAATCGCGCGAGCGCCGCGCCCAGTCGAGCGGCATCGTCGATGGCGTCGGCGTCGCCGCTCGGGTCGGCCATGCGCCGGCCGGCGATCGCCTCGACGACCAGCGCGCGGCATCGGGGAACGTAGGCAAGTGCGCGCGGAAGACGAACGTGCACACCGCGGTCGGCCGAGGCAGCGAGCGCCTGATACATCGCGTAGTCGCGCTCACCGTCGTCGCCGGCGAAGAACTTCGCGTAGGCGATGACGCGGCCGCCATCGTCCAAGAGCGCGACGGTTGCCGACTTTTCAGGCGCGTAGGCCATCAGCCGGGTGGACGTCCATTCGCGCGGCAGCGCCTTGCTCAACAACCCTCTGCTGCTGACGAGCGCGGCCAATCCCGTGATCTTTCGATCGTTGGGAAAGACCCAGAACACGGTGTTGAGACCGGTGTCGTAAAACACCGCGTGGACGTCACCGCAAGGCACCGTCGTCGTGCGAGCCTCGTCGAAGGCGCGCGCGCCTCGGCCGTCGCGGTACGTGCGCGCGGCGATCGTCCAGCTGTCGCGTCCGACCTCGATGCGGTGCACGACGCGCAGGCTCTTCCCGATCTGATAGTTGACGCGCAGGCGCTCGCAGCGCTCGATCTTCGTCGTACCGCCGATACCGCTCAACCGGCCGATTCGATCGGCAACGACGTCGGTGTCGAGCAGCGCATCGCGCTGCGGCACGCCGGCGTCGGGCGCGAGCCACGTCGCAGCTGAGACGCTCATGCGTTCACCAGCGGCGCCGCGACACCGAGCGCGACGGCTGCCGCGACCGCTTCGCTGCCCGTGAGAGAAACAGCGCGACCGGAGATGGTCCATAGAATCCGGTCGAGGCGCAGACCCGACGGCGTTGCGCGCTGAACCTCGGCGACGACGACCTCCTCGCCGTCGATCGCGTGCCGCGTGATCTCGAATGCCGGCATCGGCGCGCGGTCCTCGAGCGGCGCGAGCAGCGAGAAGAAGTCCGCGTTTCCGACGCCGTCGGCCGTCGCGACGACGATCGGCGCGGCTTCCTTGATGCCGTACTTTTGCGAGACCCAGCCGTCCTCGATCGCGATCGGCCAGGGCGGCGCCACGATCACGCCGAGGCCCGCGCTGCGAACGCCCGCCGCTGCGACGGTTGCGATGCCGGGCGCGAGATGAAATCGCAGGTCGTATCGATGCGGCGTCGATGCAGCAAGCGAGTCGTGGACAATCCAGTACTCGCCGCCGACGAACAGGATCCGGCGCCGATGCACGACGTCGTACTCGGGGCTCGTCACCTCGCCCCACAAGACATCGAGGTCCGGAGCGGTGAGACGCTGAAGGAGACGCGCCTCGGCGACACCGCCTTTTGGTTTGCCGCGGTGATACGGGGTCTGGTCGCGGCGATCGATCGACACCGTGTTGTGCGCCGCCGTCGACTTGAACCATCGCCGCCAATGCGGCGGATCGTCGCAGTAGGTGAACCGGCCGGGATCGACGACGAGCGGCCGTCCGCCTCCGGTGATGTCCACGCTCAACGCGTCGTAGTGGCCGTGGCCGCCGTCGCCAATCCACCCACAGTCGAACACGAGGAAGCGCTCGGCAGCGAACGAGGTGTCATCGCCCCAGCCGCTCCGCTGCACGTAATAGCCGCCAGTCGGGAAGCTCGCGCTCGTCGTCGCCGGTGGTTCTCCTGCGGCGCCGCGCGTGGCGACATACAACCAATCGGACCTCCCGAAGAGATCGGCGGCGAGCGCCAGCAGATCGAGATAGCTGCCGCTGTCGCTGTCGGACAGCGCCGGAATCGTCCCGTCGGGGCGATGCACGTGCAGCGAGAAGTCGCACGCCCGAGCCAGCCGCTCGTCGAACTCGGCGGTGAAGCGGAGGCCGAAGCGGCGCCCGTTCTCGCGCGCGCCCAGAAACGATCGCAGGACGACGTGGTGATAGTGCGTCGAGCGCTCGCGGTGCACGCCATCGATCGCAACGTCGGCGAGAAGATTCTGATGAAGCGCCTCGATCGCGAAATCGAGCAGCGTGCCGTCAGGATCGAGCACGGGCAGCGCGAGCGCGGCGATGAGCAATGCGTACAACTCGAGTGTGCGGTGGTTGCGCTCTCGAGTCAGATGCGCGCGCAGGTAGGCGAGCTGCGCCGCCAGGCTTTCGAGGACGAGGCCGGAGGTCCCGTCGCGCAACCCTTCGAAACGATCGCTGCCGGCGAACCCGCTCCAGGCGTAGATCCAGTTCTGGATGCGCCGGGCGATCACGTCGGACGGATCGATCGCGATCGGAACGTCTCGAATCCAGGAGCGCACGAGCCGCTCCCACGTGTCCTGAAACCGGCGCTCGCCGGTTTCCGAGAACGCGCGCGCGAGATTGAGGCCGTAATAGAACTTCACCCATTCCAGCCGCCACTCGCGATCCGCCGGCAGCGGCGCGCCGAGCCAATCGGGTTCGACGCCGAGATCGAGACTCACGCCCTGATGCTCGAAGCGGCCGCGGCACACGTTCTCGGCGATCGCGCGATCGCGGTAGGCGTGCTCGACGACGCAGAAGACGGGCCGCGGGGCGGCAGGCACGATCATGCGCGCTGCTCCCGGCTGAGTGCGACGAGCCGCGGCGCGCGGGACTGTTCGACGATGCGCCCGTCCTGAAGGCGGTAGACGACGTCGGCATGTTCGAAGAGCGAGAGCCGGTGCGTGATCGCGAGACACGTGCGGTCGCGCCGCCACCGGCCGAGCGCCGCCGCGATCACCGCCTCGGATTCCGCGTCGACATTCGACAACGGCTCGTCGAGCAGGAGAATCGGACGATCGAGCAGGAAGGCGCGCGCCAGCGACAGACGCTGGCGTTGACCGCCGGAGAGATTCACACCGTCCTCACCGAGCGCGGTGTCGAGGCCGTCCGGCAGACTGCGAACGAAGTCATCCATCGCGACGAGTGCGAGCGCCTCCCAGATGCGCTGGTCGTCGACCGATTCGTCAGCCGGTCGGACCGCCTGTCGAATCGATCCCGCAAACAGCCGGGTGTCCTGCGCCATCGTCGCGATCTGGCGGCGCAGCGATTCGATCGTGATTCGCGTCAGGGGAATCCCGTCGAGCCGCACGGTTCCCGCGGTGGGATCGAACAGCCGGACGAGCAGGCTGAGGAGCGTGCTCTTGCCCGCGCCGCTCGCGCCGACGAGGACCGCGAGCTCGCCGGGTCTCAGCCGCAGGCTGACACCGCGAAGGATGGTGCCGCGGCGCCGCCCGCTGCTCGCATACGCGAACCAGACATCCGACAACTCGATGACACCGCGCGCGCGATCGAGCGTGACCGCGTCGGGCGCGTCCTTCACCGCCGGCTGCTGATCGAGCAGCCACAACAGCCGCTCGCCGCCGACGAGTCCCTTCGAGGCCGTCTCAGCGAGATCGTTGAGCCGTTCGATCGGCCGCAGGAGCTGCGTCAGATACGACGACAGCACGATCAGCGCGCCAAGCGTCAGGTATCCGCGCAGCGCCATCACGGCGCCGACGCCGACGACGAGCGCGGTTGCCGTGCCGTGGACGACTCGCAGCGTCCGCTCCATCGTCGCCGCCACGCGCGTCTCCTGCTGGCCGGCCTGCAGGCTGCGGGCATTGAGCTGCCGGAACCGATCGCGGACCTGCCGCTCGCCGCCGAGCGCCTGAATGACGGTCAGACCGCGGACGATCTCCTGAGTGAACCCTGCGACCTCGCCTTCGCGGCGCCGCTTCTCACGTGATGCGGCGCCGAGGTGCGCCGCGTAGTGGCGCATCAGCACGGCGAGTCCGGGAACGAGCGCGACGCTGATGAGAGCGAGCGCCGGCTGCAGCCAGAACATCAACACCAGCGTTGAGACGGTCGTGACGACGTATTCGAACAGCGTCGGGAGCGTCTTGGTCTGCAGACGGACGAAGAGATCGACGTCGTTGACCAGACGCATGACGAGCTCGCCGCTCCGGTGCGACGTCAGGATGGTCGGCGGCAGCGTCTCGAGGTGCGCGAGCATGCGATCGCGCACCTCGACGTTGAGCTGCTCACGCAGCCGCGCGCCGATCGTCGTCTGGCGAAATTCCGCGAGCGCGCGCACGGCCGTGATCGCCACAATCGCGACCGCCATCGCGACGACCAGGCCTTGCGGCGAGACGTTCGAGAACAGTGGACGGAGCGCGCGCGGCAGCGGGCGCGCCGCCAGCACGTGATCGATGATGATCTTCAGCGGCCACGGCGCGACGAGGGTGGCGCCGATGGCGAGGATTCGACAGGCGTACGACGTCGCCATGGTGCGGCGCTGCGCCCACAGGTGCGGACCGAACGTCCGCACCAATTCGAGCCACACGCGCCGATCGGGCAACGGGTTCATGCGACGGCCTCGCTGAACAGGCGCGCGAGGTCGGCGGCGAGCCGATCGCCGTCGAAGCGCTCGCGCACGAGCGCCGCGGCGTTCGAGGCAATGCGATGAGCGAGTGCCGGATCGCGCCGCAGACGATCGATCGCATCGGCAGTCGCCTTCGGGTCGTCGACGGGGACGATCAGCCCGGTCACGCCGTCTTCAATGACCTCGGGGATTCCGGAGACGGGGGTCGTGACGGCCGGCACGCCGCAGGCCATCGCTTCGATGAGCACGTTCGGGATGCCATCACGATCGCCGTCGTGGTCCACGCGACACGGGAGACAGAACACGTCGGCGCGCCGGTACTCGTCGTACAGTGCGCGTTGCGACAGCGGGCCAGGCAGCCGGATCCGATCGTCCAGCGAGTGGCCGGCAATTCGGTAGCGCAGATCGCCGGCTGCATCGCCCTCTTCGCCGACGATGTGCGCGCGCCAGTGATCCTCGCGGGCCGCGAGCAGCGCAAGCGCCTCGATGAGCACGTCAAAGCCTTTCTTGCGAACGAGCCGGCCGACGCCGAGGACGCGCAGCGTCGAGCTGCGGGGGCGACGAATGTCGCTCTTCGCGCGCAACATCCGCGCGATCTCCGCGTTGAGGCCGTGATAGACGCGATGAACCGGCGTGCCGTTGGCCAGCGGCCGGAGAAATTGTCGGTTCGCCTCCGTACACGTGACGACGAACCTGGCGGCCGCGACCTTGCGGCGCAGCAACCCGGCCGGGTTGAGCGACGGGCAGTAGAGATCTTTGGCGTGCGCGGTGAAGGAGAACGGCAGCCCCGTCATCACCGACGCCAGCCACGTGACCGTCGTCGCGCCGTGGCAGAAGTGCGCGTGGAGGTGGGTGACATCGGGCGCGTCGAGCAGGCGATCGGCGAGCGCCACGCCCTGCAGAAACTCCTTCGCGTAGATCTTGCGGAGACGAAATCCGCGCCGGGCGCGGATCGCCTGGACGCCTGCAAGCGCCGCCGCATGAATCACGCGATGCGGCCGCCGCGCGAGCATGCGGCGCAGGCTCGGCGCGAACGCTCCGATGTGCTGGGCGAGCCAGCGCCAGAAGGCGATCGAGCTCACCGATCCGGCCGGCGGCAGATACTCGGGCTGCGTTTCGATCTCGCTGATGATGGCGTGGCGAAGCGGTTCGTCGGACGGCTTGATGACGTAGAGACGCAGTCGTAGTCCGAGCGCCTCGAGCCGGCGGATCTCGCTGGCGATGAAGAGTTCGGAGAGACGCGGGTACCCTTTCAATACGTAGGCAATCGATCGTCCGTTGCGCAGCGCCGGCGGCTCAGGCATACGCCGCCTCCAGCACACGTCGCAGCCGCTCGGTGCACTGACTCAAGGCAAAGTCGCGCACCACACGCGCGCGTCCGGCCTGCCCGAGTCGCTCACGCAGATCGGCGTCCGCAGCCAGCGCGCGGATCGCGACGGCGAGCGCAGCGGCGTCACCGCTCGCGACCAGCCATCCAGTCTGTCGATGCGCGACCGCCATCGGAATCGCACCGATTCGGGTTGCCACGACGGGACGCGACGCGGCCATCGCTTCGAGGACGACGTTCGGCAGCCCATCGCGATCGCCTGTGCGATCGCGAACCGACGGGACGATGACGATGTCGGCCGCCGCGTATTCGTCAGGCAGTTCAGCGTGCGTCCGGCCGCCGGCCAGCGTGACGCGATCGGCCAGGCCGTGCGTCTCGATCGCGTCGCGAAGACGCTCGTGTTCGGGGCCATCACCGATGATTCGCAGCGAGAAGGGGATGGCGAGGCGCGCGAGGGCTTCCAACAACACCAGGAATCCCTTCTTCTCGACGAGGCGGCCGACCGACAGCAGGCGGAGCCGATCGCGTGGGCGAGCGCCGTCGCGCGGCGCAAAGCGACTGGTATCGACGCCGTGCGGCACGAGTTGCGCCGACACGCCGAGCTCGCACAGGCTCGCCGCGACGTCGGTGTTGCAGGCGATGACGACCGCGGCGCCACGTCCGCGACGCGCGAGCTCGCCGGGTTCGACCTTCCGCACATCGCGCGCATGCGCCGAGAATCCGTACGGCACGCCGAGGCGCGCGGCGGCGCGTGCCGCGACGTCCGCCGGCGTGTGCGCGAAATAGCCGTGCACGCCCGCGATGTCTGTGCCGCGCAGACGCTCGGCAACCAGGTCAGCCTGTTCGATCGCAGTACCCGGGGGCAGGATCACGACGCGGCCGGCGAGTGCGGCCACGCGCGGATGTGGCTCAGCGTCGTCGCCTGGCTTGGTCGCGAAGATCATCTCCAGCGCGCCAGCCGCATCGAGCGCGGCGAGCTCGCTCAGGGCGAACGTCTCCGACCGCCGCGGAAACCCGCTCACGACCATCGCAATCGGTCTGGCGACCGCGCTCACGCCAGATCTCCATCGAGCGCGTGCTCGCACGCCACGAGCATCGCCAGCGCATCGTTGTGGCGTGCGCCGTCCTGCGGATGGCGGAGACACTGGTGTGCGCGGAGAAAGCAGTGCATCGCGGCGTAGGTCGGGAGGCGGGACACGGTGGACGGGTCGGCAGTCTCGAGGTAGCCGTCCAGAAAGGCGCGGCGAGCCGCCGCGAGTCTCGCGCTTCGACCGGGTGTCCGGTGCCCGTGCCACCACAGCTGCGCCCAGTGCGATCCGACGTCATCGGCCGCTTCGCCCATCGCGCAGTCCTCGAAATCGACGAGCGCATACCGTCCGTCGGCGACGAGGATGTTGCCGCCGTGAAAGTCGCGATGAATAAGGCCGAGCGGCGCTCGCGAGCCGGGTGGGTCTGTCGTGTGCAGCCGCGCGTTGATCTCGCGCTCGAACGCGGCGATCCGGTTCGCTTCGGCCGGCAGCATCCACGCGAACTCGGCGGCGTTCTCCGCGAGACGCTCCGCCTGCGCGGCTCCGTCGAAGACCTCGTCGAGCTCCACGCGCAGCGCGTGGAAGCGCCGGAGGCGTTCGCCCACTCGTCGGCAGAGGAGCGGAAAGTCGTCGCGATCGGTCAGCTCACACAACGCGCTGCCTCGAACCGGACCAAAAAACTCCATCGCGACGCCAGGCGCAACGCCGAGCGGCTCCGGCAGGTCGAATCCGATTCCGGCCGCTGCGGCGTGGATGCGCGGAAGGTTGCCGTGCGTGCGTTCGAACTTTGGGCGACGAGAGACGCGCGCCCACACGACACGCGGCAAATCACGTCCGCCGGCCGCCCACGCGAGGTCGTAGCGCAGCAGGCATTTCCGCCCGGGTTTGTAACGCACGACGTGTGCGGTCACCGATGTCAGTTGCGTGCCGGCGCGCCGATCCGCGAGCACCACGTGCAGCACCGCGACCACGGCGGATTCATCTACTGCGAGTCGCAACGACGGAAGGTCGTCGTCGGCCGGAAAGACCTGGAAGAGCAGATCGAGCGCCGGCGCGTAGAGCGCGGCGCGCGTGAACCCTGTTGAACGCGGTGGGCTCGGCCAGCGCGCGTTGATGGTCTCTTCGCTCGATCGTCCCCTCGCCGCGTCGACGCGGCGCGCCGCCAGCCGCACGACGTCGCCGTGTCGTCCGCGCATCTCGTACAACAGTCGCGCTGGTCCGGCGGCGCCCGCCCGCACGTAGGTCGCTTCGAGGCTTTCGAGTGCGACTGACGGATCACAGGCGGTGCGCAGGAAGCCGCGCACCGCGGCGAGATCCGGCATCGCGCATGCCAGGGTGGGCGGCTGGCTCATCGCCTCACGCGGGCATGACCGCGCCCGCCAGGAGCTTGCGCACGCGTTCGCGGATCCGCGGCAGTCCGTCGAGATCGATGGGGGCTACGACAGGCGGCCGTTTCACGACGTCGAGGACTCGACCGATGAGGACGTCGGGGGCGAGCTGGTGCGGCTCGATGTAGTCGAAGTAGCCGCGCTCGGCGAGCAGACGCGCGCGAAGAAGCTGCTCGCCGACGGGCGTCGCGCGCGGCACGAGCACCGCCGGCCGGCGGAAGGACAGCAGCTCGCAGACGGTGTTGTAGCCGGCCATCGCGACGACGACGTCCGCGCTCGCGTAGTGGGCGGCGAGATCGGGCTCGAAGTCGAGGAAGTCGACGTCCGGGAGCGTGCCAAAGCGCTGAAGGATCGTCCGCCGCGAGGCGGCGTCGACGTGCGGTCCGAAGATCACGGTCGTACGCAGCTGGACCAAGCGGGGGAGCATGCTCAGCCCTTCGAGGTACGTCGTGATCAACGGCGCGCCGTCGGCGCCGCCGCCGGTCGTGACGAGCACGCGCGGCGGACCGTCGCGTCGAGCCGACGCCGGCGGCGAGGGGCGCCGGAGGTATCCGCAGAAACGCGTCTTGCGCGCGACGTCGGCACAAAACGCGTACTCGACGATGGGATCGAAGATCGCGTGCTCGCCGTAGATCCACACCTCGTCGTAGTACCGGGCGATCGTCTCCATGTCGCGCGTGCGCCTGAGCGAGGCACGGGTCCGTTCGGGTTCGTCGAGGATGTCGCGCATCCCGAGTACCACTCGAGTGCCATTCAGCCGGCGCCGTAGTGCGCGCAGCGCGTCGATCAATTCACCGCCGACGCCGCCGGGACGCTTGTCGACGATCATCAGATCCGGTCTGAAGCCCGTCACCGCCTTGACCAGGATGTCGCGCCGCATGCGATCGACTTCTGCCGGCTGATCGCCAAGGAATTTCGGCTCGTAACAATCGGAGTCGGTCCGATCGAGGCAGGGGAGCTTGATGTAATCGAGATTGGCGGGTATGCGGAAGTCGTGGATCATCGGCGAGCCGGTGACCACGAGCATTGAGGCGCGCGGGTATTCCTCGGCGAGCGTCTGCGACAGGAGCAGCGTGCGGCGGATATTGCCGAGGCCGAACGTGTCGTGCGAATAGAAGAGAATTTTCGGCTTGGCGGAGGCGGCGATGAGGGGCGGCACATCAATCTTCGCCGTTCCAACCGCCATCGTCACCGGGAGGCTCGCGGATCTCTCCATGGGGTACCGGGGCAAACGAACCGACGCGTCGCCGCGTACCCTTCTCTGACGCTGGTGCGAGGCGCTGCGGAACAGAATTCGTAAGCCACGATGGGACCAGCGAGCATGTCGTGCAGCGCCTTGCGACACCCTTATAGAGGCTGCATTCGATCGGATGAATCAAACGGAGTCTTGGATCGCGCCGGCCCATCGATGCCAGAATAGCGGCGTGCGGACGAGCCTTTTGCGAAGGCGAATCTTCCACGTCGCCGTCGTCGCGTGTCTCGCGGCCGCTGCCGCAATCGACGCGCGCGCACAGACGCCCGCCTCATGCACGGTACCGGGCAAGAACCTGTTCGTGCGCGACAGGATGACCGACATCTATTTCTGGTACCGCGAGATCCCGGATCTCGATCCAGTGAGGTTCGACTCGCCCGAAGCGTATCTCGACGCGGTTCGGTTCCGGCCGATCGACAACACGTACAGCTACGTGACCGACCGTGCGTCGAACACGGCGTTCTTTTCTGACAGTCAGTTCATCGGCCTCGGCCTGTCGACGGCGATCGCCGGCGGGGAGATGCGGGTGCTGCAGGTGTTTCCCGGCAGCCCCGCCGAAGACGCCGGTCTGGCGCGCGGCGACTTCATCGTCGAGATCAACGGCCAGGGCGTCGCGGACCTGATCGCGACCGGCGCGATCGACGGTGCGTTCGGTCCGTCAGAAATCGGGGTTCAGGTGTCGATCGCGTTCCGCCATCCGACAGGGAGTCGCACGTCGGTTGAGATCGCCAAACGTCTGGTCACGATTCCGACGGTGTCGCTGACGCGCGTCTACGACGTCGCCGGACGGAAGATCGGGTACGTCTTCTTCCGGAATTTCGTCCAGCCATCGGTCGCCGCGCTCGACACGGCGTTCAACGAGCTGCGCAGTTCCGGCGCGACCGAGCTGGTGCTCGATCTCCGCTACAACGGCGGCGGTCTCATCAACGTCGCGCAGCATCTCGCGAGCCTGATTGGCGGTGTGCGGACGGAAGGACAGACGCTCGCCGAGTATTTTCACAACGACAAGAATGCGTTTCGGAATCAGACGATCCGATTCCAGTCGAAGCCGAACGCGCTCGGCCTCGATCGGCTGGTCGTGATCACCACGCGCGCGTCGGCGTCGGCGAGCGAGCTGATTGTCAACGCACTGCGGCCGTTCATCCCCGTCCTCATCGTCGGCGATCGGACGTACGGCAAGCCGGTGGGTCAGTATCAGTTCGAGTTCTGCGACAAGGTGCTCGCGCCCGTGTCGTTCTCACTGCGGAACTCGAAGGGTGAAGGGGATTTCTTCGACGGGTTCTCACCCGACTGCGCCGCTGCGGACGATATCGGACATCAGCTCGGCGATACGCAAGAGGCATCGCTTCGTGAAGCGCTGACGCTCATCCACAGCGGCGCCTGCAGCGCGTCCGCCGCGCTGCCTCGGCGATCGCAGACCGCCTCGATCCACCGCAGCGTCGGTTGGCAATCCGTCGTCAACGCGTACTGACGCGATTGCCCGGTTCGCGAGGCATTCCAGTCACGAGCGGCAGTGTGGCGGGCATCGGGAGCCGACGAACCGGCGCCACGGCGCGTCGATGCTGCCGTAGACGCGCGGCGTCCTGCAGCATCTGACCGGCCCACCAGTAGGTGTTGAATTCCGCGACGTCCGATCGCATGCGGCGCATGCGCCGCGACTGCTCGGCGTCGGTCATGTTCAGCGCATCAGCGAGCGCGCGTGCACTCTCGTCAATCGCATACGGATTCACGATCAGCGCCTCGGTCAGTTGACGTGCGGCGCCGGTGAAGCGGCTGAGGATCAGCACGCCCCGCTCGTCGTCGCGCGCGCTCACGAATTCCTTCGCGACCAGGTTCATCCCGTCGTG
>DAIUKO010000225.1:11578-12776 GCA_036848175.1 Vicinamibacterales bacterium | reverse complement strand
GCCCGAGATCACGGCTGCGCGCACCATCGATCTGGCTTCAGGCTGTCTGACGAACGTCAAGCTCACCCCGCCGAAATATTACCCGGTCGGACACACACCGCGTAACAGGCGACAATCTCTGAAGACACATGCCGTCGCCATCCCTGGCCGACCTGCGCCGCTACGCCGTCGACCGCAGTCTGTTCACGCCGACCACGCTGAGACGCGCGATCGAGACGCTGGGCTTCGTGCAGGCCGATCCGATTCGCGCGCCGGCGCGCGCGCAGGACCTCACGCTGCGGCATCGCGTCAAAGGATATCGCTCCGGCGATCTCGAGCGCCGCTACGAGACGCTGGGCGTGGAAGAGGACACCTTCATCAACTACGGCTTCGTGTCGAGTGCCGTGTTCGCCTTGATGCATCCCCGCTTCGACATCTCGTACTGGCCGAGGGCGCGGAGAAAGAGAGTCGAGGCGCTGCTCGAATTCGTCCGCGAACGCGGCAGCGTGCACCCGCGCGAGGTGGACGCGCATTTCTCGCACGGGCGCGTGACGAATTATTGGGGAGGATCGTCGGCGGCGACGACGCATATGCTGGAGGACATGCACTACCGGAGCCTTCTCCGGGTCGTGAGGCGAGAACGCGGCGTCCGGATCTACGCGGTCCACGAGCACGGCCCCGGTCCTGCGGATGCGGCGACGCGTGAGGCACATCTCGACGCGCTCGTCGACGTGCTCGTCCGCAAGTACGCGCCGCTCCCGGCGCCAAGCCTGTCGTACGTGGTGAGCCGGCTGCGATACGCCGTTCCGCAGTGGCACAGCGCGATCAAAGGCGCCTTGCTGCGCGCGAGGACGCGGCTCGCGCATGCGCGCGTGGACGCGCTCGATTGGTACTGGCCGGCTGACGAGCGCGTCTCGCAAAACGGCGCGGCCGAGGACGGCGTCCGCCTGCTCGCGCCGTTCGATCCGATCGTGTGGGACCGCCGCCGCTTCGAGCTCTTGTGGGGATGGCCGTACCGATTCGAGGCCTACACGCCGGCGTCGCAACGCCAGCGCGGTTACTACGCGCTGCCGCTGCTGTGGCGCGACCGCGTCATCGGCTGGGGCAATGTCTCGATGAGAAACGGCGAGATGGTGGCCGGGGTCGGCTATGTCATCGGACGTCCTCCGCGCGACCGCGCCTTCAAACGCGAGCTCGAGGCTGAATTCGATCGGATGCG
>DAIUKO010000225.1:0-11478 GCA_036848175.1 Vicinamibacterales bacterium | reverse complement strand
ATCACCAACCCCGCCCAGTATCACCAACCATCCCTCTGGCGGTAGACTGCCGGAGCAAAGAGGCCACGTCCGTGATCCTGATCCTGGAAATCGCGTCATCGCAGTCGACCAAATCGGGCTCGGGCCGTCAGACGTTCAGCCATGACGGCGGAACGATCGGGCGCGACAGCGACAACACATGGGTGTTGCCGCATTCGAAAGTATCGGGTCATCACGCCCGCATCACCTGGCGCGACGGCGCGTTCTATATCGAAGACACGAGGAGCACGAACGGTGTGCGTGTGAACTCGTCGAGGAACCGGCTCCCGCCCGGGCAACCACATGCGCTGAACGCAGGCGATCGCATCCTGATCGATCCGTATGAGATCCGCGTGTCGATCACGAGCGACGATCGCGAGGCTCCGCGCCGCCGCGAGGAACCGCAGCATGTGCGCGCGCCTGAACGGTCGCCGTTCGAGGAGTCGGACTCGTTCGATCTCGACGATCCATTTTCGCCCCGGCCCGACGCCGTGTCCGCGCTGGACGTCCCCGAGGAGAAGCTGGGCCGTCAGGAGTTGGACCCGCTTGCCCTCCTCGACCTTGCGGCGCCGCGCACGCCGCCGCCGGCGCCGAACGTGAGGGATCTCGATCGCGGCTTGCCGTTGGACGCGCACTTCAGGCCGCCGGCGGTCGTGTCGACGCAGCCGCCTGCACCCGCGCCGGCGCGACCTCCAGCGCCCGATGCGATGATGATTCCCGATGATTACGATCCTCTCGCCCCCGATGAGCCCTCTTCGATCAAAGCTCGAACGGCGCCACAGCCGCCGGCGCCGCCACGGCCCGCTCCACGCGAGCGGGTTGAACGCGTGCCGACCCGCGACGCGGAATGGAACGTTCCGCCGCCGGCGCCCATCGCACCAGTCGCCTCTCCAGCACCCATCGCCACGAGCGCGCCGCCTGCAGCGCCTCCACCTGTCGCAGCGTCCGCGCTTCCGGCGCCTTCGCCTTCGGGTGCCGAGCCACCAGCAACAGCCAATCTTGCCGCGGTTCTCGAGGGCGCCGGTCTCGATCCGGCGAATGTGACACCCGAGCTCGCGCGGACGTTCGGTCAAATCCTTCGCGTGGTGGTGTCCGGCGTCATGGACGTCCTGCGATCGCGGCGGGAGGTCAAAGACGAATTCCGCATGCGCATGACCCGATTCCGGACCGTCGAGAACAATCCGCTCAAGTTTTCGGCCAACGTCGAGGACGCGCTCCACAACCTGCTGGTCAAGCGAAACCCGGCGTTTCTCGGCCCCGTCGAAGCCTTCGAGGACGCCTTCGCCGATCTGCGGAATCACCAGCTCGCGATGCTGGCGGGCATGCGCGTCGCGTTCGAGTCAATGCTTGCCGAATTCGATCCCGATCGGCTGCAGGAGGACTTCGATCGGACCAGCAAGGGCCTCGTTCCCGCGAAGTTACGATATTGGGATCTGTTCCGCGAACGGCGTCAGGACCTCGTCAAAGATCCGGAAGCAACCTTCCGTAGGCTGTTTGGGGAAGATTTTGCGCGTGCATACGAGGAGCAGTTGAAACAGCTGAAGGACAAGGATCACTAGTGATCCATTGCACAGAGCCATGCCCGAGCGTGGACGAATCGCCTCATTCGTTATAGATTGTGGGCCTCCCTTCACACGCACATGTCGCATAACCGGGTTATTTGGTCGCAGGGTCTTTTCCTGCAACCCCAGCACTTCCAGCAACAGGAGCGCTATTTCGAGCGCTACATCGAAACACGCTGCCGTCCGCTCGTTCCGAGCGCGTGGGGCTTCACGGAAATCGAGTTCGAACGTGATCTCCTGAGCATCGGCAAGGCCGCCTTGCGGCGGGTGAGCGGCGTCTTTCCCGACGGCACCCCCTTTCGGATGCCGGACGACGATCCGCTCCCGGCGCCGCTGGACATCGGCGGTGATGTCCGCGACCAGATTCTGTATCTGGCCGTCCCGCTGCGGCGGTCCGGCGAGATCGAAGCGGACCGCGGCGCGCGCCCGGACGACCTCGTGCGCCATGACGTGCGTCAGGTGCAGGCACGCAATGCGACGTCGAACGGCGGCGATCCGGCGCTGCTCGAAGTGGGGACGCTTCGCACCCGCCTGCTCCTGGCCAGCGAGGTCACCGGCGCGTACGCGTGCGTGCCCCTGGCCCATGTGGTCGAGTGTCGGGCGGACAAGCAAGTCGTCCTGGACGAGAACTTCATTCCGACCGTCCTGCACGTGCAGGCGGCGAACCGCCTCGCCGCGTTCACGGCGGAGCTCCTCGGATTGCTCCATCAGCGCGGGGAAGCGCTCGCCGGCCGCGTCGCGGCGACGGGCCGCGGTGCCGCCGCCGAGTTTGCCGACTTCCTGATGCTGCAAGCGATCAATCGCTACGAGCCGTTGCTCGCCCACTTCGCCGATTCGGGCGACGTGCATCCGGAGAATCTGTTTCATGTCTGCGTGTCGGCGGCGGGGGAGCTGTCGACGTTCACGACCACGTCGAAGCGGCCGCCGAAGCTGGCCGCCTATCGTCACGATCGCCTTCGCGAGTCGTTCGACCCGGTGATCCTGGCGCTGCGCGACGCGTTGAGCAAAGTGCTCACCCAGGCCGCGATCTCGATTCCGATCGAGCCGAGGAAATTCGGGATCAGCGTGGCCAAGGTCGGCGATCGATCGCTCTACAACTCGGCCGTGTTCATTCTGGCGGCGCGCGCCGATCTTCCGTCCGAAGAGTTGCGGCGGCGTTTTCCGGCGCAGCTCAAGATCGGTCCGGTCGAGAAAATCACCGATCTCGTGCGGCTGCAGCTGCCGGGCGTGCCGGTGCATCCGGTTCCCGTCGCCCCGCGACAGATTCCGTATCACGCCGGCTTCGCGTACTTCGAGCTCGACCAAACCGACGCGCTGTGGGAGCAGCTCCAGAACTCGGGCGGCGTCGGGATGCACATCGCCGGCGAATTCCCGGGCCTGGCCCTGGAGTTCTGGGCCATCCGCAGTTGATTCAGTCCATCAGCCATGGCGAATAGCGACGACCCTTTCCTGCGGCCCGACGCGACGAAGATGCGGCCGCGGCCCGGCGCGGGCCGCCGCACCTACGTCGATGCGGTCCGGCCAGCGGCGGCGCCGCAGCCGCTCTCCGACGCGGCGCCGATGGCCGCTTCCACACGCGCGCTCCTCGGCATCGGCCTCAACCCGCTGGTGCGGGCGGCGATCCCGCTGCTGCTCCTGACCGCACAGCTGCGCGAAGCGTTGTCGTCGATGGACGTGCCCGGCCTTCGTCGTCACGTCCTCGACGAGATTCGTCAGTTCGAGGAGCAGGCGCGCTCCTCGAGAGTGCCGAACGAGGTGGTGCTCTCCGCACGCTACGTGCTGTGCGCGGCGCTCGACGAGGCGGTGCTCGCCACACCGTGGGGCAATCAGAGCGAGTGGGCGCAGCATCCGCTTCTGGTGCAGCTGCATCGCGAGGCGTGGGGCGGCGAGAAGTTCTTCGAGATGCTCGATCGGATCTCGCAGGATCCGGCGCGGCACATCGATTTGATGGAGCTGCAGTACCTGGCGCTCGTCTTCGGATTCGAGGGGAAGTACCACGTCCAGGAGCGGGGCCACGAGCGGCTGCACGAAGTGCAGCAGGATCTCTACCGCAAGATTCGCGCGTATCGCGGATCGACCGACGGAGGCTTGTCGCTGCGCTGGCGGGGACTGGAGGATCGCCGGAATCCGCTGCTGCGTTACGTGCCGTGGTGGGTCGTCGGCGCCGCCGCGCTGCCGATCCTCGCGATCGCCTTCACGGCGTTCTACGCGAGCCTGGCCGGCATCGCCGCGCCGGTCCAAACCGAGCTGGCGAAGATCGGCAACGAAGACTACGCGCCGCCGCGCGAGGTGCTTCCGGTCAGGGGTCCGACGCTCAAACAGCTGCTGGCGAGCGACGAACGAATCGGCGCGCTCAGCGTCGAAGAGCAGGGCAACCGGACCACGGTCACGTTAATGGCGCCGGATCTGTTTCCGTCAGGCAGCGCCACCGTCAATCCGGCGTACCTCGAAACGCTGCAGCGCGTGACGGCGGCGCTCAACAAAGTACCGGGCCGCGTCCGGATCGTCGGCCACACCGACGATCAAGCGATCAAATCGTTCAGGTTTCAGAACAACTTCGATCTCTCGCGCGAGCGCGCCGTCAGCGTCGTCTCGATTCTGCAGCAGGGCATCGACAACCGCGGCCGGCTGAGCGCGGCCGGCGTGGGCTCGTCGGAGCCGCGATATCGCCCCGAATCGACGCCGGAAAATCGCGCCCGCAACCGGCGCGTGGAAATCATTCACGTACGTGAAGGCTAGGCCGTGTTCTCATTCCTGAAACGCCGGATCTTCATCGTGCTGATCGGCTTTCTGCTGATCGCCATCTTCATCTGGTTCCTCGGCCCGTACTTCGCCTTCGGCAGCTATCGTCCGCTCGAGACGGAGTTCTCGCGGCTGGTCGCGATCGGCCTCGTCGTCGGCTTGTGGGTGCTGTCCCGCGTGGTGCGGTGGCTCAAGGCCAATCGCGCGAGCGACATGCTCGTTGGCGCGGTCCTCAAGCAATCGAAGGAAAAGGAGAAGCCGTCCGCCGAGCAGGTCAAGCTGCGCGAGCGCTTCGAGGAAGCGGTCGCGGGGCTCAAGCAGCAGCGGCGGGGCGGCACCAACCTCTACGACCTGCCGTGGTACGTCTTCATCGGCGCACCGGGCTCGGGCAAGACCACGGCGCTGCTCAACTCCGGATTGCGATTCCCGCTCGAGCAGCGAATGGGCAAGGGGAAGGTGCAGGGCGTCGGCGGGACGCGCAACTGCGACTGGTGGTTCACGGAGGAAGCCGTCTTCCTCGACACCGCCGGCCGCTACACGACGCAGGATTCCGACGCCTCGTCGGACAGCGAAGGCTGGAAGGAATTCCTGACGCTGCTGACGACCTACCGCAAGCGGCGGCCGTTGAACGGCATCGTGCTCACGCTCAGCGCGCAGGACCTGCTCACGCAGAGCGAGATGGAGCGCGAGGATCACGTCGAGAAGGCGCGCCGCCGGTTGAACGAGCTCACGCGCGATCTTCAGGTGCAGCTGCCCGTCTACCTGATGGTCACCAAGTGCGACACGATCCCCGGCTTCACCGAGTACTTCGACGACCTCACGCAGGAAGGCCGCGCCCAGGTCTGGGGCATGACGTTCCCCTACGAGCAGACGCTCGACGGCAGCGCGGCGGACGGCGTAGCGCCGGAGTTCGACGCCTTGATGGCGAGGCTCAACGCGAGGCTGTTCGCGCGCCTCGAAGAAGAGAAGGGCGCGCGGCGGCGCGCGACGATTTTCGCCTTCCCGCAGCAGATGGCGGCGATCCGCGATCTGCTCGTGCAGTTCATCAGCGACGTGTTTGCCTCGTCGAGTGTCGACGCGCAGATTCTGCTGCGCGGCGTGTACTTCACGAGCGGCACGCAGGACGGCACGCAGATCGATCGTCTGCTCGGCGCCATCAGCCGCCGCTTCGGCGTGGCCGCCGACGCGGTTGCACCTCCGCCCGGGCGCGGCAAGGCGTTCTTCGTCGAGCGGCTGCTCAAAACGGTGATCATCGGCGAGTCCGGGCTCGCGGGCGTGAACCGGCAACTCGAATTCAAGAAGGCGGCGTGGCAGATTGGCGTCTATGCCGCCACGGTGTTCGTCATCGTCGTCGGCCTCATCGTGTTCTCCGTCAGTTACGCCAACAACCGTGCCTACCTGGACGAGGTGGCGAACGACATCACGTCGCTGCATCGCGTGCGTCCCGCGGCCCCCGGCGCGTCGATCGAAGCGTTCCTCCCGTACCTCAACGCGGTCCGCGCGGTGTCCGAGTCGGCGAACCGATATCGCGACGACAGACCATGGGGCATGCGCTGGGGTCTGTATCAGGGCTCGTCGGTCGGCAACGCGGCGCGCGATGCCTACCAGCGCGAGTTGGACGGCATCGTGCTGCCGCGATTCGCGGCGCGTGTGCGACAACGAGTCAGCCAGTACGGATCGGAGCCGGAACGCGAGTACGAGTATCTGAAGGCGTACCTGATGCTTGCCGATCCGAAGCATCTCGACAAGAAGCATCTGCAGTTGCTGGCGGATTCGGAATGGTCGCGGCCCGACACGCGCGCAGGGGCGAGCCCGTCGCCGGCGACGCACTTTGCCAGCTTCCTCGAATACGGCGACGCGATCCGGCCGATCGCGCTCGATGCCCTGCTCGTGACGCAAGCCCGCAACAGTATTCGCCAGGCCTCGATCCCGCAGATCATGTACGGGCAACTCAAGCGCGCGTACAGTGAAGACACGGCGGGCGCTCTGCGTGTGGACGTCCTCACCGTCGGGATCGAGAAAGTCCTGCGGCGCAAGAGCGGACGGAAGTTGTCCGAGCCGATTCCGAGCATCTACACGAAGAAGGTCTTCAACGAGCTGTCAGGGGGCGGGATGCTGCCGCTCGTCAAGCAATTCTCGGACGACGCCTGGGTGTGGGGAAGCGGAGGTCCATCAGCGGCGAACTGGACCACACTCACGACGCAGGTCACCGAAGTGTACGAACGCGACTACAACAAGTATTGGGACGACCTGCTGGGCGACCTCGAAGTCATCGGCTTTCCAACGACGCAGCAATACGCCGATGCCCTTGGCATCCTGGGCGGACCGACCTCGCCGCTCAAAGGCATCCTGAGAACCGTCGTCGACAACACCACGCTGGTGGCGACGGCGGAAGGGAACGCGGCGAATCCTCCTCCCTCGGTCGGACAGCGGATTACCGAAGGGGCGCGCGACATTTTCAATCGGGGACGCGCATTGGTCGTCGGCGGCGTGGCGCCTGGCACCGCGGTCACGCGACACTTCACCCCGATTCATCGCCTGATGGCGGGAGCGCCGGCGCCGATTGACGGCATTCTGGAGCAGGTTCGCAAAATCCGGGATCAGCTGCTCAGACTTGGGCCGCAGGCCGGCGGCGGACTGACGATCAAGGCGCTCACCGATCCCGCGATGCTCGATCAGTTGCGCACGCTGCAGCTCGACGCCGCGAATCTACCGTCGCCGGTGAACGGACTGGTCGCTGAAATCGCCCGGAACACGGGCGGGAGCTTGAGTGGCGTCGCGAAGGGCGAAATCGACAGGCTCTATCAGGGCGACGTCGTCGCGCGCTGTCATCAGCTGGTCGGCGATCGGTACCCGTTTGGAAACGCGACCGAGATGACGCTCGGCGCATTCGGAGAGGTCTTCGGATACGGCGGGCTGTACGACAAGTTCTTCATGGAACGACTCGATCCGCTCGTCGATCGTTCGGCGGCTCGGTGGAGCTGGCGCGCGGGCTCGGTTGACCCGTCACAGTCGCAGGCGATTCTCGACCAGTTCGAACGGGTGGAGCGCATTCGTCAGATGTTCTTCAGTCCCGGATCGAAGACGCCCGAGCTCAACTTCTCGGTGAAACTGTCGAACGTGGATCCGTCGGCGATACGCTTCTACATCAACATCGACGGACAGCAGTTCGACGCGAAACCCGGCAGCGAGAGCCGGAATCCGGCCGTGTGGCCCGGTCCCGACAAGCGGGGGAGCGGGCTTGCCGTGTTCGAGGATCGCACCGCGGCGCCGGATCGGTTCGCGCAGTTCGGCGGACCGTGGGGCTGGTTCCGACTGATTGACGCGACGATCGCCCGCGCGCCAACCTCCTTCGACACGGATCTGGAAACCACGCTCCGCATCGAGTCGAAGTTCCACAAGGCCACCGTCACCGTTGAGGCATCGAGCGCCGCGAACAACGCGTTTGCGTCCCATGAGTGGCGGCAGTTCCGATGTGAGCCCTGACCCGTGATCGTCGGGTTGTTCGGCAAGCTGCCAAGCCATGGCGACTTTCTGCGCCGGCGCGCGTCGGACGCCTTCGTGGACACGTGGGACGGCTGGCTGCGCGAGTGTCTCTCCGAGAGCCGCGCGTCGCTCGGTGAACGATGGCTGGACGTGTACCTCACGAGTCCGGCCTGGCGGTTCGTCTGCGCCGCCGGCGCCTGCGGTCCGGCTCCGGTCATCGGGTTGATGGTGCCGAGCGTCGACCGCGTCGGACGCTATTTTCCGTTGACGCTCGTCGCGGAGCTCCCCGAAGACGTCAGCCCGGTCGCGGCCGCGACTTCCTCGGGAACGTTCTTCGAGCGCGCGGAGCGGTTGGTGATCGAGACGCTCGCCGCCGAAGACATCGATTTCGAATCATTCGATCAGCAGGTCATCGAGCTCGGCGATTCGCTGGAATCGATCACGCTTCCGCCGCTCGTGGCCCTCGACCGCGCGGCGGCGGCCATCGCCGGCGACGGCGCGCAGGCCTGGCAGATCCCGCTTGGCGACGTCCTGCAGCTCGCACCGGCGCTTCAACAGGTTCTGTCCCTCCGGCTGTCGTCGTTGTATCAACCGCTCGTGCTGTGGTGGACGGAGGGTTCCTCGATTGTCGAGCCCAGTTGTCTGATCGCGAAGGGGCTGCCGAACCCGGCCAGCTTCGGCGCACTGCTGGACGGCGAGTGGACAGAATCGCACTGGCGGGCCGTGTCGGCGCGCGTCGACCTCGGCGCCACGATGGACATGCGCATCGAGGAGGCGCGGACGCTCGGATACCGATCCGCCGCCGCCAGCGATGTGGGCCTGGCCCGCGAGACCAACGAGGATGCGTTCGTCGAACGGCCGGAGGTCGGCGTCTGGGCGGTGGCCGACGGCCTGGGCGGACATCGGGCGGGCGAGGTCGCGAGCCACATGGTGTGCGACGCGCTGGCGGAACTCGTTCCCCATCCGACGTTTGAAGCGACGATCGAGGCAACGCGCCAGCGGTTGCAGCTGGTCAACGAGCACCTGCTCCGGACTGGAACACGCGTCGCCCTGGCCGATCGCAGCGCCAGCACCGTCGTCGTCCTGCTCGTCCGGGGTATGAACTGCGCGATTCTCTGGGCGGGAGACAGCCGCGTCTATCGGTGGCGCGAGGGGCGATTGGAGTGTCTGACGCGCGACCATAGCGCCGCCGACCTGGAGGGTGGCGACGGCCGCGAAGTGACGAACGCCGTGACGCGGGCAGTCGGCGTCAAGTCCACCCTTTCCCTTGATCTGATTCGAGACACGGTTTGCGTTGGGGATCGCTTTCTCCTGTGCTCGGACGGCCTGACGCGGACCCTGCCGGAGGCCCAAATCGGGACGTGGATGGAAAACCGACAGATCGACGCCGCGGTCCAAGGCTTGATCAACGACACGCTGGCTGCAGGCGCACCTGACAACGTCACCGTCCTTGTCGTCGAGGGGTACGCCTGAAACGTTTTGAGGCCCTCGTGCACTCACTCTTTAGGGAAGGTTGTGCGTTTTTAGGCTTGTTGACTGTAGAGGGGAATCAGTAGAATGCGCTCCATCCCCTAGCGAACGCTGCGCGCAAGCCAGCGAGAATTTTTCATTTAGAAGCATAAAAACGACCGCAGCCGGCGAATAAACGACCGCGATCACCGCGGAGGGCGGAGACTGGTCTGGGCGGAGAGGTCTGCGTATGAGTGCGCGTTGGGAGGGCGAACAGTCCTTGCTGCAGCCGATTACAGCCGATCAGCCGTGCGGGGAGAATCTGGAAGACACGGAACTCCTGGCCTCGTTCGATACGTATCGGCTGTTCGGTCAGTCACGGCCGCTCGATGCACCGGCAGAGCCCACCGAAAAGCGCGTTCCGAAACCATTGGGGTCGCCCGAGTGGGGTGAGATTCGCGACAAGGCACGAGACGCCCTCGGCAAGAGCAAGGATCTTCGCTTGCTCGCCTATCTGGGCACGGCGCTGCTGCGCACCGATGGCGTATCCGGCCTGGCCGCCACGCTGAACGTCGCCTCGGAATGGTTGAGCGCCTATTGGAAGGAAACCTATCCGCAGGTCGATGAGGACGCCATTCTTCGGCGAAATGCCCTCAACTGTTTCGCCGATCCGATGGCGGTGGTCGACGGGCTGCGGCGTGTTCCGCTCGTCAGCAGCCGCCAGTACGGCACGTTCAGCCTCCGGGACATCGACATCGCCACGCATCAACTGCAGCCGACCGATGGCGAACCTGTCGCCGATGAAAACCACGTCCGCGCCGCATTCGGGTCGATGCCCATAGCCGCGTTGACGCAGCTGCACGAGAACGTCAACAGCGCCGTTGGGGCGATTCGCAAGATCGACGAGTCGATGCGGGAGTCCGCGGGTTCGGAGGCGACGCCGCACTTCGAGCTGTTATCCACGCAGCTTGCGCGTATGAGTCAGGTGCTGCGTGCGCAGCTCGCCTCGCATCCCGAGCGTGCGGGTGATGCCACCCCTGGTGTCGAGACGGGGGAGGCGTCGGCAGGAGTCGGCGACGGTCCGGCGTTGAGCGGTGTGGTCAAGTCGCGTCAGGACGCCATTCGTGCCCTGGACGCGGTCGCGGCCTACTTCCGCCAGACGGAGCCGTCGAGTCCGATCCCGTTGTTCCTCGACCGCGCGAAGCGGCTGGTGTCCAAGGATTTCCTGGAAGTGCTGGCCGACATCGCACCCGACGCGCTCGCCCAGGCGCGCGCGGCGGGCGGGATAAAAGAAGGCGAGTAGTTTCCTCTCAGGGAGGTAGTGCGTGGCCAAAGCAAGCAGTCAGAAGTTCATCGCACGCAATCGGGCGCCTCGAGTCCAGATCGAGTACGACGTCGAGTTGTACGGCGCGGAGAAAAAGATTCAGCTGCCATTCGTCATGGGGGTCCTCGCCGATCTGTCGGGGAAGCCGGCGCAGCCGCTTCCGCCGGTCGACGAGCGCAAATTCCTCGACATCGACGTGGACAACTTCGACAGCCGCATGAAGGCGATGAAGCCGCGGGCGGCCTTCCAGGTGCCGAACACGCTCACGGGCGAGGGCAACATCAACGTGGAGCTCACCTTCGAGAGCATGGACGACTTCTCGCCGGCGGCCGTCGCTCAGAAAGTCGATGCGTTGAGCAAGCTGCTCGAAGCCAGACAACAGCTGTCGAACCTGATCACCTACATGGATGGCAAGTCGGGCGCGGAAGATCTCGTCAGCAAATTGTTACAGGATCCCGCTCTGTTACAGACCCTCGCGACGACGAAGAATCCTTCGGACGGGTCGTCGTCGTAAACGCATGAATTCCCGAGGAGCGGAGAACAACCATGGCTGACCCCAAGTCCCAGCAGGACGCCGTCGCGCAGCCCGGCGCCGTTGAAGTCACCGAATTCGATTCTCTTCTGAGAAAAGAATTCAAGCCGAAGACCGACGAAGCGAAAGAGGCGGTCGAGCGCGCCGTTCGAACCCTGGCGGAGCAGGCGCTCGCCCAGACCAAGCTGATTAGCAGCGACGTCGTCAAGTCGATCGAGGCGATCATCGGGCAGCTGGACAAGAAGCTCACCGAGCAGATCAACCTGATTCTGCATCACCAGGATTTTCAGAAGCTCGAAGGCGCCTGGCGCGGGCTGCACTATCTCGTCAACAACACCGAAACCGACGAGATGCTCAAGATCCGC
>DAIUKO010000224.1:0-12810 GCA_036848175.1 Vicinamibacterales bacterium | reverse complement strand
CGACATGTGGGCGACGTGGTGCAAGAACTGCCTGACGATGGACAAGACGACGCTGGAGGACGCGGCGGTGAAGTCGGCGTTGGCGGACTACGTGAAGGTCAAATTCCAGGCGGAAGATCCTGACTCACCGCCCGCCAAGCCCGTGATGCAGAAGTTCGACGCGGTTGGTCTGCCGACGTACGTGATTCTCCGGCCCAAAAACCCATCACAAGGTTCCCGGTAGCGCAGCGGCGCTTTGGATCTCCGCGCCGCCAGTGTCCGACTTCAGGGGGACCCTGCCATGTATTCCAAGGCTTCCAGCATGCCGCCGCGCGTGAACGGCACGCGCGCGACTTCGAGGCCCATCTCGATCCCGCTCAGCGTGCCGGCGAGCATCAAATCGTTGAAGTCGCCGAGATGACCGATGCGGAAGATCTTCCCTTTCAATTTGCCGAGGCCGGTGCCGAGCGAGAGATCGAAGCGATCGAGGATCACCTTGCGGAGCGCGTCAGAGTCCTGACCATCCGGCATCATCACCGCGGTCAGGGAACTGCTGTATTCGTCGGGATTCCGGCAGACCAGCTCGAGTCCCCAGCCGCGGACCGCGCGGCGCGTCGCTTCGCCGTGGCGGCAGTGGCGAGCGAAGACGCGATCCAGTCCTTCCTCGCGCAGCATCGCGATCGCTTCACGCAGTCCGTACAGCAGATTGGTCGCCGGCGTGTAGGGAAAGAACCCTGACGCGTTGTCGGCGATCATCGGCGTCCAGTCCCAGTACGCACGCGGCAGGCGAGCCGACTTCGACGCGGCGATCGCCTTGTCGCTGATCGCGTTGAAGCCAAGCCCCGGCGGCAGCATCAGACCTTTCTGCGAGCAGCCGATCGTCACGTCGATCTGCCATTCGTCGTGGCGATAGTCGATCGATCCGAGCGAAGAGATCGTGTCGACGAGCAGCAGCGCCGGATGACCGGCTTCGTCCATCGCGCGCCGGACGTCGCCGACGCGGCTGGCGACGCCGGTCGAGGTCTCGTTGTGAACGACCGCGACCGCTTTGATCGCACGGCCGCGATCCTCGCGCAGCATCGATTCAACGACTTCAGGATCGACTCCGGTCCGCCAGTCGCCTTGCACGAATCGGACGTCGAGGCCCAGCCGTTGCGCCACGTTCCGCCACAGCGTGGCGAAGTGGCCGGTCTCGAACATCAGCACCGCGTCGCCAGGCGACAACGTATTTACGAGCGACGCTTCCCACGCGCCTGTGCCGGACGAGGGATAGATCACGACGGTGCCGCGCGTCTTGAACACGTCGCGCACGCCGTCGAGGACCTCGCGAGCCAGCTTCGCGAACAACGGCCCGCGGTGATCGATGGTCGGCTGCGCGATGGCGCGGAGCACGCGATCGGGGACATTCGTGGGACCCGGGATTTGGAGGAAGTGGCGTCCGCTCATGGGCGGCAACGATATCAGATGCGTGTGGGGGATTTGGGATTCGGGATTCGGGATTTGATGGCAGCGCAGCCACGAAACCGCAGAACCACGAAACCACGAAACCCGCGAAACCGCGAAACCGCGAAACCGCGAAAGAGCACGCCACGAAGATACGAAGACATCTGATCACGAAGAAAAAGACCCCGATTCGACGCGGCGCCGCGAAGCGGCGCCTCAGGCGCCGCAAATCCACCGGGCGAACAAACCTGCAGCGATCTTGTTTGTTCGCCCGGCGGATTTGTGGCGCCTGAAGACCGGCCGGCTACGCCGGCCGGCCGCGTCGAATCGCATGTTTCGTGGTTTCGCGTTTCGTGGCTTCGCGTTTCGTGGTTTCGCGTTTCGTGGTTTCGTGTTTCGTGGTTTCGTGGCTTCGTGCCTTCGTGCCGTCGTGGCACCGCCGGAGGCACATGATCGCAGCGTGACAGTTGTAAGATGCCCAAATCATGGGGGTCACAGCTGGCCGTTCGAGAATCGCGACCACCTACGGCATCGTCGCCGCGAGCCAGCCGCTGGCGGCGCGGGCGGGCGTGCAGATTCTCGAGCGCGGCGGCAACGCGGTCGATGCGGCGATCGCGGCGAATGCCGTCATGGGCGTCGTCGAGCCGGAGATGAACGGCATCGGCGGCGATCTGTTCGCGATCGTTTACGACGCCAAGACAGATGCCGTGCACGGACTGAACGCGAGCGGCTGGTCGCCGGCGGGTCTGACGCCGGGATTCCTCGAATCGCTCGGGATCGATGCGATGCCGGCAACCGGCATCCATTCAGTCACGGTGCCCGGCGCCGTCGCGGGCTGGGACGCGATGCGCGCGCGATTCGGGCGGCTGCCGATGGCCGACCTGCTCGCGCCGGCGATCTTCTACGCCGAACGCGGATTCCCCGTCACCGACATCATCGCCGCACGCTGGCGCGCGTGGACGCCGAAGCTCGAAGCCGATCCGCGCTCGGCCGACACGTACCTCCCGAACGGACGTGCGCCGCGCGCCGGTGAAGTGTTCACGAACCGCGCGCTCGCCGCGTCGCTGCGCCGGATTGCCGACCGCGGACGCGCCGGCTTCTACGAAGGAGCGACCGCGGCGGCGATGCTCTCGCTCTCGCGCGAGCACGGCGGCGCGATGACCGCCGCAGATTTGAGCGCGTTCGAACCGGAATGGGTCGAACCAATCGCCACCACCTACCGCGGCTGGAGCGTGTACGAGCTGCCGCCGAACACGCAGGGGATCGCCGCGCTGATGATGCTGAACGTGATGGAGCAGTTCCCGCTGGCGGCGTACGGTTTCCACGACGTCAGGTCGCTGCACGTCATGATCGAGGCGAAGAAGCTGGCCTACGCCGACATGCTGCGCTATGCCGGTGATGCACGGTTCGGTCAGGCGCCAGTGTCCGCGATGCTCGACAAGGCGCATGCGCGCGTACGCGCCGCGCGCATCGATCCGGCGAAGGCGGCACCGCGCGTCGAACCATCGGTGTTTGCCGGCCTGACCACCGCCGCCGGCGGCGACACCATCTATCTGTCGGCGATCGATCGCGACGGCACGATCGTCTCGCTGATTCAGAGCATCTACAAAGGATTTGGCAGCGGCCTGGTGCCGCCGGAAAGCGGGTTTGCGCTGCAGAACCGCGGCGCGCTCTTCACACTCGAACCGGATCACCCGAACGTGCTCGCCGGCCGCAAGCGGCCGCTGCACACGCTCATCCCCGGCTTCATGCAGAAAGATGACGTTCGGATTGGATTCGGGATCATGGGCGCGTGGAATCAGGCCCAGGCCCACGCGCAGTTCGTCGCGAACATCGTCGACTATGGATTCGACATTCAGGAGGCGCTCGAGGCGGGACGCTTCACGAAGGCGACGTTCGAAGGCGCGGACGTCGAAGTCGAGGCGCTCGTGCCGGAATCAACGCGGCGCGCGCTCGCCGCGCTCGGTCACGAAATCACGGTCGTGCCACCGCGAACCGGAACGTTTGGATCAGGGCAGGCTGTGATGAGCGACGGCGCGGGCGTGCATTACGGAGCGTCGGAGCCAAGACATGACGGCGCAGCCATTCCAGAGGCGCCGCCCGTTCCATTCAGCAGTTAGTTCGCCCGATGTCCCCGGACGGCGGCGAGGATGTCGTAGGTCACGACCGCGTCGAAGCGCGTGCGGTTCGCGACGGTTGACGATCCAACCGCCTGCGCCGCGTAGAGCTGCGCGCTGAGTGGGCCCCTCACCGGGATCGTCGCCATCGCAAAGAATCTCCTTCCCTGCTGATAGCGATCACCGTTCAAGCCGCCGTACCTCGGATCGATGTCGGCATATCCGCCCTGCACTTTCGCCCGTCCGACGATCGGACGCTCCGCGACCACCGCAAACCCCGTCGCCGGCTGCATCGTCACTCGGCGATACTGCTCGAACCGCACCGCTGACACCGGTGCGCCAGCCGGCAGATGAACCGCGATCGCGGCGCGCGCGGTCTCGGCTCCGGCGACTTCTGTGAAGTCAACCGACGCGCTCAGCGCCGGACTGAATCGCTTCACGACTTGCGCCTGCCAGTAATTCTGATGGTCGAGGAGCTTCAACCGCCGGATGACGCCAGGCGTCGCCGTCGCGCTCAGCGCGGCGCGCGTCACCGACACCTCGTCGAAATAGATTTGCGCCGGACGCCGGACCGTCACTCGCTCGCCCATGACATACCCGTCGTCGTCGTAGCTGGTGATCTCGGTGCTCTCACCGTGATTGATGTAAAGGCCGCCAACCTGCAGCTCGAGTCCATGGACCGGCGCGATCGATCCGTACAGCTGCTTCACGTACATGTTCGCCGTCGCGTTCCCGCTGCCGATGCCGGTGGCGTCCCAGCCGCTCGTGAACGACGAGCCGGTGAACGCGCCGATGTCGATCGTGAAGCGCCGATCGCGATCGATGTTGATGCGTGCGCGAAGGGCATCCTTGAACTGCATCTGGTTCGCGGTCATCTCGCCGGCGGTGTTCTCGATGAGCCGGTAGCGCGACGAAAGATTGATGGTCTGCGGTTCGAACCAGGAAGGCTTCGACGGAGCGGTCTGAGCCGATGCAGTCCGACACAGGCCGAGCGCGAGACACAAGAGCAGTACGAATCTGTAACGCATCTATGTTCGATGAACCTGGACTGGGGATTCTGAAGAAGGGCCCAGCTCGAGGATTCCGCCGATGATCAGGCCGGCAGACGATTATTCTATCGCACGCGTCGAGGCGTGCGATAGCAGAGCTCGGTGCACATTATTTCACTTCGCCGTGGCGGGGACGCCGGTCACCGTCGACACTTCGACACGATGATGAGCGGCGCGCATCGGTTTGATGACGAACAACGCGGTAGCGGCGACCGCGACATTCGTGATGGCGGCGATGACGAATACCGCGTGCCAGCTGCCGGTGTAGCTTTGCAGCCAGCTCGCCACCGGAACGAGAAACGCCGCAGTCCCCTTGGCCGTGTACAACATCCCCGCGTTCGCCGCCGCGCACTTTGTCCCGTAGACGTCGGTGCAGAGCGCCGGGAACAAGCTATAGATTTCACCCCAGGTGAAATAGACGAGCCCGGCCGTCGCGATGAACATGAATGGCGTGTTGCCGATCGTGCCGAGCGCCCAGTAGGCGAGCGCGCCGCACGTGAAGACGATCGCCATCGTGTTCTCCCGGCCGATCTGATCCGATACCCAGCCGAACGTCGGCCGTGCCAGACCGTTCAAGATGTTATCGACGATGCCGGCCATGATGAGAACCGTCGAGCTGATGAACAGAAAGTTCACGGGCAGGTTCGCGATCTTGTAATCCCTCGCAATCGGCGCCACCTGCGCCGTCACGACGAGGCCGCTCGCAGCGACGAGCACGAACATCACGTAAAGGACCCAGAACAGCGGCGTCCTGATCATCTCCGTGACCTGATAGTCGCGCACGCCCTGCGCGACCTTGCGCGACGCCTTCGGCGCCTCGCCCGGCTGCGGCGCTCGCAGGATCTGCGACAGAATCAGGATGACCGCGCCCTGACCGAGCCCAAACCAGAAAAATGCCTTGTCGTATCCGTAGGTTTGAATGACGTGGATGATCGGATAGACGGTCGCTGCCGCGCCGGCGCCGAAGCCCGCCGCCGTCAATCCCGCCGCGAAGCCGCGCCGATCCGCGAACCATTTCAGCGCGTTGCCGACGCACGTGCCGTAGACCGCGCCCGCGCCGACGCCTGAAATCGCCGCCGCCGTGTAGAGCGCCGGAAGCGAGCTCGCCATCGAGTTCAGCACCCACGCGATGGCGACGACGACCCCGCCGAACATCACGACGATTCTCGGACCGAATCGATCGACGAACCACCCTTCGACGGGCACGAGCCAGGTTTCGGTCGCGACGAAGATCGTGAAGGCAATTTGAATATTAGTCCGGCCCCAATGAAACCGCGCGTCGATCGGATCGACGAAATACGTCCATCCGTACTGAAGGTTGGCGATCATCACCATGCAGATGACGCCGGCCACCAACTGAACCCAGCGACTGCTCCACTTCATGGTTCGGTCCTCCCAAAACCCACCGCGGCCGTTGCGGGGCGGGTAGTGTAGCCGATTTTCACGTTGGCTATCGAACACGCCTGCAGTAGGGTAGCAATCTCTCTCCACGCCCCTCGTTCGTCAGGATTCGCGGTCTTCAGAAAGGTGGGACTATGCGATGGACGCAGACGATGCGGAGTTGGATCGTGGGCTCGTTGCTGTTCCTCGCGAGCCTGTCAGCAGCCACACGAACGGCAGCACAGGGCGGTGACGGCAGTCTTCGGGGAACGGTGAAGGACAGCCAGGGCGGCGCGCTGCCTGGCGTCACGATCACCGCGGCGAGCGACGTGATGCTCAGTCCGAGCAGCGCCGTCAGTGACGCGTCCGGGAATTACCGCTTAATCAACCTCCCGCCCGGCACTTTTAGCGTGACCGCGGAGCTCGCGGGGTTCTCGAAGTTCCGGCGCGACGGCATCGTGCTGCGCGCTGGCAGCAACTTTCAGGTCGACATCACGATGGAGATCGGCGCGATCGCCGAGACCGTGACGGTCGCCGGCGATTCGCCGATGCTCGAGGTGACCAAGCCGTCCAACGTGCTCACGATCGACGCGGAGTTTCAGAAGGAAGCGCCGGTCGTCGAAGGGAAATTCTGGAGCGACTTCCTGATGCTGACGCCGGGCGTCATCTCGCGTCCGCACAACGACGCGAGCGGCCGGCAGAACTATTTCGGCAACGCCGTCGAGCATCGCGATGCGGTGACGTTGATGGAAGGGTTGTATGCGGGCAACTACAACGACTTCAACATCAACCGAACCGGTTTGAGCTCGGAGGCGATTCAGGACACCGAGGTGAAGACCGGCGGCGTCGACGCGGCATCGCCGATGGGCTACGGCCTCGTGATCAACATGGTGAGCAAGAGCGGCGGCAACCAGTTCCACGGCACGGGCGTGATCGCCTATCAGCCATTCGACTGGAACGCGAACAACGTCGCTTCGGGCACGCCCGCGACGCGTCAGGTTCATCAGTACGACGTGTCGCTCGGCGGACCGATTCGCAGGGATCGAACCTGGTTCTTCGGCGCGCTCCGCTACACCGACAACAAGAGCGGCACCGGTCGGACGCCGGAGCAGCTCGCCTATCACGAAGCGTTCTTTCCCGACAGCCCGCTCGAGAACAACACGATCACTGGTTACCAGCCGTGGGTGAAGGTGACGACGAAGCTGCGTCCGAATCACGATCTGTCGGTCATCTATCAAGCCGACCGCCTGTTGCTGAACGTCGTCGGCGCCGAGGACTACGAGCAGGTCGAAGTGCTGTCGACCGGCGGGCCGATGATCGGCGGCAAACTCACGTCGATCTGGGGGCAGCACCTCACGACGACGCTCTACGCGAGCTACAACACGAAAGGCGGCAACAACGTCGATAGCTACGCCTACGAGAAGCAGGGGCCCCTCATCAACATTCATCGCGAGGCCTTTCTCAATCAGGGCGTCCTGCAGGGATCGGGATTGCTGCTCCGCGGCGGGCAGTGGTCATCGACCGCGTGCAGCGCCTGCTACGACCTCGACACCTCCTCGATCACGATGATTCGCGGCGACCTGACCTACTACAAGGAAGGCTGGGGCGGATCGCACCAGATCCAGACCGGCTTCCTGGCCATGCCGCGCAGCATCTACGACAAGAACGTCCGCTACCTGAACAACGGCTTCATCATCGAAGAGCAGCGGATGGTCAATCCGAACAACGCGGCGGCGGGGACGTTGCCGTTTCACCGGCAGTACATCCTCGGCGATCTGAACCTCGATCAATCCAACGGCCGCGACAAGGACATCGGCTTCTACGCGCAGGACAGCTGGCGCGCGGATCGGTTGACGACAACGCTCGGCGTGCGAGTCGATCTGATACGGCGCTTCGACGTCTTGCGAAACCTGCAGCGCCAGTCGAGCACTGAGGTGGCGCCGCGCCTTGGCTTCTCGTACGTCCTCACCGCGGACGCGAAGAACGTCCTGCGCGGCACCTACGGCAAATACCATCAACAACTCATGGGCACTCGCAATCCCGTGCCCTCCTTCGGCGGCAACGACGCGCAGGGACTCCGCGACGAGTACGACATCGACTCAAACGGCGTCTTCGAAACCGTCATCACGACGCCGCCGGTCGCGACGTCGATCTCGAGCCTGCAGTTCGATCCCGATCTCCATCAACCGTCTTTCGACGAGTGGTCGCTCGGATACCGGCGTCAATTTCCCGGACAGATTGCGATGGACGTCGGCGCGGTCGTGAAGGTCAACCACGATCAATACGCGCAGGTGGACATCAACGGCTTCTACCCCGACGGGCCGAACAAGCCGTTCGGCGGATTCGGCCGCGTCGATCCGAATCAGGGTCTGTTGTATCGCCTCACCAACAACACCTGGAGCACGACGCACTACCGCGCGCTTCAGGCCACGGTGACGAAGAACATGACGCACGGATTTCAGATGCTCTTCACGATGCAGCGCCAATGGCAGCACCTCGAGGGCACGTGGAATCCAGCAGACCCGGCGAGGTTCATCGCGCCAGACGCGTTCCCGAACAACAAGAACATCTGGCGGACCGACGGCGTGCAGGATCAGAACAGCCTCGCCACCGGCAACTCGCTCGTCAACAACCCGATGTGGAATCCGTACTCGGTGCGTACCGCCGCCACGTGGCGCGCGCCGTGGGATCTCGTCACCTCGGGCAGCTACACGATCGTCGCGGGCAACTGGACCGGACCGGTCATCAATCAGCTCCCGGCCAATAGTCCGCTGATCAGCGTGTTCGGACCGTCCACGGTCGTCTCGTCGACCGGCGTGCGTCAATCGAATCCGCTCGCGACGCGCATCCGCTTCCTCTATCCGACGCGCGGCGAAGGTCAGCCTCGCGCGCCCGACGTGCACATCGTCGGGATCAAGGTCGGCCGGCGTTTCGGGATCGGCGGCGGCCGCAACGTCGAGCTGTCGGGCGAAGTGTTCAACCTGCTCAACGCCGGCCGCTACACCGAATTCAGCCGGCAGGGCGCAAATCGCTACTACAACCCGCAGACGTTCCAGACCTATACGAATCCGCAGACGCCGCGCGCGGCGACGTTTCAGATCGTGACCAGGTTCTGAGGTATGAACTCTCCACCACGGAGGATGGTGGAGAGCCAATCAGGGACGGTTCGAAGGAGATGGCAATGATTAAACGACTACTTCTGGGAATCGCGGTCGTGTCTGTGGCGGCGACGGGCACGCTTCTTCGCGGTCAGGGGCGATCGAGCAGCGATCCGCTGTCCGACGGCGCGTCGAACGTGAGGCTCGTCGGCTACAGCGATCTGCAAGGCCGCGAAGCGCTGGTCGTGACCACGAAGTCGGACCCCGCCAACGGCAGCTGGGTCTACGTCGGCCACCACGAGAGTTACTACGACAAGAAGCCAAAGATGAACCCGATCACCGGGAAGATGGAATGGAACGGCACGTCGATCATCGACATCGCCGATCCGGCCAGGCCGAAGTACGTCTGGCACATCCCGAACGAGACGAACAGGAATTCACGCGGCGTCTCGGTCGTCTACGACTACAAGTTCGATTCGTCCGGCAAGGACTATCTGATCCGGAACTCGGAGGCGCTGACCGAGGGCGAGACCGGAACCGACCTGAAGTACCAGATCTTCGACATCACGTCGAGGAACAGCGACCCGTCGAAGATCTCGCTGGTCTCGGAGATCACGGGAACGCCGCCGAACTCGTGCGGGAACGGATGCGGCGGGAAGTTCATCACCCGCGCGCACAAAGGCTGGTGGTCGCAGGAGACCGGCTACTTCTACGCGGCGTCGGGCGAGCCGGGATTTCGCAACGTCGTCATTCAGATCTTCGACATGAAGGATCCGAAGGCGCCGAAGTTCGTCGGCCGGGCGTGGATTCCGGGACAGAAGACGGACGAGCCGCAGAATCTTTACGAAGGCCAGTACGCGCACCATCCGATCGTCGACGAGGACAACAAACGGCTGTACGTCGGCTATCGGAATGCGGGACAAGCCGCCGCCTTCGACATCTCGAACCCCGCCCAGCCGAAGCTGCTGTGGGAGATCGACATGAACCCGCCGCATCGCGGACCGCACACCGTCTCGCCGATCGTCTACAACACGGTCCCGAACTTCGGAAAGGCGGCGCTGCCGCGCACCTACGCGTTCGTCGTCGACGAAGCGGGCGGCGCCGCCGACATGGCGCCCTGTCCCGGCGGCGTGCGATCGGGAACCTACATGCTCGACATCACGAACGAGACGAAGCCGTTTCCCGTCTCGGTGTGGCAGGTGCCGGTCGGCAACTTCTGCGAAAAGGGTGGACGTTTCGGTCCGCATCAGTCCGCGGAAACCGTGAACGGGAAAATCAATCGCTTCGAAGACAAGACGGCGTGGCTCGCCTACTTCAACGCCGGGATTCGCATCGTCGATCTCTCGAATCCGTACCGTATCGAGGAGCTCGGCTACTACATTCCGAAGACCAACAAGAACTCGCATCCGATCGTTCAGAACCAGAAGACGGCGATTCAGATCAACGACGTCGACATCGATCACCGCGGGCTCGTCTACGCGTCGGATCGCGTGGGGACGGGTCTGTTCATCCTTGAATACACCGGCCGGAAACCGCGTCAAACGACGAGTCAGTGATGCGACATCTTTATCTGGCGCTGGCGGCGCTTGGCCTGTCCGCGACGAGCCTCCAGCCGGTGACCAATCGGCAGGCCGAACAACACGACATGGCGCTCGTCGGCTACGACGATCTGCAGGGCCGGAGCGCCTATCAACCACTCGTCCACAGACAGGGATCGCGCTGGATCGCGTACGTCGGGCACCACGGCGGCGCCGTGATGAATCCGATCACGGGCAAGAGCGAGGACAACGGCACGTCGATTCTCGACGTCACGAGTCCCAGGCAGCCGCGATATCTCGCGCACATTCCCGGCGAAGCGGGCATGGCCGAACACGGCGGCGCGCAGATGGTGCGCGTCTGCGACGGCAGCGAGCTGCCGCGCGCGGACAAGAGCAAGGTCTACCTGCTCCGCACCTTCGGCAACAGCGCGCACGAAATCTGGGACGTCTCCGATCCGGCCAAACCGAGTCGAGTGACGGTGATCGTCAGCGGGCTCGCCGAGACGCACAAGAACTGGTGGGAGTGCGACGGCGGCATCGCGTACCTCGTGTCGGGTACGCCCGGCTGGCGGACCAACCGGATGACGAAGATTTACGATCTCAGCGATCCGGCGAAGCCGGTCTTCGTTCGCGACTTCGGTCTGCCGGGTCAACAGCCCGGCGCGTCAGGCGACGTGCCGGTCGGCCTGCACGGTCCGATGTCGACAGGACCGAAGGGCAATCGCGTCTACTTCGGCTACGGCACGAACAAGGACGGCATCGTCCAGATCGTCGATCGCGAGAAGCTTCTCAACGGCGCGAAGGAGCCGACCACGGAGAACCTGCGCTATCCGCAGGTCGGCCGGCTCGATCTGCCGCCGAACGTCGGCGCGCACACCGCGTTTCCGATGCTCGGCGTCAACGTCGCTGAGTTCGCCAGGGATAAGGAGGGACGAGTCCGCGACTTCGTCGTCATCACCGACGAGGCGATCGCGAACGAATGTCTCGAGTCGAGGCAGATGGTGTGGATCGCGGACATCACCACCGAGTCGAAGCCGTTCGGCGTGTCGAGCTGGACGGTACCCGAGTCGAGCGGCGACTACTGCGGGCGCGGCGGCCGGTTCGGCACGCACTCGTCGAACGAGAACATGACGTCGATCTATTACAAGCGGGTGATGTTCTTCGCGCACTTCAACGCCGGCGTCCGCGCCGTCGACGTGCGCGACCCGTATCATCCGAAGGAAATCGCGTCGTACGTGCCGGCAATCACCGCCAGGACCGACAAGCGCTGCGTGGGCACGGGTGCGAACGAACGCTGTAAGGTGGCCATTCAGACCAACAACGTCGACGTCGACGATCGCGGCTACATCTACATCGTGGACCGCGCGAACACTGGACTGCACATTCTGGAGCTCACCGGGGCCGCGCGCAGGGTGGCGAATTTTTCGTCCTGACGCGAAGGGCCTTCACTGCCACAAGCAGGCACGAAGGTCGCCCGACCGTACTCGCTCTATACGCAGGGAGAGCGGCTCTAGCGCCCTGGATCCAGATCTCGCAGGATGACGTGAAGCACCTGACGCGCGACTTTGGCGTCGCGCTCGGAGATGGCGGCGTCGGGTGCGAGGTCCCGATACGTTCGGGCGACGGCGGGGAGGCGTGCGCAGCCGCCGCGAATCAAGCCGGCATCTTCTGCGGCGGCGATGCGCGCTGCGAAGGTCGCGCTGGCTTCTGACGCCTGCGCGTCACGTCGCAGCGCGTCTGTGATGATCGTTTCGAGAATGCTGCACGACGTCATCAGCGCGTGGCGATAATCGCCCGCCTCCAGCGCGTGGCCGCTCTCGACGTACGCCTGCTCCAGAACCGGGCGCAAGGCCTCGTTGCGCACGAAATCGAATCGGCGGGGGGCGGGCGCTGTCGTCGCCTCGATGGTCGCCGCGGAGATCTGATCCATGCTCACCAGCGAGGCGCGGGCCTGCGCGATCACCGCGAGCAACCGCTCGACGATGTCAGCCGCGCTCGCCTCGGTGACGACGCCACCTTCGGCTGGACGGATGAGAAACGCCTGACTGAAGGCGCGCGACAACCAATGCGCCTTGCTGCTGCCGGACAGCTCGTTGATCGCGGCCGCGCAGTCCTGCTGCCAGCCGCGAATGTCGACCGCTGAATCAGGAGTGGTCCTCAACCGCTCGGCGATCTGCCGGCCGCGCACGGTCAGACGATCGAGGTG
>DAIUKO010000223.1:0-12891 GCA_036848175.1 Vicinamibacterales bacterium | reverse complement strand
TTCGAGGACGAGTTCGTCCGCCACAAGATCCTCGACGCGATCGGCGATCTCGCCCTCGTCGGTCATCCGGTGATCGGCCATCTCGTCGCACACCGTGCCGGTCACGCGCTGCACACGGAGTTCGCGGCGAAGATTCTCGAGGAGTCGCAGTCGTGGCGTCTCGTCGAGGCGCCGGCGATCCACGATGCGGCGATGCCGCTGCCGGTTTCCGTCGGCAGCGCCGCGCCGCGTCTCGCCAACTAATCGATCACTCGCGCACGATGAAGGTCTTGGTCGTCGTGCGCGAGCCGCATTTCTCGAACCAGTCGATTCCCTCGCTCACGAGATCGAACTTCAGCGTGTAGCGTCCGGGCCGCTCGGGAGGCGGAATCTCGATGCGCACGTCGGCGCGGTCGCCCGGGCCGAGGGTCTGTGGCAGCCACGCGCGCGCGTAGTCGCGGTTCAGGATGGTGCCGTCGGCGGCGCCGAGCTGCGCCCCGAGACGAACCAGACGCCGGCCGTAGCTCGCCTGCGCCGGAAACGCGCGCGTGGAAAGATTGCGCACGCGTGTCCGCACCTGCAGCGCGCGTCCGGTTCGCGCGACGAGCGGCACGCCGGGCACGAGCGTCCGCACGTCGATCTGCGCGCGCGGCATGGCGCCTGGAATCGCGTTGCCGAGATTGTTGTCGTCCCAGATTTCATGACGGATGGCGTCGAGGTCCGGCGAGCCGGGGACGAACCGCCGCGAGTACGCCTCCTCCGGATGATCGGTGATTTCCCAACACAGTCGATCGACGCCGATCTCCGCCGCCAGGTCGCGCGCCCGCGCCATCTCGGCATCGCTGTCGTTCCACGTGAAGAGGATGTAGCGCCAGTTCAGGAACGGCACATCTCTCCCTGACCGGCGCTTCTCGTCGACCATCGCGCCGAGCGTCTCGATGGCGAGATCGAAGCGGCCGCGCTGACGGTACTTGACGTAGCTCTCCGCCGTCGCGCCGTCGATCGAGAACGTCACCTCGTCGATGCCCGAGTGCACCAGGCGGCGCGCCTGCGCGTCGGTGAGCGCGAGACCGTTGGTGCTCGTGTAGAGGTACACCTGTGGAAAGCGTCCCTTGATGTACTCGCACATCTCGACCGCGCGCTTGTGCAGGAACGCCTCGCCGTAGTTGAAGAAATCGATGCGCACCAGCGCAGCACCCACTTCGTCGATGACACGGCGGAAGAGGTCGAAGTCGAGCATCCCGGCCTGTCGCGTTCGTGTGATACCAGTTTCGGGCGCGCAGCACGCCTGATGGCACGAGATATTGCAGGCCGCGGTGCACTCGATGTACATGCGCGACGGCAGCGCCCCGGCGTCGATTGGGCGCACGACGGGGGAGTCGTCCTTCTTGAGCGGCAGCTTCAGCGGACAATCGCCGCAGAATTTTGATCCGCCAGCGTTCAGATCTTCGCGAAGCGTCGAGATCGTCGGGGCGTTCCACACGTCGCGGATCGAGGCCGAGCGCGCGTCGCCGAGCACGCGCCGCGCGTAGGGATCCGCGCAGCCGCAGACGATGCGGCCGTCGCAGAGCATGACGAGCGTGCTCCACGGCCACGAGCACTGAAAGCGTGTGGCCAGGAAATTGAGGGACAACTACTTCTTCGTCAGCTTCTTCATGTAGGCCTCGAGCTTGTCGTTCTCGTATTTCACGGTGTTGAGAAACAGGCTCTCGGCAAGATACGTGCGCCGTTCATCGTCGCTCATCTGCGCGATGAGGTGAGTGATCTCCTTGACCATGTCCTCGAACGAACGGTCGAGGCCGCGGTTGACCGTCACTTCCTGATACAGCGCTTCCATGACGGCAAGCAGGTCGCCGTCGAGCTCGATTGCGACGCCGCTGGAGGTCTTGATGGTCCGCATCCTAGCGGCCCATATCTGCTGACGTGTGACTAGTCATAACGTACCCTCGACAACGGTTTTCGGGCCGCGACATCGGAGCGCCCGAAGTTGACTCGGACCAGTGCTCCACTACGCCCCGAAACTTTTGACGGCGGTCGGCTCGTCGGCGTGTATTTCGATGAAATTCTGCGCGCCGGTCATCGTCAGCATCGTCTCGACGCGTTTCTGCACGCCCGACAGCTTGAGATGGCCGCCGGCGTTGTGGACCTGCCGGTAGAGGTCCATCAGGCAGCCGATCGTCGCGCTGTCGACGTAGGTGACCGGCGTCAGGTCGATGAGGATCTCGCGCTGACCCGAGGCAATCAGCCCGGTCACCGCGGACGAGAAGTCGCCGAGGATCGGATACATCAACCGGGTTTCGCCGACCCGCACGATCGAGATCGCGCCGGACTGTTCGGTTTTGACATTCATCAGTACGCTCCCGTGCGTTTCGAGATCGCCCCGCTGGGACTGAAGTCCTCGCCGCGCAGTTTGCGAATCTGCCGGGCCAGCTCGGTGCGGCCGCGGTTGATCCGCGATTTCACGGTCCCTTCCGGCAGCCGCAGCTGGTCGGCGATTTCCTGGTAGGACAGCTCGCGGATGTCGCGCATCATCACGGCGGTCCGCAGCGTCTCGGGCAGCTCCGCCAACGCCCGGCGCAGCAGCGTCACGCGATCGCGCTGCTCGAGCGCCGCCACCGGACCCGGCTCGTGCGACGTCGGCGTGAGCTCGTTGGCGTCCACGTCGCGATCGATCGTCTCGCGCTCCTTCCGCACGCTGCGATAGTGATCGATGCACAGGTTCCGGCTGATGCTGATCAGCCACGTCTGAAAATTCGCGCGGCGATCGAACGTGTCCAGCGACTTGAAGATCTTGAGGAAGATCTCCTGCGTCAGGTCCTCGGCTTCGTCGTGCTTGCCGACGAACTTGTACGCGACGTTGAACACCTTGCGCCGGTATTGACGGACGATCAGGTCCCAGGCGATCTCGTCGCCGTGCAGACATCGCTGGATCAGCGCTTCGATCGCATCGGGCGACGATGCGGCCTGGGAATCTGCGGACATGCGGGTTGAGTAGAATAGCGTATCACGTGCCTTCACCAATCGGTTTCTTCCGGCATCAGCACGAGCTCGTCTGCGACGGCGTGCCGCTCGCGCGCATCGCGGCGGCCGAGGGGACGCCGGCATACGTCTACAGCGCCGCGATGCTGCGCGACCGCTACCGCGCCGTCGACGCCGCGTTCGACGGCTACCCCCACACGATTCACTACGCGCTGAAGGCGAACTCCACGCTGGCGGTCGCGCGCCTGTTGCGCGAGCTCGGAAGCGCGGCGGACGCGAATTCGATCTGGGAGATCGAGGTCGCGCGCCGCGCCGGCTTTCAGGCCTCGGAGATCGTGTTCACCGGCGTCGGCAAGTCGCCGGCGGAGCTCGAATGCGCGGTCGCGCTGGGCGTCAAGGCGATTAATGTCGAATCGGCGGGGGAGCTCGCGCGCATCGACGAGATGGCCGGCCGCCTCTCCAAGGTCGCGCGCGTCGCCGTGCGCGTGAATCCCGACATCGACGCGAAGAGCCATCCGCACATTTCCACCGGCCTCAAAATCAACAAGTTCGGACTGCCGCTCGAGCGCGCCGCCGAGTTGTTCGAGACGATTCGCACGCGTCCGGCGCTGAAGCTCGTGGCGGTCCATCTCCACGTCGGATCGCAGATCACCTCGCTCGAACCGCTGCGCCGTTCGGCTGCGGCTGCCGGCGAGCTGAGTATGGCGCTGCTGGCGGACGGCTTTCCGCTGGAGTACGTCGACGTCGGCGGTGGACTCGGCATCGCGTACGACGATCGTCAGCCTCCCGCCATCGAGGAGTACATTTCCGCGGTCGTCGCCGAGGTGCGCGCGACGAACCTTCCCATCGTCGTCGAGCCTGGGCGTGCGATTGCCGGCCCCGCCGGGGCGCTCGTCGCGCGCGTCACCGATCTGAAGCCGCGCGGCGCCGACGCGGAGTTCGCGATTATCGACGCGGGGATGACTGAGTTGATCCGCCCGGCGCTCTACAACGCCTTCCACCGCATCGAGCCGGTGACGGCACGAACCGACGCCGAACGGCTGTACGAAATCGTCGGCCCGGTCTGTGAGAGCTCCGATGTGGTGGGACGCGATCGGCGGCTGCCTCGCCTCGAAGTCGGCGATCTCGTCGCCATTCGCGACACCGGCGCGTACGGGGCGGTGATGGCGTCGAACTACAACCGCCGGCCGCTTCCGCCCGAAGTGCTGGTCGACGACGGCAGCTGGCGGGTGATCCGCCGCCGGCAGACGGTCGACGACCAGTTGTCGCTGGAATCGTGATGGCCGGACTGCTGATCGCATTCGAAGGACTCGACCAAAGCGGCAAGCAGACTCAGGCGGAGCTGTTACGCGACCAGCTGAAGCAAAGCGGCCACAAATCGAGGCTGGTCTCGTTTCCCGATTACGCCACGTCGATCGGCGAGGAAATCGCGCGGGCGCTGCAGGGTGAGCGTGACTACGGCCCCGACGTGATGCAGCTGCTCTACGTGGCGAACCGCTACGAGCGCAAAGCCGACCTGCAGCGTTGGATCGACGGCGGGTTGATCCTGGTCTGCGATCGCTACTCCGCGTCGAGCATCGCCTACGGCGAAGCGCAGGGGCTCGAGGCCGAGTGGCTCGCCGACATGCAGCGATTCCTGCCGCCGGCCTCGCTCACGATCCTGCTGGACATCGCTCCGGAAACGGCCGTGCAGCGCAAGGCGGTCGATCGCGATCGCTACGAGCGCGACCTCGCCATGCAGGCGCGCGTTCGCGAGAGCTATCACCGGCAGGCAGCGGCGAATCAGTGGGTCGTCATCGACGGCGAACAGTCGAAGGATGCGATTGCCGTCGAAGTCTTCACTGCGGCGGGCTCACGACTCGGGCTGCCGTGAGCGCGCGGACTTCCGCGACGCCGATCTCCTTCAACGCACGCGCACACGCCTCGAGCGTCGCTCCGGTCGTGCTCACATCGTCGACCAGCACGACGGTCGCGCCGGCGAGCGCGAGCCCGGCGCGGGTTGCCCTGAACGCATCACGAACGTTGCGGTGACGCCGTGCGGCGGGGAGTCCGGTCTGCGTGGCCGTCGCGCGAACCCTGCGCAGTGCGCTGACGACTGGCAGACCGAGGTGCGCCGCGAGATCGACGGCCTGATTGAACCCACGCTCGCGGCGCCGCGACGGGTGCAGCGGGACCGGCACGACGCAGGCGGCGCCGTTCAGCATATCGGCGCCGCGATGGCGCATCAGCGCCGCCAGCGGGCGCGCGAGCGATCGCCGTCCTTCGTACTTCATCGCGTGGACGATGGCACGCAGCGCGCCGTCGTAGGAACCAACCGCACGCGCGCGGTCGACGAGCCGTCCTGCCCGCCGGCAGCGCGGGCAGAGCGCCAGCGGAATGCTGATCGTTCGCCACGTCGGCAGCGGGTCGCCGCAGCGATCGCAGAGCGGCGGCGTCAGCGGCCGGATCGACTCCCAGCATCGATCGCAGACGGGACCATGCGTCGGACGATCCAGCAGCTCGTCGCACGCCGCGCACGATGGCGCGAGCACGACTGACAGCACGGCGTCGACCGCCGTCCGCAATGACATGGTCGTGGCTACCTATCGAACGGCCGGCACCTCGATGCGCTCGGCATTGCCCCACAGACGCTCGAGGCCGTAGAACATGCGCGTCTCCGGCACGAAGATGTGCACGATGAAGTCGAAGTAATCGAGCAGCACCCACTCCGAGCGATCGTACCCTTCGACGTGCGCCGGCTTCACACCGTCTTCAGCCAGCGTCTCCATCACCGAGTCGGCAATCGCGCGGATCTGGCGCGGGTTGGAGCCGGAGCAGATGAGAAAGAAATCGGTGAAGCCCGCCGCCTTGCGGAGATCGAGAACGGTCAGGTCGATCGCCTTCTTGTCTTCGGCCGCGCGAATCGCGCGGTCGACTTGCGCCGGCAGTTGCGGTTTTCGACGCTTTTCAGTCTTCGCCATGCACCCTGCCTGACATCGTCTTGTAGAGTCCGTGCCGCTCGATGTGCTCTCGTACGGCAGGCGGCACCAGGCCGGCGATCGATTCGCCGGCTGCGATCCGCCGCCGGATGTCCGTGGCTGACACGTCCGCCGTCGGCGCGTCAACCGCAACGATCCGATCGGCGAGCGACGGCAGACGGCGACGCGCTTCGCTGACGGGGAATCCGGGCCGGGACACGACGACGAAGTTCGCGTAGCCGAGGATCTTCGGATAGTCGCGCCAGGTTTCGATCTCCGCGAAGGCATCCGCGCCAATCAGAAAGAACAGTTCGTCCGGCGTGTAGCCCTCGTCATGGAAGCGCCGTAACGTCGTTGACGTATACGACGGCTCCGCGGATCGCAGTTCCGCGTCCGACGCCCGCCACTTCGGGCGGTTGGACAGCGCCAGCGCGACCATGGCGAAGCGGTGATAACTCGAAGCCACGGGCGCCACGCGATGTGGCGGGACGTTGGACGTCATGACGACCAGGTGCGTCAGGTCGACCGCCGCGTCTGCGGCATGCGCGAGGTCGAGGTGGCCGCAATGAATGGGATCGAAGGTACCGCCGAGAATGCCGATGCGTCTCACGGTCAAGCGGCGGATTGCCGAGCCGCCGCGAGGCGGTGCCACATCGCTTCGAGCAGTTCGGGGATGCCGTCGCCAGTCACGGCGGAGATGCGAAAGAACGGCAGTTTGATCTCCGCCGTGCGGCGCGCGAGCGCGTCGACGCGCGCGGCATCGTCCACCGCATCCATCTTGTTGGCGGCGACGAGCTGCGGCTTGGCGGCGAGAGTCGGTTGAAACAGCTCGAGCTCGCGCCGGACCGTGTCCAAATCGGTCACCGGATCGCGTCCGCTGGCGCCAGACACGTCAACGAGATGCACGAGGACCTTCGTTCGTTCGAGATGCCGCAGAAACTGATGACCGAGGCCGAGGCCGCGATGCGCGCCCTCGATCAGCCCGGGCACGTCCGCGACGACGAAGCTGCGATCGTCGCTCAGACTGACGACGCCAAGATTCGGCGTGAGCGTCGTGAACGGATAGTCGGCAATCTTCGGACGCGCGGCTGACACGCGCGAGATGAGCGTCGACTTGCCGGCGTTGGGAAAGCCGACGAGCCCCACGTCGGCGAGCAGCTTGAGCTCGAGGCGAAGATCTTTGACTTCGCCCTCTTCGCCCGGCTGCACTTTTCGCGGCGCGCGGTTGGTGGACGAGGCGAACCGTGCGTTGCCCAGGCCGCCGCGTCCGCCGCGCGCGACCAGGACGCGCTGCCCTTCTTCGGCGAGATCGGCAAGCAGTCGGTACGGCTCGTGTCGGTCGCCGGTTTTTTCGTAGACCAGCGTGCCGATGGGAACGTCGAGCTCGAGATCGTTGGCGGTGTGACCGGTGCGGTTCGAGCCTTCCCCGTGTCCGCCGCGCTCGGCGGCGAACTCGGGATGGAACCGGAAGTTGATCAGGGTATTCGTATGTGGGCTGGCGACGATGTAGACCGAGCCGCCGTGCCCGCCGTCGCCGCCGCTCGGTCCACCGCGCGGCACGAACTTCTCGCGGCGGAACGCGAGGCAGCCGCGCCCGCCGTGGCCTGCTTCGACGTGAATGTCGACCTCGTCGACAAACACCAACTTACCAGTTTCTTTCAGGATTCAGCGGGGACTTCGACTGGCTGAATGCTGATGACTCGTCCGTGGGCACCGTGGTTCTCGAATCTCACGCGTCCGGCGACCTTCGCGAAGATCGTGTCGTCCTTGCCAAGGCCGGCGTTGAGGCCCGGACGGAAGCGGCGGCCGCGCTGGCGAACGATGATCGTCCCGCCGGTGACGAGGTTGCCGTCGTGCGCCTTGACGCCGAGCCGCTGCGAGTTCGAGTCGCGCCCGTTGCGCGAGCTGCCTTGTCCTTTTTTATGAGCCATTGCTGTATTCCTGCGCGGGATTCGCGGTTCGGGATTCGTCACTTCATCGAATCCCAAATCCCGAGTCCCAAATCCCTATACGACTATTTCCGTGATGCGCACTCGTGTAAACACCGCGCGGTGGCCTTTGGTCCGGCGCATGCCCTTGCGGCGCTTCTTCTTGAAGACGCGGATCTTCGGGCCGCGTGCTTCGCCCTCGACAATCGCCACGACCTTCGCGTTTGCGACGTAGGGCGCGCCGGCGAGAATCTCGCCGCCCTCGGTCTCCACGAGCAACACCTGATCGATCGTCAGCTGCTCACCCGGTTCACCGACGGTTCCGTCGACGGTGACGAAGCCGCCCGGGGTCACCTTGGTCTGACGACCGCGGTTCTGGATGATTGCGTACATATTCGGCACCTGTGCAAAGCCGCCAGTGTACCACCGAAGTCGTTCAGGTGTAAAGGTTTGGGGTGGTCTGGTCGGTCGCCGACAGGCGGACACTGGTCCGGCGGAAGCCGGACACGAGCACTACTTCAGGAGAACGCGCGTCCCCTTGATCTTCTGGCTGCTCAGCGCGCTGAGGAAATTCGGCACGAGCCGATCCATCAGCTCGAAGTACGAAGACAGCGCCGGCGTGTTCGTCTGCGCGTTGTAGAGAATCTCTTCGCGGTAGCTCTCGGAGTACATCGTCGCGCCGGTCCGTCCGTCGATGAACACGAACTTCGGACGCAGGATGAAGCCGCGGCGCTCCATGTAGGTCCGTACGGGGACGACGCGGCGACGGCCGAAGCCGTCGTAGACTTCGGTGTCGCGCTGGACGAAACCGGAGCGGGAGTGCGGCGTGAAGAGCACGGTGCCGGTCACGATCAGCGGGTTCTGGTATTCCTCGCCGATCTTCTTCCAGTAGGCGGTGTTCGCAAACAGCCGTTCGTACGGTTCGAGGTCCTTTTCGTCCTTGATCTTCTGTGGCAGCGCCATCGTCTGCGCCGAAGGCTGGCCTTGTCCGTCGTTCCCGTTCGGGCCACCGAACTCAGTGCTGCTGCTCGCGACCTTGTTCTGATCCTGGGCGATGTCGATGAGCGGCAGCACGTCGGCGTCGATCACTTTCATCGACGACTTGGTCCGCAGCTGGCTGCGCAAGAGACGAACGGTTTCCTGGTTGGCGTCGACGTCCTCACTGCCGCCGGCGACGAAGCCGGCGACGAGGACACGCTGAAACGCCGAGACATCCAGCTTCGGCTGGATCGGCGTCTCGATCGGAATCTCGTAGTAATCGGTTCCGCACGCGATGACGACGAGCGCGGCGAGCGCGCCGACGGCCGCGAGCGCGAATCTACGGCTTGTCTTTGCCCGAACCAGTGCGGTCATTGATTTCCTTGAAGAGCTCGTAGTTCTGTCGCACCTGAGAATTGTTCGGGTCGAGTTCGAGCGCCTTTTCGTACGCCTTACGGGCTTTTTCGAGCTGGCCCTCGTGCTCGTACGCGATTGCCAGATCGTTGTACGCCGCGGAGTAGGTCGGATCGATCTCTACCGCTTTCTCCCAGCGGTAGATGGCCTCGCGCCACAGGCCGCGCTGCGCGACGTTGATGCCGAACTCGACCTGGGCCTTTGCGTCGCGTCTCGCGTCGGCGAACGACGGCGAAGCCGACGCCAGGACGGCAGCCGCAATCAACATCGCGAGGCGTGCGCTCATGGATTTCCCGCTCACTATGCCACCCGCCTTGCGTGGTTGCAAGGCATTTGGCACTCAGTTCGGATGGAATCGAGCAAGCCTAATGCCACTGGTAATTTTTGAAAACGCGCCACTTTCATGCGATCGGCGCGCCGCGGATTTACGAAATCCGGTCAGTACTGTCACCGCCACGCCTATAATAAAGGACGGGAGGTCGAGCCCTGCGCGACTTTTGGCGCGGCGGTTTCGACCTCCTTCTCTTTTACAGCGCTTCGTCTGACTGAGCCTGTCGAAGGATGGTCCTGGCCGCGTGTGTGAGGTGGCGTGGTCATGACCGACTTACAGAATCTCATCGCATTGTCGCTCCTGCCTTCGTGGTGCTGGCTGCACGCCGCCGAGCGTTTGCGCGCCGGCGACACAGCGGCGGCGACGCTCGATCACCTGCTCGCGCGGCATTGGCGCGATCAGCCAGACAAGGCGGCGAACCTCCAGGCACGCGCGGCGGCGGCGATCCGACGCGCACACGAGCACGGCATCGCGGCGATTCCGTGGAGCGATGCACGCTACCCGGCGGCGTTGACGACGATCGTGGATCCGCCGGCGGTCCTCTGGGTGCGCGGCGCGATCGACGCGTTGAACGCGCATGCGGTCGCGATCGTCGGATCGCGTGCCGCGTCACCATACGCGCTCGCCGTCGCAGGTCGTCTCGCCGCGGATGTCGCGGCGCGCGGCGTGGTCGTCATCAGCGGACTCGCACGCGGCGTCGATTCGGCGGCGCATCGCGGCGCGTTGACGACCGGGACGACGGTGGCGGTACTGGGTTCCGGCGTCGACGTGATGTATCCGCCCGAGCATGCACCGCTTGCGCGTGAGATCGAAAAGCAAGGCGCGATCGTCAGCGAGTTTGCGCCGGGGACACCGCCGCTCCAGTGGTGTTTTCCGCTGCGCAACCGGGTCATCAGCGGACTCTCGCGCGCGGTCGTGGTGATCGAAGCGAACGAGAAGAGTGGCTCGCTGATCACGGCCCGCTGCGCGCTCGAGCAGGGCCGCGACGTCCTGGCCGTCCCCGGCAACGTGCTGAGCGGCCGTAACCGCGGCGCCCACGCGCTGTTACGGGACGGTGCAAAGATTGTGGAGTCCGCGGACGATATTCTTGAAGAGCTGGGCGTGGGTCAGCCGGCCGGCCGGCGCACCGCCGACTCGGCTGCCCCATGCGCCGACCCGGTTCTCGCGTGTTTCACGCCCGGAGAACCGAGCGATCTCGACGCCCTCGCCGAGCGATCGGGGCTGAGTCCATCGCGACTGTTGCCTCGACTCTTCGAGCTCGAGTTGGAGGGATCGGTCGCGCGGATTGGCGGCGGCCGATTCGTCCGGGTTGACAGTTCGTGCTAGGGTGGAAAGAAAGACGTGAAGGTTTAAAGGACGCAATGGCCAAAGCACTCGTGGTGGTCGAATCGCCGGCGAAGGCGAAGACCATCAACAAATACCTCGGCCGCGACTACAAGGTGGTCGCGTCGATGGGTCACATCCGCGACCTGCCGAAGAGCAAGCTGGGTGTGGACATCGAGAACGACTTCGCCGAGGAATATGAATCGATCGCCACGCGCAAGAAGGTGATCAAAGAGCTGAAGGATGCGGCGAAGGACGCATCGGACATCTACGTCGCCACCGACCCGGATCGCGAAGGCGAAGCGATCGGCTGGCATCTCGCACAGGAGCTCGGTGGGCGCAAGCGGAAGATTCACCGCCTGACGTTCAACGAGATCACCAAGAAGGCGATTCAGGAAGCGATCAAGCGGCCCGGGACGATCGACGAGAAGATGGTCGCCGCGCAACGCGCACGGCGCGTGCTCGATCGACTCGTCGGCTACAAGATCAGTCCGCTGCTGTGGGACAAAGTGCGGCGCGGCCTCAGCGCCGGCCGCGTGCAGTCGGTGGCGTTGAAGCTGGTGTGCGATCGCGAACGCGAGATCGAGCGCTTCGTGCCGGAGGAGTACTGGCAGCTCTTCGCGCGCCTCGCCGGCGCGCAGCCGCCGGAATTCGAGGCCAAGCTGCTCAAGAAGAGCGGCGAACCGATCAAAGTCGCGAACGAGGAGCAATCGAAGGCGATTCTCGCCGACCTAGAGGGCGAGTCGTGGATCGTCACCTCGGTGGTGACCAAAGAGCGCAAGCGCAACGCGCCGGCGCCGTTCATCACCAGCAAGCTGCAGCAGACGGCGCGGTTCCCCGTCAAGAAGACGATGCTGCTCGCGCAGCAGCTCTATGAGGGCGGGATCGACATCCCCGAACTGACCGGCGGCCTGATCACGTACATGCGTACCGATTCGGTGCGCGTGGCGGACGAGGCGCTCGTCGCGGTGCGCGATCACATCAAGTCGACGTTCGGCGACGAGTACATGCCGGAGAAGGCGAACTACTACAAGTCGAAGTCGGACGCGCAGGACGCGCACGAGGCGATCCGGCCGACCTCGATGCAGCACGATCCCGAGACCGTGAAAGCGTATCTCACGCCGGATCAGTACTCGCTCTACCGTCTGATCTGGAATCGCTTCGTCGCGTCGCAGATGAATCCGGCGACGTTCGACGAGACGACGGTCGACATCACGGCGGGCGAGTACGTGTTCCGCGTCAAGGGAACGGTGCCGAAGTTTGCCGGCTGGATGGCGACCTACGGTCTCACGCCGGGGGAGCCGGAGCAGAAGGATCAGGCGTCGGGCGACGCGGCGAGCGACGACGAGGATGCCGTGTCGGGCGTGCTGCCGACGCTCGCCGAAGGCGATCGACTGGAGCTGAAAGCGCTGCGTCCCGAGCAGAAGTTCACGCAGCCGCCGCCGCGATTCTCGGAGGCGACGCTCGTCAAAGAGCTCGAAGAAAACGGCATCGGCCGGCCGAGCACCTACGCGTCGATCATCGGCGTGCTGCAGGATCGCGACTACGTCAACAAGATCGAAGGCCGGTTCAAGCCGACCGCGCTCGGCGTCATCATCAGCGACCTGCTGACCAAGAGCTTCGACGACATCATCGACGTCGAGTACACACGGTCGCTCGAGGACGATCTCGACAAGATCGAGCAGGGCAAGACCGACTATGCGAAGACGCTGAGCGACTTCTACAAGAAGTTCAAGAAGGATCTCTCCAAGGCCGGCAGGGAGATGGACGATTTCAAGAAGGGGATCGACATCGGCGAGGCGTGCGACAAGTGCGGATCGCCGATGCTGAAGCGCGTCGGCAAGTTCGGGCCGTTCATCGCCTGCAGCGCCTATCCGGACTGCACCAACACGCGCGAGCTCGAGGAGCAGCAGCCCGAATCCGAATCGGGAGAGGACGAGATCGAGCCGTGCGAGAACTGCGGCAAGCCGATGGCCATGAAGCGCGGACGCTTCGGCCAGTT
>DAIUKO010000222.1:4829-12919 GCA_036848175.1 Vicinamibacterales bacterium | reverse complement strand
CGCCGGTTGCGTTCAAGCCGCTGGTGCAGATTCCGAGCGAGCCGCCGGCGCCGGTCGCGTTCAAACCGCTGGTGCAGATCCCGAGCGAGCCGCCAGCACCAGTCGCATTCAAACCCGTGGTGCCGATTCCGACGGAGCCGCTCGCGCCGGTCGCATTCAAACCGGTGGTGGCGATTCCGATGGAGGCGCCAGCACCGGTCGCATTCAAACCGCCGATGCCGATTCCTATGGAACAGCCAGCGCCAGTCGCCATCGAATCACCTGTGCCCGTCGCGGTCGAGCCGTCCGCGCCTGTCGCAGTCGAAGAGCCGACGCCACTCGCCGTCGAAGAGCCGGCGCCGGCCGCCGTCGAAGAGTCGCTTCCGGAGCCGCAGCACGCGGTCGTGCTTCCGCTTTCACGGAGCGCGTTCCGCTCCGATGCGCCCGCGGCGTCGGCCGCCGACCACGCCTCGTTCGGACTCGATCGGCTGCTGCGCGTGTCGGCGGCCCGCGGCGCGTCGACGCTGTATCTCTCGTCGGGCGCGCAGCCGTCGATCCGCGTCGACGGCGCGTTGCACCTGCTCGAGGGCGAACCCGAGCTGACCGCACGCGACGTCGAATCGTTGCTGCTGACGCTGATGCCGGAGCGCAACCACGAAGCGCTGCGCAGCGGCGTGACCACCGAATGGATCCTCGACATCGAGGATGTCGGGCGCGTCCGGTGTATGAGCTTCCGCGATCATCGCGGGCCGGGCGGTGTGTTCCGCCTGATGCCGTTGCGTTCGGTCTCGGTCGATCAGCTCGTTCTGCCGCGCACCATTCAGGCCCTGGCGATGGAGGCGGAAGGACTCGTCCTCGTCGCCGGCCCGCGCTCGAGCGGCAAGCGCACGATGATCGCCGCCTACATCGATTTGATCAACCGGACGCGCCGCGACCACGTCATCACGATCGAACGCGAGATCAACATCGTGCACGAGCGCGGGAACTCGTTCATCAGCCAGCGTGAGGTGCGGGGCAGCGACGACGACATGCTGGCCGCGGCGCGGGCCGCGCTCCGCGAGGATCCGGACGTGCTGATCATTGAGGATCTCTGTAGTGCTGGCTTGATGAACGTCGCGCTCGAAGCGGCGGCGTCGGGCCGGCTCGTCATCGGCGGCGTCTCGGCCCATTCCGCCGCATCGGCCATCGATCGCACCATCGATCTCTACGCCGCGGACGATCGCCGTCACGTGCAGCTGGCGCTGGCGAAGAATCTGCGCGGCGTCGTCGTGCAGGTGCTGCTCCACAAGGTCGGCGGCGGCCGCGTCGCGGCGCGCGAGGTGTTGCTCAACACGCCGGCGGTGGCGAGCGCGCTCGCCGAAGGCACGACCTCGCAGCTGCCGATGACCATCGAAGGCGGACGCAAGCACGGGATGACACCGCTCAACGATTCGCTCGCCGGATTCGTTCAGGCCGGCGTCGTCGACAGTCGCGAAGCGTACCGGCACTCGAACGATCGATCCGGCTTCCTCGCGCTCCTCAAACGGCAGGGTTTTGACACGTCGTTCGCCGAACGATTGGCATAGCCACCGATCAGCGCACGACGAACGATTCCAGCTCTTTCAAGAGGAACGCGAATAGATCTTCTTCGGTGAGCGCCTCAGGCGTGCCGATCATCCGTTCCTCGTCCACGAGGCGGCGGCCGCGGCTGCGGCTGATGCGCGCCATCACGCGCGGTTCGACGTCGCTGGTGTCGAGCGCGATCTCGATGTAATCGTCCGCGCTCCTGTCCGACATCAACCGCACGCTGCCCGACGGCGTGAATACCGTGAACGGATGGCCTTCGATCTTGAGGACGTTGGCGATCTGCTTGAAGAGCGGAACCGCGACCTCGTCCAGAAAACCGGTGAAGGCGCGCGTCGCGTCGTCGTTGCGCGCACGCCGATCGGCGGCGCTGCGGCGGGCGCGCTCGATGGCATGCTGCAGACGGCGGCGAACCTCTCCCGTTTCCATGCCTAGACAACCTTCTGCGCGCGCAGCCGTGAGAGGGCGTCGGCGTCGAATCCGAGATCGTGCTGCAGCACGGCATCGGTATGCTCGCCAAGGCGCGGCGGCGGCGTGCGAATGGCGCCGGACGTCCCCGAGAGCTTCACCGGCACACCGAGCATCTTCAGCGGACCGATCGTCGCGTGCTCGAGCTCGGCGATCATCTCGCGCGCAGCCAGTTGTGGATCGCCGAACACCTCATGGAGATCGCGCACCGATCCGCATGGCACGCCGGCGGCCGTCAATCGCTCGATCCAGTACTGCCGCGAGTGCCGTGCGAGCGCCTCGGCGATGAGCGGCCGCACTTCGTCGTAGTGCATCACGCGTTGGCGGTTGGTGGCGAACCGCTCACCGAGATCCAGACCGGCCACCTCGCAGAAGCGCCGCCAGAGATCCTCGTTGCCGACGGCGAGCACGAACTCGCCGTCCGACGCCGCGAACGTCTCGTAGGGCACGATGCTCGGATGGCGATTGCCGAGCCGTCTGGGAATATCGCCGCTCGCGAAGTAGTTGCCAGCCTGATAGGTGAGCAGCGCCGCGACCGCGTCGAGCATCGCGACGTCGACCATCTGTCCGCGTCCCGTGCGCTCGCGAGCGAACAGCGCCGTGACCGCGCCGTACGCCGCGAACATCCCGGAGACGATGTCCGCGATCGCCACGCCGAGCCGATAGGGCGGACCGTCGGCCGCGCCGGTGATGCTCATCAGCCCGCCTTCGGCCTGGATCACCGCGTCGTAGCCGGGTTCTCTCCGTCGCGGACCAGTCTGCCCGAATCCCGAGATCGACGTGTAGACGAGCCGCGGATGCTTCGCGGCCAGCGACTGGTAATCGAGTCCCATCTTCGCCAGCGTGCCGGGACGAAAATTCTCGACGAGCACGTCGCTCCTCTCGATGAGGCGATCGAGAATCGCCCGCCCTTCGGGATGCTTGAAGTCGAGGGTGACGCTTTCCTTGTTCCGGTTGATGCTGAGGAAATATGCGCTCTCGCAGTCGAGGAAGGGCGGTCCCCACGCGCGCGTATCATCGCCCTTGCCCGGCTGTTCGATCTTGATCACGCGCGCGCCCATGTCGCCGAGCAGCATCGTGCAGTACGGCCCCGACAGGACCCGCGTCAGGTCGAGTACGGTGATTCCATCGAGTGACGGCATAATGAAACAATGATTATCGTCTACGCCGGCAGCGCCTGACACAGCTGCGAGCAGGTGAAAGCGTTGCTTTCACGCGAAGGTGTGCCGTTCACGGCCTACAACGTCGACGAGGACGATCGTGCGTACGACGATCTCGTCGCGCGCGGATTCCGGACGATCCCGCTCACGATCTTCGGCGATCGCACGGACCTCGTCATCAGGGGCTTCGACGAGCCGGCGCTCATGGCCGCGATCGCCGACTGGCGCGCGAGCGGCGGTGCGGAGGGTCGGTCGAACGAGCAATAGTCACCAGATCTGAGAGCAGCGCATAGGCGGTCTGCGTCAGGCCACCGCCGCGCTGGACGATCGCAACCTCCCCGAGCAGATCCGTAGACAGAATGATGGCGTTCTGCTGGCCCTCGACGCCGGCCAGGAGGTCGTCGTCGGGAAGTTCCTCCGGTGAGACCCGTGCCGTGATGCGCGAGCCTTCCCGTCCCGCTCGGGCCACGAGCTTGACGCGTCGTCCGGCGCGGCATGCGTTGACGACGCGTGCGCCCATGGCCGGCGTGACGCCCTGCCTTTCCACGGTCCGCGGTGTGAGTCGTGCGCCGAGCAGCACGTTCGCAAGGGCTGCGGCCTTGGCGGCCGCGTCCCAGCCGTCCACGTCGAGCGACGGATCCGCTTCGGCGATGCCGACGGCCTGCATCTCCGACAGCGCCTCTTCGAACGCCTGTCCTTGCTCCATCGCGGTGAGCACGTAATTCGTCGTGCTGTTCACGACGCCGCGGAACCCCGAGATCTTCACTGCCGGCATCGTCTCGCGCACCAGGCTGAAAATCGGAATCCCGTCCATCACCGCGCCCTCGAACAGAAAGCGGCGGCGAGCACGTTGCGCTCGTCGGGCGAGATCGTGATACGCGAACGCGACCGGACCTTTGTTGGCGGTGATCACATGAGCGCCGCCGGCCAGCGCAGCCCGCACGTGATCGATCGCCGGCTGTCCGCTGTCGACGTCGAGCGTCGTCGTTTCGACGATGACGAGGCGGCCAGCACGGGCGGCCGACGCGCCGCGCTCGACGGCGTCGCGGATGAAATCGACAGTGGGACGGACAGATGGGTCCGCCCCTGCGACGGGATGTGAGTCTGCAACCTTTCCGTAGGGGCCGAGAGATGTGCCTGCCCTGAGCGCTCGTCCTTCGACGTCGCTCAGGACGAGCGTCGAAGGGTCGGCCCCTGGCGGGATAGGGATGTCGAGTCCTCGCGGCGAGAACCGTTGACCGTGTCGCCGAGTGGCGATGCCGATGATCCGCGTCGTGAAATCGTGGTCGTGCTGCAGCGTCGAGCGCAGCTCGTGCAGGAGCGAAATGAAGCGGCGTGCAACGTTGCCGAACCCAACTAAAACAAGATCGAACCTCGTCATTGCGGATTGAGGATTGCGGATTGCGGATTTATTGTTGATTCAGTCTCCGCATTCCGCAATCCGCAATCCGCAATGAAGTCGTTGAGGCGGTTCAGACCTTTGCACAGATATTCGACATCGTCGCCGAATCCGATCCGCAAATAGCCGTCCATGCCGAAGTGATCGCCCGGCACGATGAGGACGCTCTTCTGCTCGCGCAGTCGCGTCACCAGGTCGGTCGAATTGATCGGATGGTGATAGCGGACGTACACGATCGCACCGGCATCGGGCGGCGTGTAGCTGAAGAGCGCGCCGTGCGCGTCCAGCCACCGCGCGATCACCGGAAAGTTCTCGTTCAGAATTCGCCGCGTCCGCGCGAGAATGCGGGCGCGCTGCGAGGGCGCGAGCGCGCGCCGCGCCAGGAAATCGCTCAGCGCTCCCGGCGAGATCGTCGTGTAGTCGTGGTACGACCACAACGATGCGATCGTCGGCGGCGGTCCGACGATCCAACCAATCCGCAGCCCCGGCAGTCCGTACGCCTTCGACAGGCCGCTCGTGACGATCACCCGATCCGATCGACCCCACATCGACGGCGTCTCGCGTCCGTCGAGCTCGGCGCCGCGATAGATCTCGTCTGAGAGAATCCACGTCCCGTGCCGTGATGCGGTCGCGGCGATCCCGTCGAGATCCGCCGCATCGATGCGCGCGCCGGTCGGATTGTTGGGATTGCAGATGATGATCAACTTCGTTCGCGACGACACCAGACCAGCAAGCGCATCGACGTCGGCACGCCACCGTCCGCCGCTGTTGACGAGCGGCCACTCTTTGACGATGCCGCCGAAGGCCCGCGCGAGGCCCCACGTCTGCATGTAGTTCGGTACCATGAGCACGACTTCGTCGCCCGGTTCGACGAGATGCCATGTCGTGATGTAGTTGGCTTCCGATCCGCCGTTGGTGACCTGAATGTGATCGGCGGTGGCGTTTGGATAAAGCGCCGCGATGTCGGTTCGCAAGGGAACGCTGCCGTTCGACTGCGTGTACCGCAGCGCTTCGGTCATCAACGCGTCGCGGGCCGCTTCGTCGTCGACCAGCTGAGCGAGGCGCAGTGGCTGCACGCCGCTCTCGGACAGGTTGAACTCCACCTGATTCTCGTAGGTGGACTGCATCCGTTCCATCGCAAACTGTTCGAGTTTCATCAGCGCAGACTATATACTGACCGCTTTGGACACAAGTGAAGAGACACGGGCGATCTCTGCGGCCGCGCCCGAGGGCCGGATGACGTTCGCGACCTCCCCGAATCTCGCGCGAATTCCCGCCGGGGACTTTCTCATGGGCGCGCCGGACTTCGAACACGACGAGCGACCAGTTCACCGCGTCTTCGTCAGCGAGTTCTTCATCAGCCGCTTCGCCGTCACCCAGGATGAGTACGCGCGCTTCGTCCGCGAGACCGGCTATCCGGCGCCGTCGATTCACGGTCTGCCGATGATCACGCTCGGCGGCCGCGATGCCTTGTTCCGCGAGCTGGCCGCGCCGTACGTGTGGGAGAACGGCAGGCCGCCGGCCGGTCACGGCGGCCATCCCGTCGTCCTCACACGCTACGACGACGCTCAGGCGTACTGCCGATGGTTGGCCGAGACGCTGCGACGCGTCGTCCGCCTGCCGACCGAAGCGGAATGGGAAAAGGCGGCGCGCGGCGGCCTCGAGGGTCAGCGCTATCCGTGGGGCAGCCAGATCGATTCCGCACAGTGCAATTACCTCACGGACCCGTCGATCAAGCGGCAACGCGGCACGCGTCCGACCGGCATGTATGCTCCCAACGCCTACGGTCTCTACGACATGTCGGGCAACGTCTGGGAATGGGTATCGGACTGGTACGGCGCGGACTACTATGGGCGTGGCGAGATGCGCGACCCTCGAGGTCCTTCGTTCGGCACGATGCGGATCCTGCGCGGCGGCTCGTGGGTGAACGACGATGTGTCGATGCTGCGATGTGCGTATCGCCACAAGGTCCCGCCCGACACGTACGCGCACAGCATCGGGTTTCGGATTGTATGCGGCTCGTAGCCATCTGTTCGATCGCGCTGTCGTGCACGACGGCGGCTCAAGAGCCGGCGCCGCCGCCGCCGCAAGCCCCCTTCGTCGTGACCGTCGGTGAAGCCACCGTCCGTCGTGCCCCGGATCGTGCCTTCGTGATGGTGAACGTCGAGACCCGCGCGAAGAGTCCGCGCGATGCCCAGCGCCTCAACGCCGACGCGATGACCGCGGTCCAGCAGCGGCTGACGCAGGCGCGCCTTCCACAGGACGCCATCCGGACGACCGGCTACGATCTCCAGCAGGAGTTCGACTTCGTGCAGGGCAAGCGCGTGCCGCGCGAATTCGTGGCGCGCAACGGCATCGAAGTCCGGCTCGACGACATCGCACGGACCGGCGAAATCCTCGACCTGGTCGTGCAGTCGGGTGCGACGTCGGTCGGCGGCATCCGGTTCGATCTGCAGGATCGTGCCAACGCCGAGCGCGAGGCACTGCGCCTCGCCGTCGCCGATGCCCGCGCGCGTGCCGATGCCGCCGCCTCGGGCGCCGGCCGTGCCATCGATCGCGTGCTGCGCATCGAAGATTCGCGCGAGAGCGGCGTCGCTCCGCCGCGGCCCATGGTGAGGATGATGGCCGGCGCTGCCGAGAGCGCGGCACAGACGCCGGTCGAGCCCGGCCTGATCGAGATTCACGCGCGCGTCACCTTGACCGCGTCCATGCGATGACCGAGGCGGACTACCAGCGGGCGCGGCGCCTGTTGATGCGGCGCGACCCGATTCTCGCCGGCGCCATCAAACGCATCGGTCCATGTCGCATGGCCGAGCGGCAGCGCAAGGATCATCTCAGCACGCTCGTCGGGGCGATCGTCAGCCAGCAGCTTTCGACCAAGGCGGCCGCGACGATTTTCGGGCGGTTCGCGGCGCTGTTCCCCGACCACCAGATCACGAACGCCGCGGCGATCGACAACTTCGACGATGCGACGCTTCGCGGCGTCGGCTTGAGCGGGCAGAAGGTCGGCTACCTGCGCGATCTCTCGGCGCGGATCGCTGACGGCCGGTTGAATCTCGACGAGCTCGACGCCTTACCTGACGAAGAGGTCATCGCACGGCTGACGGCGGTGAAAGGATTCGGGCGGTGGACTGCCGAAATGTTTCTGATGTTCCGCCTGCACCGGCCCGACGTCCTTCCTGCAGGCGACCTCGGGATCGTGAATGCGATTCAGCGCCTGTATGGTCTGCGCAAGCGTCCCGATCCGAAGCGGATCCTGAAGATGGGCGAAGCGTGGCGGCCGTATCGATCGGTCGCATCGTGGTATCTGTGGCAGACGCTCAGAAACGAGCCTTTATCCACAACGCAGCGTAGCCAACCGCGATCGCCATCAAAGTCCCGCGCTCGCTGAAGAGCGTGTCGCGCCAGGAAAACCGCGTGACTTCACGCTCATGGTTCGACAAGCTCACCATGAGCGGTGGTGAGACGGACCTCGCTCGTCCTGAGAGCGGTGGTGAGACGGGCCTCGCTCGTCCTGAGAG
>DAIUKO010000222.1:0-4729 GCA_036848175.1 Vicinamibacterales bacterium | reverse complement strand
CGGACCTCGCTCGTCCTGAGAGCGGTGGTGAGACGGGCCTCGCTCGTCCTGAGAGGGGTGCTGTCGCCGAACTCGCTCGTCCTGAGCTCGTCGAAGGACGAGCGCGGGGCATCCATCGGGGCACGCGCGCGATGTACGATCGATAATCCTCGCCGTAGCGCTCCTCGAGCAACTCCTCTTCCCAGCGCACGATTGCGTGGTACTCGACGGCGAGCAGCACCACGATGATCGGCACCAGCCACACAAGCCGCGCAGCGATCGCGAACCCGACCCACAAGGCGATGTTGCCCAGGTAGAGCGGATTACGGACGACGGCAAACGGTCCCGTGACGACAAGGGGCCCAAGGCGATCGCTTCGCGTCCGAGAGACCGTCCCGATGTGATGAACGGCCCACAGGCGGATCGCTTCACCGATGGCAGTGACGGCGATCCCCAGGCCGATCAGCAGGTTGGACGATGACGTGCTGCCGGGAGGCAGAGCGAGAACGGCAATCGCCAGCGGTATGGGAATGATGGTGCGGTGGCGGAACAACCAGCCGCCGAGGCGGGTCATCGACGGGGCGGAGTATAGTTGATACAATTTCCGACTTGGTCGGTCGGATATCGCCAATGTCCTCCTCAGACACCTCTTCCGTGCTCGATCGGGTCCCGGGTTCGCCCTCCGTCCTCGACATGATCGGACGGACACCGCTGGTGCGGCTGCACCAGTTCGAACGCGAGACTCCGGGCGTCGATATTTACGCGAAGGCGGAATGGCAGAACCCAGGCGGATCGGTGAAGGACCGTGCCGCGGCGCGGATGATTCTCGACGGCGAAGCGAGGGGGAAGCTGACGCCGGATCGCACGATCCTCGACGCCACCTCAGGCAACACGGGCATCGCCTACGCGATGGTCGGTGCCGCGCGCGGCTACAAGGTCCAGCTGTGTGTGCCGGAGAACGCAAGCCCTGAGCGCAAGCTGATTCTGCGCGCGCTGGGCGCCGAGCTCGTGCTCACGAGTCCGCTGGAAGGCAGCGACGGCGCGATTCGCGAAGCGCGCCGGCTCTATGCGTCGGATCCCGATCGGTACTTCTATCCGGACCAATACAACAACGACGCGAACTGGCAGGCGCACTACGACACGACCGCGCCGGAAATCATCGAGCAGACGAGCGGACGCATGACGCACTTCGTCGCCGGCCTCGGCACGAGTGGCACATTCGTCGGCGTCGGACGCCGCCTGCGGAAATTCAATCCGTCGATTAAGCTGGTTTCGTTTCAGCCCGACTCGCCGTTCCATGGACTCGAAGGTCTCAAGCACATGGACTCGGCGATCGTCCCCGGGATCTACGATCCGACGCTGGCCGACGAAGACCTGCGGATTGACACCGAACGCGCCTACCGGATGGTGCGGCGTCTCGCGCGGGAAGAAGGCCTGCTCGCGGGAATCTCGTCGGGTGCTGCGATCGCCGCAACCCTCGACGTCGCGAAGCGTCTCAAGAGTGGCATTGTCGTGACGATTTTTCCCGACGGCGCTGAAAAGTACCTGACCGAGAGCTTCTGGACGGCGGAGCATCATGGCGGTTGACCGACTGTTGATCATCGCGGCCGACGTCGAGCAGTCGATTCGCGCGCACGGCCAGGAGACGTATCCGCACGAGTGCTGCGGCGCGCTCGTCGGCAAAGGCGACATCGTGACGACCGTCGTCGCGTTGCCGAACACGACCGAAGAAGGACCGCGGCGCAGGTTTCTGGTACGGCCGTCGGACTATCGGCAGGCAGAGCGGCGTGCGGCGGAAATGGGCGTCGAGTTGCTCGGCTTCTATCACTCGCACCCGGATCATCCGGCGCGGCCGTCGCAGTACGACCTCGATCACGCGTGGCCGACGTTCGCCTACATCATCGTGTCGGTGATGAACGGCGCGGCCGGCGACATGACCGTGTGGTATCTGAAGGACGATCGTTCGATCTTCGAAGAGGGCAGTCTGGATCATGGCGAAAATTCTCATTCCCACTCCGCTCAGACCGTACACGGACAAACAGGACGCGGTTGACGCGTCGGGCGCAACCGTCGGCGAACTGCTCGCCGATCTGACGCGCCGGCACGCCGGGCTCAAGCCTCACCTCTATAACGATCAAGGCAAGCTCCGCAGTTTCGTCAACGTCTACGTCAACGACGAAGACATCCGGTATTTGCAGAAGGAACAGACGCCGGTCACCGCGGGAGACACGGTCAGCATCATCCCGTCAGTCGCGGGCGGAGTCGACGCGGTTGCGGACGTCGGTCGTGTCCGGCTGCAGTCGAACCAGAAAACGCCGCCAGAGCTGACCAACGACGAGATCAAGCGGTACTCGCGGCACCTGATCATGCCGGAGGTCGGCGTCGAGGGTCAGCGAAAGCTGAAGGCGTCGAAGGTGTTGTGCATTGGCGCCGGCGGATTGGGATCGCCCGCCGCGATGTATCTCACGGCGGCCGGCGTGGGAACGCTCGGCATCGTCGACTTCGACGTCGTCGACTTCAGCAATCTGCAGCGCCAGATTCTCCACGGGACGCCCGACGTCGGCCGATCGAAGCTGGCGTCGGCGAAGGATCGGCTGCAGGCGCTCAATCCAAACGTCGAGATCGTCACGCACGAAGTGGCGATTTCCTCCGAGAACGCGTTGAAGCTTTTCGAGCCGTACGACGTCATCGTCGACGGCACGGACAATTTCCCGACGCGTTACCTCGTGAACGACGCGTGCGTGCTCACCGGCAAGCCGAATGCGTACGGCAGCATCTTCAGATTCGAAGGACAGGCTTCGGTGTTCGCGACCAAAGACGGTCCGTGCTATCGATGCCTCTATCCGGAGCCGCCGCCGCCCGGACTCGTGCCGAGCTGCGCCGAGGGTGGGGTGCTCGGCGTCTTGCCGGGAATCATCGGCGTGATTCAGGCAACTGAAACCATCAAGCTGATTCTCGGCGCGGGCGAGCCGTTGATCGGACGCTTCCTGATCTTCGACGCGCTGCGGATGAAGTTTCGCGAGCTGAAACTGCGTAAGGATCCGGACTGCCCGGTCTGCGGCACTCACCCGACCGTTACGGCGCTCATCGATTACGAACAGTTCTGCGGCGTGAGGCCGGCCGCCGCTGAGGCGACGCCGCTGAACACCGCCACCGAAATCACATCCGTTGAGCTCAAACAGAGACTCGACCGTGGCGACAGGCTGAAGATTGTCGACGTGCGCGAACCGAACGAATACCAAATCAACCGCATCCCCGGGTCGGAGCTCATCCCGCTCGGCGACGTGCCGAAGCGCGTCAACGAGCTCAACCCGGACGACGAGATCGTCGTGCACTGTAAGAGCGGCGTTCGGAGCGCCAAAGCTGCCGATTTCCTGAGGTCGGTGGGGTTCAAGCGGGTGCTGAACCTCAAGGGCGGCATTCTCGACTGGGTCGACAAAGTCGACCCGAGCCAGCCGAAATACTGACCATGGCCGGACACCGTATGTTAAAGTAGGACCAGACTAGTCGGATATGTTGAGGCTCTCGAAAAAGGCGGATTACGCCCTGATGGCGATGAAACATCTGGCGCTTCGAGGCGACCGGCGGTCTCAGGGCTCATCGTCGGCCAGGGAAATCGCGGAGCTCTACGACATTCCGATCGAGTTGATGGCGAAGGTGCTGCAACGCCTGGTGCGCCGCGGTCTGCTGGCTTCGCACCAGGGCACGCGCGGTGGCTATCAGCTGGCACGGATGCCGTCGCAGATTTCGGTCGCTGACGTGATTCAGGCGATCGATGGACCGGTCACCGTGACGGCGTGTTCGACCGACGACGGGCAGTGCGAGCAGTTCGCCAAATGCAACGTGCGCGACCCGCTGTGGCGCGTACGGGAGAGGATTCTGGCGGCGCTCGGCGAATGCACGATTGCGGAGCTTGCGGCGGATCCCCCGTCGCCGGCGGCCGCGCAGCCGGCGGTGCTTCACACGCATCTTTAGCCCTTCGGGGCGGCTCGAGAGGCGGCGGTAGCGCAGCCCTTCAGGGTTGTTAGAGAGAAATGATGGCGATCAAGCTTCCGATCTACATGGATTATCACGCGACGACGCCGGTCGATCCGCGCGTCGTCGAGACGATGGTGCCGTACTTCACCGAGCATTTCGGCAACGCCGCCAGCCGCAACCATCCGTTCGGGTGGGAAGCGGAAGAAGCGGTGGAGAAGGCGCGCAAGCAGGTGGCCGACCTGATCGGTGCCAACGCCAAGGAGATCGTCTTCACCAGCGGCGCCACCGAATCGGACAACCTCGCGATCAAGGGCGTCGCCGAGATGTATCGCGAGAAGGGCAATCACATCATCACCGCGGTCACCGAGCACAAGGCGGTGATCGACACGTGTAAACGCCTCGAGAAGGAAGGCTATCGGGTCACCTACCTGGCGGTGCAGAAGGACGGCCGCATCAGCCTCGACGAGCTCAAGGCGGCGATCACCGACAAGACGATCCTCATCACGATCATGGCGGCCAACAACGAGATCGGCGTCATCCAGCCGATCGCGGAGATCGGCGCGATCGCGAAGGAGAAGGGGATCCTGTTCCACACCGACGCGGTGCAGATCGTCGGCAAGGTGCCGTTCAACGTGAACGATCTCAGCGTCCACATGGCGTCGCTCAGCGCGCACAAGATGTACGGGCCGAAGGGCGTGGGCGCTCTCTACGTCCGGCGCCGCAATCCGCGCGTGCTGCTCGCGCCGATCATCGACGGCGGCGGCCACGAGCG
>DAIUKO010000221.1:0-12935 GCA_036848175.1 Vicinamibacterales bacterium | reverse complement strand
CGCTTAAGGAATCGGCGTGTTCATGTCGGTCTGAACCTCCGCCGCGCTCAGCGCGCGGTTGTAGATGCGGACCTCGTCGATCGCTCCCCTGAAGTACTCGCCCCACACGGAATTGCCGCCGATGCGAAGCGCGCCGTTGCTCACGGCGATCGTTCCCATCTGCCCGCTCATGCTCACCTGCAGGCCGTTGACGAACATCCGCATCGCCGTGCCGTCGTAGGTGAACGCGATGTGCGTCCAGGCGTACGTCGCCACCGCGGCGGTCCCGTTGAGCGGCATGTCCCCGCTGGTGTGCACGAAGCCGGCCGGACGTGATGCGCCGTTTGCGGAGTACAGCGAGTAGACGAGCCCGCTGCCGTTCTCCTTCAATGCGACCGTCCGCCAACCGGTGCCGGACGACGGGTTCACCCACGCTTCGATCGTCATCCCGGTCCTGAGATCGAGTGACGGCGCATCCGCAACCGTAACCCACGCGCTCGTCCCGTTGAACGACAACGCCGATCCGAACTTGCCGGAGGCCGTCCACGTCGCGCTCGAGATCGTCCCTGTGTTGCCCTGCCCCGATGCGTCCGCCACCTGGACGCCGCTGCCCTCATTGAATCCGTACGCCGCGACGAGACCGCTCGGATTCTGCGAGCTGTTCGACACCAGAACGTCGACGATCGACGACGACGAGTTGCCGGCGGCGTCGCGCGCCACGGCCGTCAGCGTGTGCGATCCGTTCGACGTTGTCGTCGTGTTCCACGGCACGACGTACGGCGGCGACGTCCGTTCGGCGCCGAGCGCTTGACCGTCGAGCTGGAACTGCACGCCGGCCACGCCGACATCGTCCGAGGCAGTCGCCGCCACGTTGATCGTCCCGGACACCGCAGCCTGCTGCGTCGGCACCGTGATCGACACGACCGGCGCGAGGGTATCGGCGAGCACGATCACCGCGGCTTCGTTCGAGGGCTGGCTCACGTTGCCCGCGATGTCCTGCGCCGTGACGACGTAGAAGTACGTGCCGGCCGTGACACCAGTGTCGGTGACGCTCATCGCCGGCGATTGGGCAATCCGGTTTGCAGACGAGGGCTGGAACCCGGACGTCGTCGAGCGATGGACGTTGTAGAGCGCCACGCCGGTGTTGTCGGTGGCGGCCGACCACGTCAGCGTCGCCGATCCGATTGCGCCTTGACCGGTCAGCCCGAGCGGCGAGGTCGGCGGCTCGATATCGGTGCCGGGCGCCGCGAAGCGAACGAACGACGCGACCGACGGCACGCCGGCGCTGTTCACGAGAAACAGCATGTAGTACCCGGGCGGCGCGAGGTTCGCGTTCGTCGGCGCCTGAATCGTCAGCGATCCCGAACCGGCGGTGAACGCGAGAGTCAGGAACCGCTGATCCTCGTCGAACCCGTGCGTGACCGCGCCGGGCCGAATCAGCGAAACCGAGGCGATCGAAGCGGCGTCCGGCGTCTGAACCAGAAACGACGTGCCGTACGAAACCTGATCGGGCGCGCTCGCGATGCTCGGGCGCGCACCTTTGAACAGGTACGGCGGCGAGAAGATTTCCGCCTGCGTCTGATTGACAGCGGGACCGTCGTTTCCGCTGCCTGCGGTCAGCACGCGGCCATCCGGCAGCAACAACGCGGTCGAATGGTACAGGCGAGGAACAGCGGCGCTCGAGAGCGTCTTCCACGTTTCGGTGACCGGCGAAAACAACTCAGCGGCCTTCACCGACTTGGTCACGTCGTAGCCGTCGAGCACTCTTCCGCCGCCCGTGACGAGAGCGGTCCCGTCGGGCAGCAGCGTGGTGTTGTGGAAGGCGCGAGGATTCGCCATCGATGCCACCTGGCGCCACGCCGGCGACGGCGCCGTCGTGTCGAGGACGTAGGCCGTAGCCGCCGCGCTGCCTGGGGTGCCGCTGTCGGCTGCGGTCCCCGATTTCAGGATCTTGCCGGGCTGATACATCGCCGCGCTGTGGCCGTCTTTCACGATCGGATCGAGCGTGCTCCACGTCTTTGTCGTCAGGTTCAGCACCGTGGTCGGCGCCGGATCTTCGTTCGCGCCGGCATCGATCACTTTGCCGTCTGGCAGCACGAACATGAACGGGTAGTACGGCACGCCGAGCCGCGCGCTGGGCATCGTCGTGAACTTGTTCGTCGCCGGATCGAACACTTCCGGCACGTCGGCGAGACACGTCAGACACGTCTGCGCGCCAGAGGTCACGAGTGCGCGGCCGTCGGGCAGCGTCGTCGAGGTCGGATACCAGCGCCGATACGCCATGTTCGGCAGCGCCGACCAGCTCTCGCTCACTGGATCGAAGATGTTCGCGTTGGCCGCGCCGATCGACCCCGGATCGTAGCCGCCGACGATGAGAATGCGGCCGTCGGCGAGCTGCGAATGTCCGGCGCAGAAGAGGTTGTAGTACGGGTTCGGTACGAGCGTGATGCTGCCGTTCTCCGGATCCCACACGCGTTCGACCCATGACGCGGCGTACGAACCGGCGAACATCAACACTTTGCCGGTGTGCATCATCACCATGTTGACGGCGACCATGCCGACGTCGAACGGAGCGCTCCACTGGCCGACCGCGGCCGGTCCCGTCGTATTGCTGACCGTGACGGTGACTGAGACGGAACTGCGGTTGTCGGCGGCATCGCGCGCGGTCGCCGTGACCGTATGCACACCGTCGGTCACACCCGTCGTGCTCCACGAATACGAATAGGGCGGAGTCGTGGCTTCGCCGAGCAGACTGACACCGTCCAGGTCAAACTCCACGCGGATGACGCCGACGTTGTCGGACGCACTCGCCGTGATCGTCGTCACGCCCGACACGATGGCGCCAGACGCCGGCGCCGTCAGCGACACCGTTGGCGGTGTGACGTCACCGCTCGTCGCCGGCGCGGGGAGAATCTCGCACGCGCTCACGTTGAATCGATCGCTGGCCGGGGCGGTATCGCTGATCGCGACGCTGGTGCCCGCGAGCGGCGTCGGGTTGTTCTGCTTCTGCACCCAGTACGTGTCGCCGACCGGCGGCAGGTATTGATGCACGATGCTCTGGCCCGGGCCTGGCGTCCGCGCCATCGGATTGTCGAAGTCGTTGCCGACGCCGAACACCCATGAGTTGTTGCGCGTGGTCACGAGCGTCGCCGACGGAGCACCGCTTGCCGCGCTGCCGTTGGCGATGGCACCGATGGCACCTGAGCCGTTCGTGCCCGAGGTGTCGACGCCGGTGAAGCTGATCACCGTGATCGAAGACGATACGCTTTGCGACAGCGTCGCCGTCACCGACACGTTGGTCAGACTCGACGCCGCAAACGCTCGCCAGATTTCCGATGTGCCATTCTGTGCATTCGTCCTGACGACGAGGTTCCACGTCAGGCCTGCACCGGTGACGCTGTTGACTTTGGTGTTCGTGCCGCCGAGATAATCAGTAGAGATGAATGCGAGAAGCAGTTCGTCGCTCGCGGCCGTCGAAAACGTCGGCGTCGTGATCGTCGTCGACGCACCGGCGAGATCTTTGTAAGTCGTCGCGTCGATCGCGATCGACCCGGCTGCAGACCGAGCGGTTGTCGCCACCAGAGAGAACAGAACCATTGGGATCAGTCGGACGAACCGATGCAGCGCGAAATTGGTCTCCCCCACGTAGAACTTTTCCTTGGATGCGCATGTTGTTGAGAGTTATTTCCTGCGTTGCGTTCGCAGCGGCGATGACCGTAGCAATCGTCGGACCGGGATCGCGCGTCACCGCGCACAATCGCGAGTCGCAGGTGACATGGACGACGGACGTCGAGCCGATCCTGCAGCGCCGTTGTCTCGGATGCCATTCGACGAACGGGTTTGCCCCGATGTCGCTCGCCACCTATCAGGACGCGCGCAGCTGGGCGAAGTCGATTCGGCGCGAAGTGCTCGAGCGGCGAATGCCGCCGTGGCCGGCGGCGCGCGGCTTCGGCGACTTCAGCAACGATCGCAGCCTCACCCCGATCGAAGTCGAGCTGCTGACTTCATGGGCCGATGGTGCCACGCCCATCGGACCTCCGGTCGATGGCGCGCGCGCTGAAGACCATACCGTCCGCGGCACCGAGCACGCATCGAACCATTTCGATCTCGTTCTGACCGCGCCCGCGGCGCGTGCCGTCACGAAGCTCGTCGATCGCGTGGAACTGCCGACGAACCTTGCCGAAGATCGCTGGGTGACGGGATGGGAGCTGCGCCCTGGCAATCGATCGATCGTGCAGCAGGCGGTACTCTGGATCGAACGTGGTCCGAGCGGAGTGGAGCGGCCTGCTTCGAGCGTCGTCGAGGGATCCGCAACAATGCTGGGCGCGTGGACGCCGCCTGATGAGCCGGTCGTGTACTCGTCAGGGATCGCACAGCGGCTGCCCGCGGGATCGCGGTTGGCGCTCGAGCTGCACTACAGGAAGTCCGCAACGCCGCAAACGGATCAGAGCGGCGTCGCGCTGCGATTCGGCGCCCGGCCATCGCGGCCGCTCCGCCATCGATCGCTCGCCTGCGGCGGTACGACAATCGATCGCAGCGTCGACGCGCTCGCCGTGACCCCGCACGCCAGCGAGGCGGGCGCGAGCGTCGAGATCGTCGCTCGCCGTCCCGACGGAAGCATCGCACCGCTGTCGGTCGTGCCGCGATTCGAGCCGGCGTATCCGATCACATATCGCTTTCGGAAACCCGTTCGGCTGCCGCGCGGAACGAAGATCGACGTCCGCGCATCGTCGCCGGCATGTTCCGCGGACCTGGAGTTCGTCTCGTAGTTACGGCGACGGCTCTTTCACCGGCACCGTAAACGACGACGTGAGCACCTGGCCGTGGCGCTGGAACTGCGCCCACATCCGGTAATCGCCGGCACGCGGAAAGAGCATCTGAAAGACGACGGTCGGTCCCCCCGGCTTCGAGATTTCGGCGACAGGATGACTGTGCGTGGCGATCATCAAGTCGGCACTGACCAGGAGAAGGTGTCCGGCGGCACCGAGGTACGGCTCGAGATCGCTCACCGGCTCGCCGCTCGCCGCATCCTCGAGATCGAACGTGACCAGCTGTTCGCGTCCAGCGATCGGATCGGGCATCGTCAGCTTCACGCGCGTGCCGCCGGCGACCTTGTCAGCGACGTCGCGGGCGAGGACCGGCGTCGCGTAGAGCGGGCCGGTGTAGCCGGCGGTGACGATCGATTTCTGCAGCAGCTGCGGCGATCCGCCGGCCGGCAGAAAGTCGGCAATCATCTGATAGACGCCGGGGCGCGGCAGCTCGATGCCGACGTCGAGCGATCCGTCGTCGTGCAGCGTCGGATGAATGTGCGTGAAGTACTCGAGATCCTGGCTGATCACGAAGAGATGGAACACCCGCTCGTGCACGAGGTCGAAGCGCCGGATCGTCGCCAGCGTGCGCGGGTCGCGAACGAGGAATCGCGCGCGCGCCTTCTGCTGCGGCCGCAGGACGCGCGGAATGGTTTCGAGATCGAGGACGTACGCCGAGGCGTCGGCCGCCGCGGCCCGCACCAGCAGCATGCCGCACAGCGGACACTTCTCCCCCTCGCGCCCGCGCACATCCGGATGCATTGGACACCAATAGATGCCCTGCCCCGGTGTGGCGGTCTGCTGAAGCGCCGCTGGCTGCGACGCATGAGTCAGGGCAACGAGCGAGGCGAGAACCAGGAGGAGCGCCGGCTTCACGCCGGACGGCCAATCACTACTGCGGCTTCTTGTTCGTGGTGAGGTTTGCCGCACGCTCCTCTTTCTGCGCCAGGTCGAGCAGGAATTCGAGATCGTGGTTTCCCTCGTGGCACGCGTACTCGAAGATCGGATCCGGAAACCTTCGCAGATTGACCTCTCCCGTCCACGGCTTCGTCCACGTCGCCGGATCCTCGACGGTAAACCTGTACCGGATCGTATCAGCAGAGAGCGGCGTGAACCGCTCGACGACATGAAGAGCCTCGGTTGAGCCTCTGAAGTTGGTCCGGTCGGTGAAGTTCGTGGTATCGACGACCAGCGTGTCGCCTTCCCAACGCCCGCGTGAATCGCCCAGCCACCGGCGCATCGTCTGTGGAAGATGCGAACGTCCGTCGAGCGGGATGACGCGCGCGTCGTGAATCATCTCCTGCAGAATCATGACCGAGCCGGGCGTCTGCACGATCTGCAGGTTGCTGTTGTAGCCGGTGGGCAGCATCGGCGGTCCGACGTGCGGCCAGATGATGCACTGCTCCGAGAGCGTCCGGTTCTCCACGTCCGACTGACTGTGCGCCTTGCGTTCCTCGGCGCGAGCGGCGACGCGCTGCTTCGCCTCCGGAGTCTGGACCGGAATGCGGCCATCGGGCGGATCGACCACGATGGAGGTTCTCAGGTTCGAGACGTTCTTGGGCAGCTTCTCGCGCTGCCAGAGCACGTTGTCGTAGTGGATATCGTCCTGCGGCTGGCTTTCTTCGTCCTTGAGACGCTTCTGCTCGAAGGCGGCCGCCTCCTCCTCGGTGAAGAATTCCTTCCCGCCGAGGTTCTGCGGCCGTTCGAACGGCGTGAAGGTCGCGTTGGTCCACATGCCCTGCATGTCAGGATGCCCGTCGGCTGTGCGAGGCAGCGTCTTTTTCTGCGCGAACACGGATGCTGGCAGCGCGATTGACAGCGCCGCCAGGACGACCGCGGCCGGGAATCGATGGCGCATCAGAACCTCCGCGACCCTCACACTTTAACGCCAAAGGTCATAATATCGGAGCAGAACGTCATGCATGCCCGGGCTGCCTGGAAGATCGCCGGTCTCGTCGCGGCGCTCGCCTCGTCCGGTGTCCTGAATGCGCAGCCTCACGAGCCCGACGGCGCCGCCATCTACTCGGCCGAAGTCGACAGCATCATTCATCCGGTCTCGGCGGAATACATGATCGAGACGATCGATCGCGCCGATCGTGCGGGCGCGGTCCTCGTGGTCTTCACGCTGCGCACTCCTGGCGGGCTCGTGGACTCCACGCGCCAGATCATCACGCGGATGCTGGCGGCCAAAACGCCGGTGGCGATCTTCGTTGGTCCGTCCGGCGCGCGCGCCGCGTCCGCCGGCTTTCTTCTGACGATTGCGGCTGATGTGGCGGCCATGGCGCCAGGGACGCACATCGGCGCCGCGCATCCCGTTTCGGGGAACGGCGAGAAGATGGACGAGACGGCGGCGAAGAAGGCGGCCGAGGACGTGGCTGCGTACGCCCGGGCACTGGCCGGCCGCCGTCATCGCAACGTGAAGCTCGCCGAGGAAGCGGTCAACAACAGCCGCGCGTTCACCGACGAAGAAGCGCGCAGTGCATCGCCGCCGCTCGTGGACCTGGTGGCATCGGACATTCCTGATTTGTTGCACCAGTTGGACGGCAGAACCGTGACGCGCTTCGACGGCACGGCAGTCGTGCTGAAGACCGGAGGGGCGCGCGTGATTGAACTGACGATGACGTTGCGCCAGCGCATCCTCAGTGCCATCGCCCATCCGAACGTGGCCTACCTGCTTCTGAGCCTCGGCACGCTCGGGCTGACGATCGAACTGTGGAGTCCGGGCGCGGTGCTGCCGGGAGTGGCCGGCGGGCTGGCTCTCTTGCTCGCGTTCTTCGCCTTCCAGATTCTTCCGGTGAACTTCGCCGGCGTGCTGTTGATCCTGTTTGGTTTGACGTTGTTGGTGCTCGAGCTCAAGGTCACCAGCTACGGACTGCTCACCGTCGGCGGGCTCGCGAGCCTGATCTTCGGCTCGATGATTCTGGTGGATTCCCCGCTCCCCGAACTTCAGGTGAGCTTGCGGTTCGTATTGCCGATCGCGCTTGGATTCGCGGGCATCAGCGCGTTTCTCGTCCGGCTCGCCGTGGCCTCGCAGCGCCTTCGCCCCGTCACCGGTGTCGCGGCGATGATCGGCGAAGTCGGGCAGGCGCTGACCGCTATCGAGCCGGGCGGGCTCGGCCGCGTCATGACGCACGGGGAGATCTGGACGGCCGTCGCGCCAGAGTCGATCGCGGAAGGCGCGCGCATCCGCGTCACCGCCGTCGACGGCCTGACGCTGACTGTCCGCAATACCTAGCGAACTCTTGCGCCGAGTGTGGCGTACCGCGCAATGAAGGTTGGAGGCGTATCGTGGTGATCGCTCCGTCCCCGCTCCTGATGCTGGTCCTCATCGTCGTGGTGTATCTCATCAGCTCCATCAAAATCCTCGCGGAGTACGAGCGCGGCGTCATCTTCCGTCTGGGGAAGCTGCTGCCTCACCCGAAAGGCCCTGGGATCATCCTGGTCTTCGCACCGATCGATCGGATCGTGCGCGTCAGTCTTCGAACGGTCGCCCTGGAGGTGCCGCCGCAGGATGTCATCACGCGCGACAACGTCTCGGTGAAAGTGAGCGCGGTCCTCTACTATCGCGTCGTCGATCCGCGACGGGCGATCGTGGAGGTCGAGAATTATCAGTACGCGACGCTGCAGCTGGCGCAGACGACGCTCAGAAGCGTGCTGGGACAGGCGCAGCTGGATGACTTGCTCGCCGAGCGCGATCGACTCAACCAGCAGCTCCAGAGCATCCTCGACCAGCATGCCGAACCGTGGGGCATCAAGGTCTCAGCGGTCGAGGTGAAGCATGTCGATCTGCCCGAGAACATGCAGCGATCCATGGCGCGTCAGGCCGAGGCCGAGCGGGAGAAGCGAGCGAAGATCATCCACGCCGAGGGCGAGCTCGAGGCGTCGGCCAAGCTGGCCCAGGCCGCGGGCGTCATCGCGGCGCAACCGGTGAGCATCACGCTGCGCTACCTGCAGACGCTCACCGAGATCGCCGCCGAAAAGAACTCGACGATCATCTTTCCGGTGCCGATGGAGCTGCTCGAGCTGCTCAAACGAGCCGTTGGAAGCGACGAGCGCCTTCGATCGTGATCGCCCTCTACCAGCGGAAACGGGCCACGAGCTGAACGACGCGCGCCGTATTCGTGCCCGTCAAGGTGGTCACGTCGTAGTCGTCTGGATTCGCGCCGTTCGCGCGGTTGTTGGTGTTGTTCGTCGTCGGCGTGGTGCCGCCCACCATTCCACTGACGGGCACGAAGTTGACGTTGTTGAACGCGTTCAGCACGTCGACGCGGAACTCGGCGCTCGCGCGGCTCCAGATCGGGATGCGCTTGGCGATCCCGATATCGAATTGCTTGTACATCGGGCCGGTCAGGACCACTGATCGCAATCCACAGTCGCCATAACCGCGAATCGTCTCGATGCACTCCACGCTGTCGGCCGGCGCGATGTACTGGCCGCGCGGCGGGCCGAGCTGACCGTAACCCGTCGGCGACGCCGGATCCACGCCGAAGGCCTTCACGCTCTCGTTGATGATCGCCTCGGGCAGCATCCACACACGACCGGTCTGATCGATACGGATCTTGTACATTTTCGAGAGTTCTTGTTCCGTCATCCCCACCAGGCGGACGTTGCCGAGATCGACGAGCTGACCGCTCTGCACGCGCCCGTTCGCCGCGATCTGCCAGCCGCCGATCAGGCCGTTGACCAACGCGTTCGATCCCTGGCCGAATCGCCCGCTGCGGCCGAACGGCAGGTCGTAGACGAGATTCGCCTTCAGTGCGTGCGTGACGTCGCCTTCGGCGCCGTCGTTGCGCACCATCGGGCTCTCGCGCCGCAGCGACAGGAACCGCGAGTTCGTGGCATGGCCGAGCACGTAGCTCGACGCGAAGTTGAGGCCGTTGCCGCTGCGCCGCCGGAACTCGAGCGCCATCGAGTTGTAGAACGTCCGCGTCTCGTTGTCGACGATGCGCGCGCCGCCGAGGAGATCCGGATTCGCGACGATGAAATTCGCCGCAAGCCCGGCATTGAGCGCACGGGTCCTCGAGGCGGCGTCGGCGTCCAGCGCGTCAACGGCGGCGTACGGGTTCGGATTGAAGCGCGCCAGCGGATTCAGGAACGTGGCGCTGCGGAAGTTGGTCGACGTGTACAGCGATGGATCGCCGGCGCGCGACGCCGGCATGCCGTTGAAATAGGCGAGGAAGATCGGCAGCGGCGACGTGCCGGTGCCCGGCCCCATGTACGCGAACGTGCCGCCGCGTCCCGCGGCGACGTTCGCCTGCAGGTTCCCCATCGCGAGCTTGAACTCGTCGAGGAAGCCGTTCTCGATGATGTTCAGCTCGTTGTAATCGTTCCGTCTCCACGCGCCGCCCGATCGCGTGCCGACGTAGCGCGCTTCGAACGCCATCGTGCGCGACTTGCCCAGCGCGCGCGTGATGCCGGCCTGCCAGGTTTCGGCTTTCGGCACGCGCAGCGCGGGATTGAAGATCGTGATGTCGCCGTCGATCGTGTCGGTCAACGGATAGACGGGCCGATCGGGGAACGGCGCCGGCGTGAGCCGCGAGGTGTCGCGCATCAACAAGGGGAGCGTCCCGAGATTGCCCTGCGCCAGGTTGCGGAACACGTTGGTCGAGACGCCCGGGTTGTTGACGATTTCATTCTGGAAGTCGCTCAGACCGTTGCGCGAGTAGGCCACGGCGTAGCCGCCGCGCAGCACGAAATCGCCGGTCTCGCCGGTCAGCCTGTGGAGCAGGCCACCGCTCGCGCTCGGCGTGTAGGCGACGCCGACGCTCGGCGCCAGGTTGTTCCAGTCCATCGGATACGCGCGGTCGTTCTCATGCAGCTGATGGAACGTCGGCGGTTTGCCGGTCAGCGTGCCCGGCTTGAAGAGATTGCCCGCGCCCGAGACGCCGAAGACGTCGGCGTAGTCGCCGATCGAGTAGCTGTCGTTCTTGGCGACGAACGGGAACTGCATGTCGTAGCGCACGCCGTAGCTCAAGGTCAGGTTCGGCCGCATGCGCCAGGCGTCCGACGCCCATCCGCTCAGCTCGCGCTGCTGGACCGTCTGACGGCCGACGCCGTTGAACACGTACGTGCCGGTGTTCTCGTCGAGCCGCGCGATGCCGCGAACGTCGCTGACGCGGCCGGTGAGAATGGCGTACAGGCGGCGCGCCGCCGTGATGTTCGTCGTCGATGCGCCCTGGAAATTCCCGGCGACGAACATCGATTCGGCCGGATCGCCCTGCACGACTTCGAACCTGAGCTCCGGCACGACCTGCTGGTTGTCCATCCACAGATCGAACTGCGAGAACGAACTGCCGAAGGTGAAGCTGTGCGAGCCTTTCTGCCAGCTCAAGTTGTCTTCGATCGTTTTGTGATAGGCGTCGCGCGCGGAAGGCGTGCCGGACGGCCCGGCGTTGGTCATCGCGAAGGCGTTGGTGTTGTTGAAGTTCAGATAGTAGCCGCCCTGGTTCGCGACGCTGCCGTTCCAGAGCGACGGCACGAAGTCCTTGAACGAGAAATCGATCGGCGCGCCCCCGTAACCGAAGCGCGCCTCGTTCACCATGTTCTTGCCGACCATCGATCGCACCCACGTGCTCCACGACTTGCGATCGGAGGTCTGGCTGCCGCGGACGGGGAAGCCCGGAAAGAACTCGTCGCGATTGTTGGTCGTGTCGGGACCGCCGCGGCTGTACTGAAAGTTGCCGGCATAGGTGACGCGGTGCCGCTCGCTGATCTGATAGTCGAAGCGCACCGTCGGGTAATAGCTCAGGGACGTCGTCGGAACCTGGAAGGCGTACTCCTGGAAGAGCGGATCGCTCTGCGCGTTGATGGTCCCCGTCGTCCCCGTTGCGCTCCGGATGTCGGCGAGGAGCCGCGCGATGAGCGGATCGGGCGTCGCCGTCTGCCCGTTCCGCGCGGCGAGCTGGAAGAGATCGACGCGTTGCACGCCCGCGGCCGTGTTGTAGACGAAGATGCCTTGCAACGCCTCGGGACTGAGGATCGTCCGGCGGCGCAGCGTGGCGCCCGGCTCGTGCAGCTCTTCGTAGTTCACGAAGAAGAAGGCCTTGCCCCGGCCGTTGAATCCGGGCACGACGATCGGTCCGCCGACGCTGAACCCCGGCTGATTGCGAAGCAGCTGCGCCTTCGCGATGCCGTCGCGTTTGTTGAACCACGTGTTCGCATTGAGCTCGTCGCTTCGATAGGTGTGGTAGGCGGTGAATTTGAAATCGTTCGTCCCGGACTTGGTCACGAATTTGATCTGCGTCGCGCCCATCCCGGTCGCTTCGGCGCCTTGGGCGGCGTTGGTGAACGTGATCTCCTCGACCGCATCGAGGCGCGGCGAGATCATCGCGAAGAATCCGTCGGTCGTTTTCAGCGTGTTGTCCTGCAGGTTCACGCCGTCGAGCGTCATGTTGATCGTCCCTTGCGGCAACCCGTTGACGATTGAGTCGCGCGAGCCGCCGGCGGTCTGCACACCGGGCATGAACACGATGAAGTCCGCGGCGCCGCGGCTCGACAGCGGCAGGCTTTGGACCTGACGCGTTTGCAGCGTGGTCGAGATCGCCGCCGTCTGCGTCTGGACGATCTGACTGGTCGATTGGACGACGACCTGCTCGCTGACCCCGCCGACTTCGAGCACGGCGCGCACGCTCGCCGGGACGCCGGCATTCACGACCACGTCGTTCAGGATGGCGGTCTTGAATCCCTGCAGCGAGACAGTCACCGTGTAGGTGCCGGTGATGAGCGACGGCACCGCGAACACACCGTGGCCCGACGTGACGACCGTGAACGTTTCTGCCGTTCCGTTGTTCTTGACGATCACGTCGGCGCCGGGAACGACGCCGCCAGCCGAGTCGACGACCACGCCCGAGATGGACGCCGTCGATGAGCCCTGGGCAAATGCGCCCACGGCCGTCAGACATGCGATCGCGAGAGCGCCAGCCACACTGACACGTCGCCGCCTCATCCTGCCCTCCTGTCGCGACAACTTGCAGAAAAAACTTACAAAAAACTACGCAGCCGGCTCGACGTCGTCAAGCTCTAGAAATCGAAAATCTGCAGTCTGACCGTGGTCTGACTGCGGTCTGACCGTGGTCTGACTGTGGTCTGACCGTGGTCTGACTGTGGTCTGACCGTGGTCTGACCGTGGTCTGACCGTGGTCTGACCGT
>DAIUKO010000220.1:1194-12955 GCA_036848175.1 Vicinamibacterales bacterium | reverse complement strand
CCGGGCGGCGCGCCGATCAGCCGCGCCACCGCGTGCTTCTCCATGTACTCGCTCATGTCGAAGCGGGTGAACTCGTTGCCCAACTGAATCGCCAGCTGCTTGGCGAGCTCGGTCTTGCCGACGCCGGTCGGTCCGGTGAACAGAAAGCATCCGGACGGACGATCGGGCTGCCCGAGTCCGGCGCGCGATCGCTTGATCGCCTGCGCGACGAGATGCACCGCTTCGGTCTGCCCGAAGACGACGCGCTGCAGCGATTCCTCGAGCGTGCGCAGGCGCTCGCGATCCGACGCCGAGGCCTGGCGTGCCGGAATCCGCGCGATCCGCGCCACGACGCGCTCGATCTCCGGCGCATCGACAGTCAGGACCTCCGGCGGCTGCAACGTTTGTGACGGCGGCGCGGCGAGACGGACCACCGATCCCGCCTCGTCCAACAGATCGATGGCGCTGTCGGGCAGCCTGTAGTCGCGGAGATGCCGCGCGGCGAGCTTCACGGCGGCCTCGAGCGCGGCGTCGGTGTACTTCACGCGATGATGCTCTTCGTAGCGGCTCCGCAGTCCCGCCAGAATCCGGATCGCCTCTTCGCTGGATGGCTCGTCGATCGCAATCTTCTGCAGCCGCCGCGCCAGCGCGCGATCCTTTTCGATGTGCTTGAACTCCTCGAACGTCGTCGAGCCGATGACGCGCAGGTCGCCGGCGGTGAGAATCGGTTTGATCAACGTCGCGAGATCCATCGTGCCGCCGGTGGTCGCGCCGGCGCCGACGGTGGAGTGCATCTCGTCGATGAAGAGGATCGCCTTCGGCCGCGCGCTCAGCGCTTTGATGACCGCCTTGAACCGTTCTTCGAAATCGCCGCGGAAACGGGTGCCGGCGAGGAGTCCCGCGGTGTCGAGCGCGAAGACCTCCGCGTCATGCAGCGGCTCGGGCACGACGTTGTCGTCGGTCATCAGCAGCCGTGTGGCCAGACCTTCCGCCATCGCCGTCTTGCCCACACCCGCCTCGCCGACGAACACCGGGTTGTTCTTGCGGCGGCGGCAGAGGACTTCGATCGTCCGCTGCAGTTCCTCGGTGCGGCCGATCAGCGGATCGAGCAGTCCCTGCCGCGCGCGCTCGGTCAGGTTCGAGCAGTACGCCGCCAGCGGGTCGCGCGCCGTCGCCGAGCCCTCGTCGCCGCCGCCCGATGTGGCCCCGCTCGGCGCCGCCGGTTCGGGTGCGCCGCCAATCGGCGTCTTCGAGATGCCGTGCGAGATGTACTCGAGCACGTCGAGCCGCGTCACCCCCTGGTCGGTGAGCAGCCGGGCGGCGTAGCTTTTCGGCTGCTGCAGGATCGCCGCGCACACGTCGCCCGCCTGGACTTCGGCGCGCTGCGAGCTCTGGACGTGCAGTACCGCGGTCTGCAGCACGCGGCGGAACGCGGCCGTCTGCTCCGGTTCGTGCGCCTGGCCACGCTTGACCTGCTCGATCGACTCGCTCAGGTAGCGATCGAGATCGCGGCGGAGTTTCGGCAGATCCACGCCGCAGGCGGCGAGAATGCGTTCGCCGTCGTTGTCGTGCGCGAGCGCATAGAGGAGGTGCTCCAGCGTGACGTAGGCATGGCGCCGCGACACCGCTTCGCGGTAGGCGATCGTGAGAACGATTTCAACAGAGGTAGAGAACATGTTTTGACAAGCTCACCACGAGCGGGTTTCTGCGTTCGTAGGCGCTACGCTTCTTCGATGGCAGCGCGGAGCGGAAACTGCGCCTCCCGCGCCAACGACGTCACCGTTTCGACTTTCGTTTCCGCGACCTCCCAGGGATAGACGCCGGCAATCCCGCTGCCCTTGACGTGCACGTGCATCATGATCCGGTACGCTTCCGCCGGCGATTTCTGGAAGACGTTTTCCAGGACCTGGATGACGAACTCCATCGTCGTGTAGTCGTCGTTGAGCAGGACGACCTTGTATTGCGCCGGTTCCTTTTGTTCGGTCTTGACGCGCTCTTTGACGGCGCCGTCGGTCTGGTCTTTCATGACGATCCAGCGTAACCCGGGTTGAGGTTCGAACGCACGTGTGACACACTGCAACGACGACAGCGGTTTTCATTTGTACGTCATATCCGCGTTCAGGCGGACTTCCGAAGTCCGGCTGAAGCCGGACACCGCCAGCGGGACGCGGCGCAGTGATTGCAGTATCCGCAGATGGTGAGGTGTCAATCTATGCGCCTTCGTTATGTACTGCTGGGCTCTTTGCTTCTCGGGTCCGCTGCGTGCCACGCCGATCGGCCGGTGGTCGATCCCACACCCAAACAATCAGTCGGCGGCACGATCGCCGGCATCGTCAAAACGGCCGATTCGTCTGTCGCGGTGTCGGGGCGAAAAGTCACCGTGACGGAGATCACCACGGGATCGCACTACGAGAGCACGACGGCCGCCAACGGCGGCTACACGATCAGAGTTCCGGAAGGGACGTACCGAATCGAGATCGAACTGCGGCCTTCAGAAACGCTGCAGAAGAAGCCGGAGCAGACGCACGTCAACAACGGCGACACCGATTCCGGCCGCGACTTCGTGATTACGGCGCGGTGATCGAATGGCTAGCGGCCGATGGCGATGAGATCGCTGCCGGTCCGCCAATACCACGTCCCACCGACGAGCGCCGGTGATGCCAGCACCTCCGCATGCAGGTCGTTCATGCGCAGCAGCTTGAACGTCGATCCGGCCTGGACGACGAACGTCTGACCGAAGTCGTTGGTGAAGAAAATCTTGTCGCCGACCGCCACAGGCGATGAAGAGAAACCCTCGCGCGCCGCTTCACCGAGCCGCTCCTGATACACGGGCGCGCCGCTCTTCGCGTCGAGCACCGTGAGAATGCTCTGCATGTCGTTGATCATGTAGAGCAGCGTGCCGTGGACGATCGCCGATGGCACGAACGGCGACCCGCGCGGCGACGACCACGCGACGTGCGTCTCGGTGACATCGCCTTTGCCGCCGGGCCGAATCGCGAACGTCGGTCCGGCGCGTCCCGAGGAACAGAACACGAGACCGTGGCCGACGACCGGTGTTGGAATCACTTCGTAGGTGTTGCCTCGAACCGTCCACAGCTCCGCACCGGTGTCGGGATCGTACGCGTACACTTTCCGCTGACCACTGACGATCAGCTCGTCGCGCAGGCCGGCGTTGATGACGATGGCGGTTCCCCACCCGACGGACTCGGCGCGATCCTTCTTCCAGACGACGGCGCCGGTGCGCGCGTTGAACGCGGCGACGAACGATCCGAGCGTGGACGATCCATCGTGGTCCTGATAGATGAACACCCGATCCTTGTAGAGCACCGGCGATCCGGCGCTGCCGTGGTAGTTGCGCAGATCGCCGAGCTTCTGACGCCAGACGATCCGCCCCTCGAAGTCGAACGCGGCGAGACCGTGGGTGCCGAACGACGCGTAGACGCGCTGGCCGTCGGTCACCGGTGTCGCCGAGGCATGGCTGTTCTTCGGATAGACGCTCTCCACGCCCGTGATCGGAACCGTCGTTTCCCAGAGCAGCGCGCCGTCGCTGCGCCGGAACGCGAGCATCGAGACCTTCGCGCCGTAGTCGCGTGCCGTCGTCAGGAAGATGTGATCCTTCCAGATGATCGGCGACGAGTGACCGCGCCCGGGCACGCGAACCTTCCACTTGACGTTGGTCGTGTCCGACCAGGTGTCGACGTAGTTGGTTCCCGCGACCGTGCCTTGCCCGGAGGGTCCGCGCCATCGCGTCCAGTAGCTCGCCCCTTCACCGTCCACTGCAATCAGCGCAACCGGTTCGGGCGCAGCCGCCAGCGCAAGGTGGCGCACGACGATCAGCGTCGCGGCGACGGCGAGATGGATCGCTCGCATGTCCTACCGGCGCTTTCCTTTGAGACCGGCCAGGAACTCACTCGGCGTTTCCACCCGCATGCCGTAGCGAAGCGCCGAAAGAAAGTGACGTCGATTGTCGGTCACCACGACGTCCGCGCCGACGGCGCGTGCGACTTCGGCAATGTGCGCATCGTAAATGCGCCCGCCGGCGATGCCGTCTCGGGCCGCCGCGCGCAGCATCGGCGCGCGTTCGACTGCCGGCAGATCGTCAACCGACATCCTGGAAAACACTTCCTCCTGAAGCAACGCCGCGGCATCGGCGGGGGAGAGTCTGAATTCGGGTGGAAGACGCGTGGCGACCGAAAAGAATTCAAGACAGCAGTGCCACGCCGTGGCGGGAGCGTGCACGGTTTTTTCTGCGACGGCATGGAGCAGCGACTGCGCGGGAGCGCTTTGCGGGCCGAAGTCGATCAGCCCGGCGAGCAGGACGCTCGTGTCGAGGAAGATGGTCACGGCCAGCGGTTGCGCTCTTCCTCGATGAGCGCGGCGAAGTCGACCGTCGGTCGATCGTCGGCGGGCACCGTCGGACGCGCGACCAGGCGCCGGCCGACTTTCACGAGCCGCGGACCGGCGGCGACGCGCTCGAGCCTGATGCCCAACTCGTCCTCGGTGATTTCCAGCTGCGACCCGGCGGTGAGTCCGGCTCGCTCCCTGATTGGCGCCGGGATTACCACCCGGCCTGCCTTATCAATGGTCGTTCGCATGGCATCATTCTACCAGCTCCGACGCGCCGGCCTCTCGTTCATCGCTGCTGCAGTCCTGGCTCGCGCATCGTGCGTTCGATGTCGTCGATCTCGATCGGCACGAACGCGGAAAGGTTTTCGTAGCTTTATTTACAATCAGGGGCTTCTGAGGTGGCCATGCAAAGACTGATCGGAAGGCGTCGCTTCCTGACGGGCGCGGGCGCCGTCGCCGTGCTGGGCGCGCTGGATGCCTGTCGACCGGCGCCCGGCGGCAGCCGCACAAATGCCGCGCCCACGTTGCAGCTGTCGCGCTTGCGCGCCAGTATCGATCGAATCACGCGAATTACGGTGTGCACTCGCCCCTTTCGGGCACAGGGTCCGCGCTTCGATGTGGAGAGAGTAGGAACGAAGACGGTCGTCCACAACTATGGGCACGGCGGCAGCGGCTGGTCGTTGTCCTGGGGTTCCGGCGCCATTGCCACCTCCAAAGCCATGGCCACCGGCGAGCGCGACATCGCGGTGATCGGCTGCGGCGCGTTGGGGCTGACAACGGCGCTGCTGCTGCAGCGCGCCGGTGCTCGCGTGACCATTTATGCCAAGGACTTGCCTCCCAATGTGCGCTCCGCATTTGCGACCGGCCTTTACACGCCGGACTCGCGCATTTGTCTCGAGGAACATGCGACGCCGGAATTCAAGCAGACCTGGGCGCAAATGGCGCGGCAGTCGTTTCAAACCTATCTGAGTTTCCTCGGCGTGCCGGGCACCCCGGTTGAGTTCATCGACAGCTACTTCGTGTCCGACGATCCCGCCAGGGAGCGCTCTGGCCGTGTGACCGACGGCCGGCCGGCGTTTGCGGAGCTGCAGCGTGAGCTGATCGGCGATTTGATTCCGCGTCCCGTTGGCTTCGACCCCGGGCGCCATTCGCTGGGTCAGCGATATTTGCAGCGCTATACGCAGCTCATGTTCAATCTGACCGCTTACACGCGAACGCTGCTGGCGGATTTCGGTGCGAACGGCGGCAAGATCGAAATCGCGGAATTCCACACCCCCGCTGAATTCGCGCGGCTGAAGGAAAAGACGCTGGTCAACGCCACCGGTTACGGCGCGCGCGCGCTGTTCGGCGATCAGTCGGTCGTTCCGGTGCGCGGTCAACTGGCGCGCACGATTCCGGAAGCGGATGTGACATACGGGCTGTTCTATAAGAACGTCGGGTTCGTGCCGCGCCGCGACGGCCTGGTGTTTCAGGTGGCCGGCGAAGACGACTACTACGGCTACAACGACGACACCGAGGTGCCGGATCGGGCCGAAGCCGAGCGCGCCGTGAACACCATCGCCTCGCTGTTTGCCGCGACATGAGCATGGATCCTCTCGCGCATTGGTAGTAAATGCGAGGAGACTCCACTAGTCAGCGTCCAGCTCGCGGGACGACCGATCGGGAAGCAGCCACAGCGCGATCAGGCTGACGATGGCGCACGCCGACATATAGGCGGCCACGGCGGACGATGTCTGATACCGCTGAAAGAGCCACAGCGCCACAAGCGGCGCCGGACCGCCAGCGGTGATCGACGCGAGCTGGTAACCGAGCGACGCGCCGCTGTAGCGAAGCCGGCCCGGAAAGCTCTCGGCGATCAGCGCCGCCTGCGGGGCGTACTGCAGATCCTGGATCGGCAGCGCGATGAGGATCGCCAGAAACACGAGCACGATGCTGCGCGTGTCGAGGAGCGAGAAGTACACGAACGGGTAGACGATCATCAGGCAGCAGCCGATCGCCGTCATCCGTCGCCGGCCCATCAGATCCGAGATGTGGCCAAGCAGCGGAATATCCAGCATCGACACCAGCGCCTGCAGCATGACGAAGTTGAGGAGCAGTCCACTGCTGAAACCGAGCACCTGCGTCCCGTAGGTCAGCACGTAGGTCGTGAAGATGTAGAACGGCGTCTGCTGTCCCGAGCGCAGCAGCGCTGTCAGGATGACTTCACGCCAGTTCCGGCGCAGCACCTGTGAGACCGGCGTCCGTTCGACGCGGCCCTCCGATTGGATCCGCGCAAAGACCGGCGTTTCGAGAATGCCGGTGCGGATGTAGAAGCCGATGCCGACGAGGACGAAGCTGAGAAGGAACGGCAGGCGCCATCCCCAGGTGAGGAAGCCTTCGCCCGAGATCGCCGTCATCGCGGCGAGCGCGCCGTTGGCGAGCACCATGCCGGCGGGGGCGGCGAACTGCGTCCAGCTGGTGAGGAATCCGCGGCGGCGCCGTTCGCCCCATTCCGCCGTCAGCAGCACCGAGCCGCCCCATTCGCCGCCGACGCCGATGCCCTGCAGCGCGCGGAAGATCGTCAGCAGCACGCCGCCCCAGATGCCGATTCGCTGGTAGCCGGGCACGAGTCCGATGCAGGCCGTCGAGATGCCCATCAGCAGCAGCGTCGCGATCAACGACGACTTGCGCCCCACGCGATCGCCGACATGCCCGAAGATCGCCGCGCCAACCGGCCGTGCCGCGAAGCCGACGAAGTAGGTGGAGAACGACAGCAGCGCGCCCGTGTACGGATCGGATCGCGGGAAGAACAGCTGCGGAAAGACGAGCGCCGCGGTCACGCCGTAGAGGAAGAAGTCGTACCACTCGATCGAGGTGCCGACCGCCGCCGCGATCACGGCGCGAATCACCATTGCGGATTGAGGAGTGCGGATTGCGGATTTATTGATGATCGACATCAACAATGAATCCGCACTCCTCAATCCGCAATCCGCAATTCGAGCATCGCTTTGACTCGCTCCGGTGTGAATGGCACCTGGCGCAGGCGGGCGCCTGTCGCATCGAAGACCGCGTTGCCGATGGCCGCGGCGGCGAGCGTGATCGTCGTCTCGCCCGCGCCCATCGCTTCGCCGCTCGGACGGTTGATCAGCACGCTCTCGATGGTCGGAACTTCGATGCCGAGGGTGAGGCTGTGGTACGTCCGCCAGTCGATCGACGTCACCTTCTTCTCGTCCCAGGACACTTCTTCGCCGAGCGCGCGGCTCATGCCCTGCAGCGCGCCGCCTTCGATCTGATTCTTCATCCCGTCGGGCGTCGAGATCGGACCGCAATCCTGCGCCGAGACGAACCGCTTGACGAGAATCGCGCCGGTCGCGCGATCGACTTCGACTTCGGCGACGAGCGCGCAGTATCCATTGTCGCCCTCGTAGAGACAACACGCGATGCCGCGCCCGCTCGCGACGCCGGATCGACTCGCGTTCGAGCGCGGCGACGGCCGCGCCTGCCAGTTCGCCGCCTTTGCCGCCGCGGAGACCACCTCTTTCAGCCGCGGATCGCGAAGATGCCGCAGGCGGTACGCCACCGGATCGGCCTTCACGCGCGCCGCGATCTCGTCCATGAACGACTCGTGTGCGAACGTGTTCTGCAAACGGCTCGGCGATCGGAGCGGCCCGGTGAAGAACGGCGATCGAATCGTGTGCGTCAGCACACGCTCGCTGGCGACCGTGCCGGTCCCTCCGGCTGCGCTGCCGACGCGGCCGGTCACGTACGACGGCGCGGCGTTGCTGCCGTTGTTGAACGTGCCGCTCGGCGGCGGCGCCGGCGTCCGTGCCGCGAACGGCGCCGGCGGAAAACCGGCGAGCATGCCGGTGACGATGTTGCCGGGCTGGTTGTAGCCGGGGCGGCCGCCCAGGCTCGGCGACCACGACTCATGATCCCAGGCGACGATGCCGCCGCTGGCATCGAGTCCCACGCGCTCGTCGATGACGTACGCGAAGCCGTAGTTCTCCCACGCCATCTCGTCCTTGCGCGAGAGCTGGACGCGCACGGGACGTCCGACGGCCTGGGACATCAGCGCCGCATCGTACGAGACCGTGTCGGCGCCATTGATGCCGTAGCAGCCGGAGCCGCGCGTGAAAATCACGTGCACATCGTCCGGCTTCAAGCCGAGCATCGTCGCCGCCGCGCTCTTCACGCCGAAGACCGCCTGCGACGAAGACCAGATCGTCGCGCGAAGGTCCGTCACGTCGGCGACCGCGCACGAGCTGCCCATCGATCCGTGCATCTGGTACGGATGAAAGTAGGTGGCGCGGATCGTCGTCTGCGCCTCTTTCAGCTTCTGATCGACGTCGCCGGAGTTGACGACGAACGTGTCGCGCGCCGGTTGCGTCTTGAGGTAGTCGTAGAAGCCCGCCTGATTCGGGAGTCCCGAGCCGGGCGTCCACGTCGCCTTCAATCTGGCGGCCGCCTGCATCGCCTGCCACGGCTTCTCGGCGACGACGCCGACGAAGTTCTTCCTGACGACGACGTTCACGACGCCGGGAAGCGCGCGGACCGACTGCTCGTCGACGTTGACGAGCGTCGCGCCGACTTCCGGCGGGCGCACGACCGCGCCGTGAAGCATGCCCGGGACGCGCACGTTGTGCACGTACTCGAGCTCGCCGGTCACCATCGCCGCCATGTCGACGCGCGGAACCGAGGTGCCGAGTACCTTCCACTCGCTCGGCGGCTTGCGCCGCGCCTGTGGATTGAGCGGCAGGTTGAACTTCCTCCCGCCGATCAACTCGCCGTAAGAGATCTTCTTCGCGGCGTCGTGTTTGACGCTGACGACTCCATCGGCGACGGCAAGTCCCGTCGCCGCGACGCCAAGGCGCGCCGCCGCGAGCTCGACGAGCGCTTCGCGCGCGGTGGCGCCGGCCTGCGCGAGGTTGCGTTCATTGAAGTTCGTCGGATGCGATTGACTGCCGGAGGTCGTGCCCTGATCGGGCGTCAGCGACGTGTCGCACTGCACGATGCGGATGCGGCTCACCGGCACGCTCAGTTCTTCGGCAATCAACTGCGTCTGCGAGGTCTGCATCCCCTGACCGAGCTCGCATTTGCCGGTGAACACGGTCACGCTGCCGTCGGCGGCGATGGCGATCCACGAGTCGAGCTGACCATCAGCCGTGCGAGGTCCCTGCGCGAGCGGCGTCAGCCTCGCGGCGCTGAACCCGACAATCAGCACACCGGAGGTCTTCAGAAAATCGCGGCGCGAGAATCCGGCGGCGCTCAGAGCGGCGCGCGCGTCACGGGTGTAGCGTTTCATCGCGTCCCCCGGTCGCGGTAGCGTTCGATCGCACGCACCATCCGGGTGTGCACGAAGCATCGGCACAACACGCCCGACATCGCCTGGCGGATCTCCGGTCCGGTCGCTTTCGGATTCTGATCGAGGAACGCCTTCGCCGTCAGGATGACGCCGTTCAGGCAGAAGCCGCACTGCGCCGCCTGCTCGTCGATGAATGCTTTCTGAATCGGATGCGGGTTCGCGCTCGTGCCGAGACCCTCGAGCGTCGTGATCTCGGCGCCCTCGACCGTCGAGACCGGTGTGACGCAGGATCGGATCGCACGTCCGCGCGCGATGACCGTGCACGCGCCGCACTGGCCGAGACCGCAGCCGAACTTCGGTCCGCGCAGCGCGAGATCGTCGCTGAGCACGTAGAGCAGCGGCGTCGCCGGATCGACGTCCACCGTGTGCGCGCGTCCGTTGACGTTCAGGGTGATGGCCATGGCGTCGCCCGACGATCGCGCAACTACGCGAGAACGCTCAGCAGCCGGTCGACGTCCTGCTGCGTGTTGAACACCGACACCGACAGCCGCATCCGCTTCTCATTGCCGATGATGGTGGCGGTGATCTTCCCGTCGCGCAGCTTCTTCTGCGTCGTTTCCACGTCCTTCAGCGCGAAGGCGACGATCGGCGTCTCGTTGCCTTTCGGCGTCACCGATGCGTATCCCATCGCCGGCAGTTCCTTCTGCAGCCGATCGGTCAACTGGCGCGCGTGGGCGCGGATGTTCTGCAGGCCGAGCCGCTCGATGTATTGCAACGACGTGAGCGAGCAGAGCGCGAGCGCGTTCGGGAACGTGCCGGTCTCGTAGCGCGCCGCGCCCGGCAGCGGCTCCCAGGTGATCCCGACGCGATCGAAGTTGGCAATCTGCCGGTGCCCGTACCTGGTCGTCGGCACGACCGTGTTCTGCAGATCCTCGCGCACGTAGAGGAATCCGAAGCCGCGTTCGCCCATCAGCCACTTGTACGTCGCCGTCGAGGCGAAATCGATCCCCATGGCGCGGACGTCGATCGGCACCGCGCCCGCCGCCTGCACCATGTCGGCGAAGACGTAGGCGCCGTTGGCGTGCGCGAGATCGCTGATCGCCTTGGCGTCGTGCAGGTAGCCGTTGACGTTCGAGACGAGCGCCATCGAGACCAGGCGCGTATTGCGATCGATCGCCTTCTCCATGTCCTTGATGTCGATCGCCCAGTCGCGGTGTTTGACGACGCGCAGCTGCAGCCCCTTCGCTTCGAGCGACTTGTACATGTAGAGCGACGTTTCGAAGTGCAGCTCGTCGAGGACGACGTTGCCGCCGCGTTTGGGCAAATCCATTCCCATGACGACGATGTTCTCGCCGTCGGAGGTGTTCTGGGTGAAGGCGATCTCGTCGGGCTTCGCGCCAATCAGTTGCGCGAACCGCCGCTTGAGCTCCTTCTGCTGCTCGTCACCGAAGTCGGCGCGTCCTTCTCCGCCGCCTTTCAACCTGAACGCGATGTGCCTGGTCAGCGCCTCGGAACAAGGCACGCTCATCGGATGAATCGCGGCGGAATTCAGATACGTCTGTGCTGACGCGATCGGGAAGTCCGCGCGCACCGACGGAGGAAAGATCGATCCCTCCGCGGGAATCTCGTGGGGCGACGCCGGGCGCGCCGAGGCGGCCAGTGCGGCGGCGCTCAACAGGAACTGGCGGCGGTCGACTGACATAACGAGCCTCCTCGGTCAATGGACGGATTGAGATCAATCCGCAACCCTCAATCCGCAATCCGCAATCCTCAATCCGCAATGAAGAGGCTCATCGTAATGCCAAACGGCGGCTGAGTGGATACACTAAAACTGGTTGGACAAGAAGCAAGCAAGCGGAGACCGACGGATTTCTGATCACGGCGTATCCAACGGACGCCATCAAGGAAGGCACACGCATATGGCCGAAGTGAAGGTGTTCTATGACCGTGAGGGACACACGTTGACCGTGTGGTTCACAGACATGTCGCGAGAATACGTCTGTGAAGAGACCGGTGACGAAGTCGTCCTGATGAAAGATGCGACCGGCCGGGTCATTGGATTCGAAAAGCTCAACTTCTCGATTCCGGATTCGGAGCCGTTCCGCGTCGCCTCCGAAACCGTGCCGGCCTGAACTGGGCCTCGGACTGACGACT
>DAIUKO010000220.1:0-1094 GCA_036848175.1 Vicinamibacterales bacterium | reverse complement strand
GACAAAATGACGACGGTTTCAAAAACGCGAGTCGGCCGCCAAATCGGCCGGTTGTCGGATCAAGACATGACGAGGCTCAATCGGTCAGTCGTCGTGTTCCTTGGCCTCGCAGGATCCTGATGGCCACGCCGCGCCGGCATCTGTCGATGCTGCGGTCGTACACGGCGGCCGACGCGCTGACGGTTGCCAATGCCGCGTGCGGGACGATCTGCATCTTTCTCTGCCTCGACTACATCGCGGCCGACAACCGCAAGTTTCTGTGGACGGCATTCTTCCTTCTGCCGCTCGCGCTCGCATTCGACGTGCTCGACGGCTACGTCGCGCGACTGAACCCCGGTCGCCAGTCGATCCTCGGCGCGGATCTCGATTCGCTGTCGGACGTGATTTCGTTCGGCGTGGCGCCGGCCGTGCTCGGCTTCACGCTCGGGCTGCGCGGCGGCTGGGACATGGTGTGTCTGATCTATTTTGTCGTCTGCGGCGTCAGCCGTCTGGCGCGGTTCAACGTGACCGCCGAGGCGCTCGCCGACAGCGAGACCGGCAAGGTGAAGTATTTCGAAGGGACGCCGATTCCCACCAGCGTGCTCATCGTCGCGCTCCTCGGCGCGGCGTTCCAGCTCGGACGGTTCGACGACAATTTCTGGTTCGGCGCCTACCGCATCGGGCCGATCGTGCTGCATCCGCTCGCGCTCGTCTACGTGGCGAGCGGCAGCCTGATGATCAGCACGGTGAGAATTCCCAAACCCTAGGGCCCGACTGATGACGAGTCCGGATGAACCGGTGCGCGTGATCCAGCTCTCGGCACCGGAGCTCAAGGAGATGATCGACAGCGGCCGGGCGTTCGAGTTCGTCGACGTGCGCACCGACGATGAGCGCGCGTTCGCACGCATCGAGGGATCGCGGCTGCTCGACCAGGCCTATCACGATCAGTTGCTCACGCTGGATCGCGACACGACCCTCGTGTTTCAGTGCCACCACGGCATTCGCAGTCAAATGGCTGCGGAATACTTTCTGAGCCACGGCTTTCGACGTCTCTACAACCTGCGCGGCGGCATCGAAGCCTGGTCTCAGCTGGTGGACCCGTTGGTGCCGCGCTA
>DAIUKO010000219.1:0-13023 GCA_036848175.1 Vicinamibacterales bacterium | reverse complement strand
CTCCGTTCCTCCGTTTGTGAACTCCGTTGACTCCGTCGACCTCCGTTCCCCGGAATCAGAACCCCAGTCCGAAATGTGCCGCGAGCGTCACGGCTGTGAAGCCGTGACCGTCTGCGGCTTCCTGGAACCTGATCGGCACATCCACTTCGGCGAAGAAGGCGCAGCCGCCCTTCAGCGGAAAGCTGCGCGCGAGGAGCGGCGTGAAGCCCCACGATGCGGCATTGACATCGAACGCCATCCGCACGCCGGTAGTGAGCGAATGCTGCAGAGGAAAGAGGACGCCGGGATGGACCGTCAGCGAGATATTCAACGGCTCGTTCTGAATCACGGGCACGAGCTCGAGATCGAACGCCACCTTATCAGTCTTCTTCACGGTGATGCCCATCGGGAAGCCAATCTTGAAGTCGTCTCCAACCGTCGTCGTGACGCCGTCGGCCCGCGTGACCAGCGGGATCACGAAGCCGAAGTGACCGCCGAGCCGATCCTGCGCCGACGCCTGCGAACCCGATGCGAACAGAATCGCGACCACCATCCACGAAACCCGAGACACGAGGCGAGCGACGTTCCGAATGCGCATGTCGAAGCTCCTATCTGTTACCGTCGATCATTCGTTGGGTCTCAACGGCCGCGCGGACGCGGCGGGAAACCCAGGGGCACGCGGGTGTCGGCGCTCACCGGATCGGCGCCGGCCGCGATCTGGAACTGCCACGAGGCGGCCTGCGTGGTGCAGACGCGGTCGGCGTTGCACACGCCCGCGGCCAGCCGGACTCGATACGTGCCGCCTGCATGAAGGAAGACGTTGTCCGCGAACAGGCCCCACGTGCCGTCGCCGATTTGATCGACCGATGCGGGCACGCGCGCGCCGGTGGGATCGGTCAGCGTCAACGTGCGTGCGTCGACGCCGGTGACCGGCTCCGAGAAACTGACCTTCACGACTGCGTCCGGCGCCGCGTTCGTCGAATCCGGTTCAGGATAGCGCCGGACGATCTCCGGAGCCGCGCGTGGCGCTCGATCGCGGCGGAGATGGACGACTTCGGTTCGCACCGTCATCGGCACCGGCGGCGCGCCTTCGACGACGGCCGGCTCGCTTGACGGGACGCGGCCGTCGCAGGCGCCGCCGAGGACGCAGGCTTCGATCACGCCGTCCGTGTCGAGGTCGGCGAGATTCCCGAGCAGCTTCTGCGCCGCCACGGCCTCAACCGACTGGTAGTACACGGCTGCGACGACGGCGATCGGTCCTTCCACGTCAGGCGGCACGACGACGGCGTAGCGATCGACGGCGGCGGTCGCGGCGGCGTGCGGCAGCGGCCGCAACCGGCTGTCACGAAGATAGGCGTCGCCGTACGGATCTCCGTTGCCGTCGCGATCCGCGTAAACCGGCGTCCGATACGGCGCCGATCGATCGATGATCTGACCGTTGGCATCCACCGGCAGGCCGTCGCGATTCACGGCGAGATTGAGCGCGTGCGCGTAGACGAGGTCGAGGGTCGGGCAGCCGTCTCCAAGCGACGCGACCGCCTTGAATTGCACGGCGTACGGATCGGGAGAGCCGGCGGGAATCGTCCAGTCGCACGCCGGATAGTTCGGGTCGCGCATCTTCTTCGCCGTCAACCCGCCCACGCCGAGCGAGCGCCGGCCCCACGTCGAATCCTCGATCATCAGCTCACGCCCGGTGGCGAGGTCGAAGGCGTGCACGGCCAGCCACGCGACGCGTCCTTCCGGAAACCCGGTCGGAAAGTTGTGGCCGCTGCCGCTGTTGGTGACGCTGATCGTGAGCGGCACGCGTCCGCCGACGCGGCCACTCGCGGCGAGATTCAGATCGAGCACGTGACGGAGCCGGTCCCAGGCGAGCCGCGCGTGGTGCGTCTGCCGGCCGCGATCGCCGACGTTCACCCAGAACGCGTTGTGGTACGGACTGCGCGGATCGGCCGAAGAAAAACTGAAAATCGATAGCTCCGGATATTGCTCGACGCGGCCCACTTCGTCGAGGCTCGCGCCGATCATTCCGGGCACGTAGGCATTGCCGCCGATGAAGTGATGGCTGAAGTACGTCCGCGGCGGGCTGTCGATCGACACGCGATCGACGAGCGGCGGCGTCGGCTGTCCGTTCTCGTAGAGCGTCTGCGCCGTCCCCGGCTGCCCGAAGTGCTGCTGCATGTGGCAGGTCTGGCAGTCGCGTTTGTAGGCCGGATCGAAATAGCGGTTGCCGGGCCGGTCGGCGTAGCGGCTGGTCGACCACTCGGTGTAGGTGCGCTCGATCGGGAATCCGCCGACCCATCGGCCGGCGGCGTTCTTGATCGTCAGCGGGTTGGTGACGTCGTGGCACACGCCGCAGAATTCCGCGCGCGTCGTGAGCACGTGTCCGTAGGCCGAATGCTTCGAGGAGTCCACCCGCTCGCCGGGTCGATCCTGCCTGAACACTTCGTTCACGTAGGCATCGCGATCGGCGCGCGGGTGCGCCGACAGCGGCCCGAACCGCTCCGGGAAGCCGATTGCGTGCGGCGAGAGGCGGAACGATCCGGATCCCACGGCGTAGCCAAGATTCGTCCGCGTTGCGTCCGGGACGTCGAGCATGTCCTGTGAAATATCGGGCAGTTCGGCGGCGCGCGAACGTGCGTGCAGGACGGGCAGGTATTCCGGCTGTCCGCCGCTGCGCGTGTGCGTTTGAAACGGCATGTCGCGCGTTGCCGCCAGGGTGTGGCAGATCGCGCACGCCACCCCCTGCTTGCCCGACTCGGTGTTGCGGATCTCGGCGGGCACCGTGGCGAACGCCAGACCGGTGCCGTTGTCGGAGGTGGGCACGAACCCTGGATTGAGCCGTCCGTGCTGACGGCCGGTCGACGCGTCGTACGAGATCAACCGCGGCGGCACGTTGTCGACGTAGTTGCTCGGCATGTGGCAGCGCGAGCAGAACCCGTCCATGAGCGAGCCGCGCTGCGACAACCCGTAGGTCCGGCCGCCGAGATCGAATTTCGAGGTGCAGGCGCTCGGCTGCGCGAACGGATTCAGCGACGCTTTCGCCGTGCGATCGGGCGGCGACGGCAGATCGCAGTCGCCGTCGGTCGACGTCTGGCGCGCCGAGAGCAGGAACGCGCTGCGCCACACCGGATCGCGCCACGCGTTGGACATCATCGATCCGTTCCACTCCGCGAAGATCCGCGCGTGGCATGTCTGGCACTGTCCCGGATGGTCGATCGTCTCCCAGTAGTCTTCGAACGGCGGCGAGAAGCTGTGCGCTTCGGCGGTGACATACGGCGGCGCTTCCGGCATCCGGTTGGGCAGCTCCGTATCGGCGGCCGGTGCACGATACACGAGGACAGCCAGACCGGCGGTCAGAACGAGCCAGAGCACGAGGTGCAGAGTCGATCGCATCATGTCGAATGCTCGAGGCTTGCGGCCAGAAACGGATCGTTCGCCGGCACGAGCGGTGCGGCGGCCAGCGCGCGCATCGTGAAGCCGATCAGCAGGCCCGCTGCGCCAAGCGCGGTGGCGACTTCCACGAGTCCGAACTGTGGCCGTGCAGTCGTTTCCGGGAGGATGACGAGGTACAGATCGAGCCATCGGCCGGCGAGCACCGTCGAGGCGATCCCGATCAGAACCCGCGGGTTACGTTTCGTCGCCCGCGGGAGCAGCGCCACGAACGGCACCACCCAGTTCACGATCAGGTTGGTCCAGAAGAGCGGCAGCCATGCCGCGCTGGTGCGCGTCGCGTAGTGACCGGCCTCTTCGGGAATGTTGCCGTACCAGATCAGAAGGTACTGACTGAACCAGAGATACGCCCAGAACGTGCTGAAGCCGAAGAGCAGCCGGCCGAGATCGTGGAGGTGCTCCTTGGTGACGAACGAGGCGCGGTCGCTCGAGTGAAGCACGGCGGCGACGAAGGTCACCGCCGCAACGCCATGAACCATCAATCCACCGAACAGATACACGGCGAACAGCGTGCTGACCCAGTGCGCATCGAGCGACATCAGCCAGTCCACCGACGCGATCGAGAAGGTGATGGCGAACGCCACCACCGCGATCGCTGAATAGCGTTTGATCCGCTGGTGATGAATGGAGCCGCCGTCCGCATCCTCGACGAGCGACGTCCGGCGGACGAGCGACGCCAGCCACACCCACACGCCAAGCACCACCGCCGCGCGTGCGGCCATGAACGGCATCGACAGGTAAAACGCCTTCGCCGACGAGGCGACCGGCTCGTTGTGGCGCGATGGCGCGATGACGCCGCGCATGACCGTGAGCGACAGCATCAGCACCGCCGCCGCTGGCAGCGTCGCCATCAATGCTTCGGGGATGCGGCGCAGGCACGCGGACCATCGCGCCGCAGACAAAAACTGGATGGCGACGAAGAGCAGCGCCGCCAGCGAGACCGACAAGAGATAAAACGTGTCGAGCAGCAGATGCGACCAGGCACGCACCGGATCCGCGGCGAGCGCCACGAGCGCAGCGGCCATGCCGGCGAGTGCGACGCCGAACGCCGCCGCCTGACTGCGCGGCCACGTCGCCAACGAACGTGTCTCGTTCATCGCGGCGACCCTCGGAGTTGAAGCTCCTGGACGTGAGCGACGATCTTCCAGCGTTCCTCGCGCGTGAGCTGCGACGCATACGACGGCATCCGGCCGGATCCGTACGTGATCACGTGGAACAGATGACCGGCCGGGAGCATGCGGACGGCCGTGGACGAGTACGCCGGAGGATTGGGAATCTTCGGCACGAGCGGACCGTCGCCATCGCCGTTGACGCCGTGGCAGACGGCGCAGAACGTTTCGAAGAGCCGTCGTCCCTCGTGCCGCGTCTCGTCAGTCGCCGCGATCGGACTGCGAAGCTCCTGTCCGGCGCGCACGGCGTCGGCCGCCGTCGCTTGGTACCCGAGCGGCAGAAAACCGCGCGCGATCGTGCCCGGCGGCGGCGTCTGCAGCGTCTGGCCATTGCGCGTCACCGGATTGGCGGCGAAGCTGTCGTACGGAACCGACCTCGCCATGTCGGGCATGTATTCGTAGGCGCGGACGCGCGCGTCGCCGCGGCATCCGCTCTGCCAGACCGCGAGGCACAACAGCACGCCGACGCCGTGCCGCCAGCCGCGGCGCCTCCGCGAAGCGGCGGACTGATCGGGTACTCGCAAGGCGAGCACGAACCCGTCCATGCTCCTCGTCTGTCCCCTGGTCGCGGTGGCGCCGGGGAACAACCGGCATCGCCAGAAGAACGCGCCAGTCACCGCCAGCGCCGCGAGCAGTATGGTGATCTCGAACGTGATCGGCACGAATGCCAGCGCCGAATTCAGCGGCTTGCCGCCGACATCGAGCGGCCAGTCGAACGCCGACGCCCACACTTGAAAACCCATCGCCCCCGCTGCGCCGGCGGCGCCGGCGGCGAAGGCCACGAGCGGCAGCCGCGACCGCGGCAGGCCCAGCGCCTTGTCGAGCGCGTGCACCGGATACGGCGTGTAGACGTCGACGACCGTCGAACCTTGAGCGCGCGCGCTCTTGACCGCATCGAGGACCGCCGCTCCGTTGTGGCTGCCGGCCATTCCGCTCACTTCCCAGATCGCGATCATCGGCAGGAAGCGAATGAAGAGGAGGAAGCACGTGAAGAACAGCCCGAAGCTGCCGATCAACGTCCCGACTTCGACGACCGTCGGCTTGTACATCGCCCAGCCCGACGGCAGGTAGGCGTGGTGCAACGATGTAACAATGATGACGAAGCGTTCGAACCACATGCCGACGTTCACCAGCAGCGCGACGATGGCGAGGATCGCCGGCGTTCGCCGGACGCGGCGCAGCCACAGCGTCTGCGGCACGATCACGTTGCACGCGAACATGGTCCAGAACGCCCACCCGTAGGGACCGGTGAGACGGTTGACGAACGTCGCTTGCTCGTACAGGTTCTCGCCGTACCACGCGGCGAAGAGCTCGGTGAGATACGAGAAGCCGACGAGCGATCCCGTGAACAGCATGATGCACGCCATGCGATCGAGATGCTTCACGGTGATGTACGAATGAAGACGCATCGCGGAACGCGCGATGATCAGCAGCAGCGTCACCATGCCGAACCCGGAGAACACGGCGCCCGCAACGAAGTACGGCGGAAACAGCGTCGTGTGCCAGCCGGGGAGCAGCGACGTCGCGAAGTCCATGCTGACGATCGAATGGACCGAGATCACCAGCGGCGTCGCCAGCCCCGCCAGCACCATCGTCAACGTTTCGTAGCGCGACCACGTCCGCGCGCTGCCGTTCCAGCCGAAGCTGAGCGCGTTGTAGATCGATCGCGTGATGCCGGAGGAGCGGTCGCGGAGCAGCGCGAAATCGGGGATCATGCCGAGAAACCAGAACACCGCCGAGACGATCAAGTACGTGTTGATGGCGAAGACGTCCCACAGCAGCGGCGATCGAAAGTTCACCCACAGCGGCCCGCGCCCGTTTGGATACGGGAGGACCCAGAACGCGAGCCACGGCCGGCCCATGTGAATGAGCGGAAACATCGCCGCGCACATCACCGCGAAGATCGTCATCGCCTCGGCCGAGCGGTTCACCGAGGTCCGCCACGACTGACGAAAGAGCAGCAGGATGGCGGAGATCAACGTGCCGGCGTGGCCGATCCCGATCCAGAAGACGAAGTTCGTGATGTCGAAGGCCCAGCCGACGGCGTTGTTCAGCCCCCAGACGCCGATGCCGACGGCGATCTGATACGTGACCATGCCGACGCCCAGCGCCAGAGCGGCGACCGACGCCGCCAGGGATGCCCACCATCCGGCGGTCGGCCGATTCTCGAGCGGCCGCGCGATGTCATCGGCAATCCGATGCGGAGAGAGCTCGCCTTCGAGCCACGTCTCGTCCGCAATCGGCGACCGCTCGACCTCGCTCCACGGCGACCGCGCAGCCGTCGTCGTCATCATGACGGCCCGCCCTCCACTGGACTGCGCACCTTCGCCAGATACGACACATTCGGTCGCGTGCCGAGCTCTTCGAGGACCCGATACGTGCGTCCGTCGCGGACGAGTTGTGCGATTCGACTCTGGGGGTCGTGGAGATCGCCGAACACGATCGCGTCCGCCGGACAGGCCTGCTGACACGCCGTCTTGATGTCGCCGTCGTGCACGTCGCGGCGCTCGGCGTGCGCGTGGAGCTTGCCCGCCTGGATCCGCTGCGTGCAGAGGCTGCATTTCTCCATCACGCCGCGCGAGCGCACCACGACATCCGGGTTCAGCACCATCGCTTCGAGCCGGTCGTTCATCGTGTAGTCGAAGCGTGCGTTGTTCGCGTACTGGAACCAGTTGAAGCGGCGCACCTTGTACGGGCAGTTGTTCGCGCAGTAGCGCGTGCCGATGCACCGGTTGTAGACCTGCTGGTTGATGCCTTCACTGCTGTGGACCGTCGCGAGCACCGGACACACCGTCTCGCACGGCGCGTGACCGCAGTGCTGGCACATCATCGGCTGGAAAACCGTCTGCACGCCGGCGGCGGATTCGGTCTGGTACCGGTCGATGCGGAGCCAGTGCATCTCGCGCGCGCGCAGCACTTCGTCCTTGCCGACCACCGGGACGTTGTTCTCGGCCTGGCAGGCGACCACGCAGGCGGAGCAGCCGGTGCACGCCGTCAGATCGATGCTCAGTCCCCACCGATGCGTCTGATGGTCCGGCGCCGGCTCGTCCCAGAGCGAGAGCAGATGGTCTGCCTCGCGCCGCTCGTTCTCGGGCTGCGCGCGAAGCGACGCCAGCGTGATCTCTTTGACGATCGGACGGCCCTCGAGCGTTTGATGAAGCTGCGTGAGCGCCAGAGGCTCGCGACGCCCCGTTTTCGTCATCGTCGCGCTCGAGACGTGGTACTCGCGCCGGCCGTCCACGAGTTGCACGAAGGGAAACGTATTCACGCCAGCCAGGCGACCGACTTTGCCGGCGTGCGTACGGCCGTAGCCGAGTCCGAGCATCACGCAGCCGGCCGCCTGTCCGCGCTGGACGTAGACCGGTAGCTCGACGTGCGCTCGATCGCTCGCGATCCTGACGACGTCGCCGCTTTCGAGGCCCAGCGCGGCGGCAACCGACGGAGCGATGGCCGCGCAGTTCCCCCACGTCTGCGACGTCACCGGATCGGGCATTTCCTGCAGCCAGGGGTTGTTCGCATGCCGCCCGTCGCGGAGCGCGACGGTTTCATGCATCACGAGCTCATAGCGCCCGGCCGACGTGGACGCTCGAGCGGCTCGAGAGCGCGTTTCGATCGCGCGAACCGCGGGCCGCCAGATCTCCGGATGCGTCAACTGGTCGATCGTCGACGTCGCTGGCCGCCGTTGCGGCTCGATGTCGACGACGCCATCGTGCACGGCGTGGTTCCAGAACTCATCGAACGAGCCGACGCGCGTCTGCCGCGGGAAGATGTCGGTTCGCCAGAACTGTCGAATGTAGGACGGGAAGTCGGGCGTCGCGCCGATCCACTTCAGCAGGCTGGCCTGCGCGGCGCGCGTGTCGAAGAGCGGCCGGATCGTCGGTTGCGCCAGGCTGTAAAACCCTTGTACGGGCTCGGCGTCGGACCACGCCTCGAGGTAGTGGTGGTCCGGACACACGACGTGCGCGTACTGCGTGGTCTCGTCGGGGCGATCCGTGATGGCCACGACAAGCGGGACCTTCTCGAGGTCGGCGACGAACCGCACCGCCTCCGCATAGTCGTAAGCCGGGTTGACGCCGTACAGGATCAGGACTCCGACGTTCCCTCGCCGCATGTCGTCCATCAGCGCCGCCACCGGCGCGTCATCACCCTGCTTCTGCAACGACGGCGTGTGGAGATCGATGGTCGTGGAGTAGCTGCCGAGGAGCGCGTTGATGGCGTTCACGACGATCTGCGTCGGCACGTCGTTCGCTCCGCTGACGACGAGGGATCGGCCTCGCTGCCGCCACAACTGGTCCGCGATCCGATCGAGCACGCGGGGATCAACAGGGGAGCGCGGCGGATCGGCATCGATCGGGATCGCCGCGAGGCGCAGCAGGCGGCCGAGAAGCTCCGCGGCGACGAGCCCCTCGCTCGACGGATCCACGGGCACGCGCAAATCCGCGTTCGCGCCGGTCATCGAGAGCCGCGCTTCGAACTGAACGTGCTGACACATCGGCGTATCGCCGTGCGGACGGCGCGCGGCCGTGTACTGTCTCGTGAACTCCACCGGCGAGAGCCACGTTCCCAGGAAATCGGCGCCGAAGCTGACGATCAACTGCGCGCGATCGAATTGATAGTGCGGGATTGCGGCGATGCCGAAGGATGCGCGGTTGGCCTCGCGAATGGCGGCGTAGGAGATGCTGTCGTAGGTGAGGTGGCGGAAGGTGCGGTAGCGTTCGTGCCACCTGCCGACGATGGATCGCGTGGACGGGCTGACGATCGTGCTCGAGACGAGCACGATCGATCGCCGATCGGCGTCGGCCGCGGCGAGCCGCGCCTCGACGTGCGCGTCGACGTCGTCCCACGACGCCGGCTGTCCGTGCAGCAGCGGTGTCTTGAAGCGGTGTTCGTCGTAGAGCGAGAGCACGCTCGCCTGCCCGACCGCACAGGTGCCGCCGCCGAACAACGAAGAGCTCGGGTTGCCTTCGATCTTGATCGGACGGCCGTCGCGAGTCGTGACGACCAGCGCGCAGGCGCTCGTGCATCCAGCGCACGTCGTCGCGTAGTAGTTCGGCACCCCCGGCGTCAGCTCCTCGGGCTGATTGAGGAGCGGAATCGCCTGCTCGAGGGGCGCGCGCGAGCACGCCGCGAGCGCCGCGGTGAGCGTGAAGCCCATGCTCGCGAGAAAGTCGCGCCGGCTCGTCGAAGACTCCGCGGTGATCTCCTTGAGCGCAATCGCACGTATCGCCGGCGGACCGTTCGGCAGGGGGTTGGACATATCAGTAGTGACAGCGCCCGCAGTCGGTGCTGGGCGTCGAGCCGGCGTGCGCGGCGGCGCGCTGGCGATGGCAGTCGATGCACCAGCCCATCGTCAATGGAGCTTCCTGGCGAACGCGGTCCATCGATTCGACGGCGCCGTGACATTCGCGGCAGGCGACGCCGCCGAGGAGGTGCTGGCTGTGATTGAAGTACACGAAATCGGGAAGCGAATGGACCTTGGTCCAGGCGATCGGACGCCGCTGCTGAACGCTTTCCTTGAGGCGCTCGATGTCGCGCGTCCTCTTCTGGAGGATGGCGTGGCAATTCATGCAGACGTTGAGCGGCGGAATGCCGGCATGGCGGCTTCGCGTCGCGGCGAAATGACAGTACAAGCATGGGATCTGCGACTCGCCGGCATGCAGCTTGTGCGAGAACGCGATCGGTTGCTCGGGCGCGAAGCCGCGATGCACGCCGACGCGCTGGACGGCGTCCGCACCGAAGGCACCGGCGGTGACGACGGCGATGGCGATGATCAGGAGTGCGACTCGCGCGCGCGTCACTGTCAATGGCTGAATCCGATCCGTACGCCGACCCGGATGACGCGCGTCAGCGGATAAATCACCAGCGCGACCGCCGGCGTGAAGGGCAGCACCGTGATCAGCGCCAACGCGCTCGCGAAGTGCAGCCTGACCAGGTACGGCATCTCGGCGACGACGGTCACGTCGGGATTCAGGCCGACAATCGAGGTCAGATAGACCGGCCACGTGACCGCGGACCATGACGAGGCCCACCGCTCGACGACGGCGAGCAGCAAGCCGGAAATCATCGCCAGCGTCGCCAGGGCCATCACCGCCGATTCGGCGTGCGCGTGGCGCATCCGCCAGCGCTTGATGTTGTGCGTCAAGAGTCCGGCGAGGCCGGTGACGGCGAGGACGGTCGCGACCAGCAAGCTGCCTTCGAGCGCGAGCAAGCGGAACGAGCTCCGGTTCCAGGCCAGAACGCTTGCCGGAAACGCCAGGATCAGGAGATGTCCGAGCAGGACCGACGCGACGCCGCCGCGCCACAACGCGTCACCCCACAGCCACTCGCGGCTGGTGGCGAATTCACGCTCGAGGTCGGCGTGCGATCGCCACGCACCGAGACCGTGCGCGAGGGGTCCAATCGCCACGCTGACCGCGGCGATGTAGGGCCAGATGCCGAACAGCCAAAAGTCCACGTCTCGTCCCATAGGGTTCACCGCTGGCGCGCTGCATCGCGCAGAAATGCGCGCACCGCAAACGACTCGTTCGGTGCCAGGATGTGAGTGAGCGGTGCGTCGGGCCGTCGCGAACAGCACGGGGCGCGCAGGAACGCCGCCAGCGGTTTGTCCTTGTACTGCTCGTAGACGAGCGACAACTCCGGCGCAAAGGTCGCCATCGTCGTCGTCCAGTCGACGAGGGGATGACGGATGCTGTGGCACGCGCCGCACGGCGCTTTCGTCGTCAGCGGTGCGCGGCCGACGAACAGATCGAAGCCGAGCCGGACGTCGGCCTCGGTCGCCTCCTCCGCCGAGCGCGTGTCGGCCGCTGCTGACTTCACCGTCGAGACGTATTCGAGCAGCGCATCGATCTGCGCCGGCGTGAAGTCGTGATCCGGCATCCGCTGCTGCTTGTAGCGTTTGAACAGCGTCGTGGCCGTCTCATCGCCCGACTCGATGACTTCGCGCGAGGAGCGGATGAAGCGGAGCAGCCACGCACGATCGTGCCGGGCGGTGACGCCTTTGAGATCGGGACCGATCAGATCGCCTTTGCCGATCGTGTGGCAGCTGCTGCACTGCCGTGTGAACAGCAGGTCAGGCGGAATGATTTGGGCGGATGACGAGGCCGCACCAGCCGTCGCCAGGAAGGCGACCACGCCGGCAGCTATCCATCGTCCGCTCGAGCGGGCTACGTTACGCGAGGTCCTCGAAGGTCGGCTCTCATCGGGGCGGTCGTATTCCCACAACATCGACGTCTGCGGTCGTCGAGAGCGCCGGTATGTTTGTGCAATGTCCACGGTCGTTCAAGTACGAAATGTCATGGTTGGTGATTCGAGCTGGTGCGTTCGTTACATACGGGAACCATCTACGCGTACTATCAAGCAGCGAGGAGCGCGTCACGCGACCAAGCGCGACACTCTCGCGCGGTCACAATGGGACAGCACGCATCTGGCCGATTGTCGCGCGCTGAGCTTTCACGCTTTTCGTACGCTGCATAGATTTCGATAATGGCGATATTTTTTTCTTGACAAAGGTAAGCGGTGGCCATGCTCGTTACCGTCTGCGGCTCGACATGCATTTCAGCTGTGGTGGAGTGTAGGCGGCAGGGTACGGCACCGGCATCGCGCCGGTGAATGGCTCATCAGTGGGGGAACCACTCAACCGGTTGTCGCGTTGTCGACTGGATTGATATCGTCGGCGTGATCGTGGAAACGATTCCTTTATGTCGCGCTCTCTCGTCGTGTCGTGAACGTCATTGATATCGTCGGAATTGATATCGTCGGAGCCGTCATGAAAATGATTTCCTTATTTCTCGCCTTGTTCTGCGCCGCGGCTGCGGCGCCGGCAGCCGAGAACTGGCCGCAGTGGCGCGGACCGTCGGCGAACGGCCTGAGCGGCGAGAAAAACCTTCCCGTGCACTGGTCGAAGACCGAGAACATCACCTGGAAGCTCGATCTGCCCGCGTGGTCGGGATCGACGCCGATCGTCTGGGGCGATCGGATCTTTCTGAGCGTCGCCGAGGGCCGCTCGCTGCATCTGTGGTGCATCGATCGCACGCGCGGCGTCCTGCGCTGGAAGCAGCACATCGGCGACGGCAACGTGCGGATGCAGAAGCAGAACATGTCGTCACCCTCGCCGGTGACCGACGGCCGCCACGTGTGGGTGATGACCGGCACCGGGATCCTCAAGTCGTTCGATCTCGAAGGCAACGAACAGTGGACGCGAGACATCCAGAAAGACTATGGACGCTTCGGCCTCAACTGGGGATACGGATCGTCGCCGCTTCTGGTCGGCGATGCCCTCTTCGTTCAGGTCCTGCACGGGATGCGCACCGACGATCCGTCGTATCTGCTGCGCATCGATGCGGCCACCGGCCGGACGGTGTGGCGCGTGGAGCGGCCGACGTCGGCGCGCTTCGAATCGCCGGACGCGTACACGACGCCGGCGCTG